>CABYZM010000004.1:7500-91054 GCA_902523435.1 uncultured SAR116 cluster alpha proteobacterium
GCAACAGCCCCTGTTGAGTTGATCACACAACCAGCCACCCTTCAGTTCTTGAATAAGAATAAGACACAGATAATGCACGATTCTAGTGAACCCTTAGATGATAGTAACGGTGACGTGCCTGTGCCCGCAGCGCGGCCTGATTATGCGTCCATCTGGAACGGACGTGTTGTAGGTGTTGCTGGTCCTACAGGTCGCCCAGATATATTGGATATGTGGCCCGAATCAACGAAAGATTTAGCAGATATGGTTCGACAGCAGACAGGGCAAACGGTATTATCAGAAACAAAGCTCACCTTATCGGCAGGGGATACACTTGCCAAAATCTTGCTTAAAGCGAAATTTACGAATCAGGATGTCGCCTATGTTTCAGAAGCATTATCTCGGCATCTAAACCTGCGCCGTCTGCAAATTGGCACAGAATTTACAGCTGGCCTGGATGAAGATAAACGCGCTATTGCCCTGAAAGTCAGCCTGCCCACAAGCCAGCAGACCTCTAGCGAAGTTGGCAATGTTTTTCTTGACCATTATGTATTGCGGGACAGCCCTGAAGATGCTGGATTAAGTTGGCATGCCATAAAGGCTGTTCGCCCCGTTGACCAGGCCGCTGTTCACGCTGGCAATGAGATTGATTTGTCACTGTATGAAGCTGCTCGCCAAGTCAATATACCAATTGATGCGTTTGAAAAATTTGTCCGAGTGATGGGCTTTTCTGTTGATTTCCAGCGCGACATTCAGCGAGGCGATAAGTTTGAACTGGTTTACGAAAAGACTGTTGACCGGCTGACAGGTGATGTACTCAGTTCGGGCAAATTGAATTATGCAGGCATAATTTTGTCTGGCAAAAGAATGGGCTATTACCGGTTTGCTCATCCTGACGGGCAGATTGGTTGGTATGACCGAAATGGAAAATCTGCCGTGCGGACTTTGATGCGGACACCTGTTAACGGGGCCCGCTTGAGTTCACGCTATGGTATGAGACGCCATCCGGTAACAGGCTTCAACGCTATGCATCGCGGAATTGATTTTGCGGTGCCCACGGGCACACCCATCCTAGCTGCAGGCTCTGGGTCTGTCGAAGCTGCTGGATGGAATGGAAATTATGGAAAATATGTCCGCATACGGCATAACTCAACCTACAAAACTGCCTATGCTCATATGTCACGCATTGCCCAGGGGATCAGCAAAGGCCGCAAAATAACACAGGGCGAAGTGATTGGCTTTGTCGGTTCAACTGGCCGGTCAACAGGCCCACACCTGCATTATGAAATTATGGTGAATAACCGACAAGTCAATCCAATGACCGTTCAACTGCCCGCTGGGAAAGGTGTTCCCAACGATCAGATGCAGGCCTTTTCTGATGTGGTCAAGGCTATTGAGAAACAAATGAAAGATAGCCTAACGCCTGATTATGTTGGTGTGACCCTGCAGCAGGCTGCCCTTGAACGCTGAACTAATCCAATGAGTGCTTCTGATCAGACTTCAACACCTTGCAGACTCGCTGAAATCTGGCAATATCCGTTTAAAGGATTTCCTGGCCAGCGGTTTTCTAGCGTTAAAGTTATTGCTGACCAGCTCTTGCCTGCTGACCGACGCTTTGCAGTTAGTAACGGTCACCCAGCCAGCCATGAAAAACTGAATGAGGGCTGGCTGAGCAAACGCCATTTCATTCAACTTTTATCTGAACCGCGTCTGGCAGAACTAACGCTTGACTATGATGAAATTAGGGAGCGCATCCAACTGACCGATAGAACAGGTGCTGCCATCTCGGCAGCTGCTTACGAGGCGGAACAAGTAATGGACAGATTACATGCTTTGCTACCAGACCGGTTTCAGCTGACACCGCGCCTGTGCCGCCTTTCAAATGGTGGCTATACAGATACACAAGCCCCCTGGATCAGCCTTGCAGGCACAGCCTCACTGGTAGATTTCAGCAAAGTCACTCACACATCGGTGGATAAAAGACGGTTTCGTCTGAATTTGCTTATTGAGACGCAAACACCATTCGAAGAATTTGACTGGAAAGGCAAACATATCTGCATTGGTGATGTCGAACTTGAAATAATTGAACCGGTTGGGAGATGCGCAGCCATTAACGTGGACCCCGACACCGCGGACTCATCACTAAATCATTTACGCACCATGCTCCAAATCTATGGTCATACAAATTTTGGGATGTTTGCGCGGATTGTGAAGAAGGGTACACTAATTCAGGGTGCAAATATGCATTTCATCAGCTGAATGTGCGTAATTAGTTCACGCGACAGCCTCGTCAGCTTCTGCTGCAGTCTGCGCACCTGTTTCAGCCGCTTCTTCATCCTGCAGTTCCGCCGCCTGAACATCATCAGCTGACTTTTCGGACGTTTCTGACGCAGCACTCTCGGGCTTACGGTTTTGCTGCTGACGCTCTTCTTGATTGCGGCGATGTTGATCAGCTGCTTGGACAATTGTCTGATGTATGCGGTAATAGTGGTCAGCAAACTGGGCCAGAGCTTCAGCAGAAATCCGTTCGCCAGAAGCGTTTGCATCATGCGCAAGTGCTGTATATTTTTCATATAATTGTAGGGCATTACCCCGCAGACGCCCGTCTGGTCCATTTGAATCAAATGTCGTATTCCGGTTAACATTGGTTTGTCCGTGGTTACTGTTACGCCGCCCACGCCCACGCGAGCGCTTTTGGTTCTGACCCTGATTATGTCTCATGAAAAATCCAATGCTGTGAAATCAGTTCGAACTGAAACAATTATGTTTGTTTTCGTATCGGAAATAGGTGACGGGGCAACATATCGCCAACTTGTCACATTAACTTATTGCCCTGTTCTGAGAATAAAGGCAAGAAAAAACGTCATTTTTTGCCTAATATTAAACATCGGTCTCGGCCAGCAAGATCTGGACGGACCGCATAAAGCTGCAGACCGGCCTGTTCAGCCAATTTTTTTACAGCATTTGTCTGCTCAGCCCCAATTTCAAGAAACAAACGGCCCTCCATTGCAAGCTTGGCTGGAATTTGCGGCAATAGTTCGGCATAGGCAACAAGACCATCTGCGCCAGCAAACAGGGCAAGTGATGGGTCATAATCTGCCACGTCACGTGCGAGTGTGCTATCTCCAGTTGAAATATAAGGTGGGTTGGCCAAAACCAGATCAAAGCTGCCCTCTACCCCTTCGACCCAGTTAGAACATATAAACTGGGCCCGGTCAGCTAGACCAAGCTGAGCTGCATTCGCTCGGGCTTGCGACACAGCAAGGGGGGCAAGATCCACTCCTATGCCTGATGTTTTAGGCAGTGCACTGAGAAGGCTGAGCAAAAGACACCCTGACCCTGTTCCTAAATCGAGACATGAGAGTGCCTTTGTATCAAAAGCTGCGCTACGAGTGTAGTCCACGGCGGCATCTACTAGACATTCACTGTCTGGGCGTGGGTCGAGTGTATGGTCATTCAGGCAGAAACACAAAGAATAGAACTCACGCTTGCCGCGCATCCGACTTATCGGATAACCGCTGTTGCGCTGGGCTATAAGAGCATCAAGTTTAGCGGCCTGCGCAACCGTCAGCATTAGGCTTTCGTGGCCGAAAACAGGTGAATCACGGCCAACCGCAAGACCAAGTAGCCAGCGCGCATCCAGATAGCTAGGCGCGTGCAGACGGGACTTAACCTGCCGGAGCAGATCCGGCATCGCACTTCGCAGTTCTGCCTCGAGTTCAAAAGGACGCTGGCTAGCCTTTGGATTGTCTATGTCGAGAATTTCTGTTTTCACCCATCCTCCTGTCCTTCAGCCAGGCGAGCAGCCTGGTCTTCTGCCGCCAACGCATCAATCACTTCTTCAAGAGATTCGCCAGCCAGGATTTTTTCCAGCTTATATAAGGTAAGATTTATCCGGTGGTCTGTTACCCGTCCCTGCGGGAAATTATAGGTTCTGATCCGCTCTGACCTGTCTCCAGTTCCTACCTGGCCTCTTCGTGATGCTGCCCTTTCTGCCTGCTGTCGCGCTCGTTCAGCATCATAAAGCCGTGCACGTAAAATTTTCATGGCCTTGGCACGGTTCTTATGCTGCGACTTCTCATCCTGCTGGCTGACAATGATTCCAGTTGGTAAATGTGTGATGCGAACGGCAGAATCAGTCGTGTTCACTGATTGCCCCCCCGGACCAGACGCCCTGAACACATCAACCCGCAAATCACTCTCATTAATCTGTATATCAACATCCTGCGCTTCTGGCAAAACCGCTACAGTTGCCGCAGAGGTATGAATACGCCCACCGGTTTCTGTTTCGGGAACTCGCTGTACTCGATGCACACCCGATTCAAATTTTAATTTGGCAAAGACATCCTGACCTGAAATATTTGCGGTTGCTTCTTTATAGCCTCCAATTCCTGTTTCCGAGATATCCATGACTTCAAACCGCCACCCATATTTAGCTGCAAAACGCTGATACATGCCGAATAAATCAGAAGCGAACAGAGCGGCTTCCTCGCCACCAGTTCCTGCTCTGACTTCAATAATTGCGTTACGGGCATCATCAGTGTCTTTAGGTAGAAGTAACAGTTTCAGCTTATGTTCCTCATCTGGCAGTCGAGAAGCCAATTCTTCTGTTTCTGTACGGGCAAGTTCGATAAGTTCATCATCGGTTTCACTCACAGCTATGTCTTTTGCATCCTGCAGGCTTTTCTGCAGCTGACGAACAATTTCAACCTGCTGGGCCACTGGTTTAATCTCCGCCAGTTCGCGTGAGAGCTGCATAAGCTGGTCAGAAGATAAGGCAGCTGCATTAGCCAGTCTGCCCTCAATGTCCTGACGACGCTCCAGCACCCTGTCCATATTGGTTTCAAGGCTCATCTTAATCACTTTCCTGGGAAGTTTCACTCAGCCGCTCAGACAGCCATGTTGTGAGCTTAGATATTTCCACTTCAAACTGTTCGCCATCAGCCATGCTGCGTACACTGACCGCCCCACGTCTGAGCTCGTCTGAGCCAGCAATGACCACACTTGCACAACCAAGCCTGCTCGCAGCCCTCATTTTTTTGGCCATATTTCCATTTATCAGCATCAGGCAAGATAAACCTGCCTGACGCAGTGAAACAGCCAGTCCGAATGCTTCTGGCTCTGCATCTATATCGGCTGCAATAAGTCCGATATCTGGCACAGCAGCAGAATGATCATCCCCAAGTAGCGCTAACCGTTCGATGCCTGCCGCGAAGCCAACAGCTGGCAAAGGTGGACCTCCGAGTGTTTCTGACAGGCCATCATACCGCCCACCCCCCAAAACCGTACCCTGCGCGCCAAGCGCATTGGTAATAAACTCGAATGCAGTATGTGAATAATAATCAAGCCCCCTTACAAGAAGCGGATCAAGAACAAATTCGATAGCTGCCTTATTCAAACAACCAGAGACCTGATCAAAATGTGCCTTAGCCTCATTGCTAAGGTAAGAAGGTAAGCGAGGGGCTTCAGTCAGAATTGCTTGATCAGCCTCAGATTTTGAATCCAAAATCCGCAACGGATTACTGTCAAGGCGTCGTTGGCTGTCTTCAGACAGGCTACTACGATACTGTGTTAGATAGTCTATCAGGGCCTGCCGATAGGCCAGACGACTTTTCTGATCCCCTAAGGAATTCAGGTGAAGTTTTGTATGCGGCAGAATTTTAAGCTCAGATAAAATTGCAGCACCGACTGAGATAATTTCTGCGTCTGCCAGTGGACTGGTTGGCCCTATAAGCTCGCACCCAATTTGATGAAACTGTCGCATACGCCCTTTCTGTGGCCGTTCATAGCGAAACATGGGACCTGCATAAAACCAGCGTAAAGGCAGTGACTGGGTTAACCCGTTCGATATGACCGCTCGCATTGCTGACGCTGTCCCTTCAGGCCGCAGTGTCAGTCCAGTGCCACCCCTGTCTTCAAAGCTGTAAGTTTCCTTTGCAACAACATCGGATGAAGCCCCCAAAGGTCGGCTGAAAACTTGCGTAAATTCAAACACTGGCGTAGCCATATCTTGAAAACCAGAACGGCGGGCTACATCTTGGGCAACAGAAACGACATAATTATGCCGAGCCTTATCTTCTGGCAAAAGATCGGCTGTCCCTCTGACTGGCTGAAGCAAATCCATTTTCTCGTCCTTATTTTTGATCATTGAAGCAGCCAAAAAGAAGCAAAGCAAACCTTCTATCGGCTTGCCTAAGTCTGTTCACCACAAAGTTTTGACTAATGTTCGGGCAGGCTATCCATCTTGGCAACATGAGATTCCACTAGGCCGACTACGTGGTCAACAATTCCCTCGTTCGTCAGCCGGTGATGGGCCAGCCCAGAGATATACACCTGATGATTATCCTTACCGCCGCCAGTCAGACCAAAATCTGTTTCACGGGCTTCCCCTGGGCCATTTACCACACAACCAATTATGGAAACAGTCAAAGGCTTATTAATGTGCGACAGCCTTTCTTCAATTTCCTGAACTGTATTAATCACATCGAACTGCTGACGCGCGCACGATGGGCAGGAGATCACAGTTACACCGCGACGGCGCAACCCCAGAGATTTCAGCATTTCATAGGCCACTCTGACCTCTTCAGAAGGGTCTGCTGACAATGAGACCCTGATTGTATCACCAATGCCAGACCACAAAAGATTGCCAAGACCAATCGCTGATTTTACAGTTCCTGCCCGTAATCCACCAGCTTCTGTTATTCCAATATGAAGCGGGCAATCGATCACATCTGAAAGCTGCTGATAGGCGGCAACAGCTAGAAACACGTCAGATGCCTTTACTGAAATCTTGAATTCGTGAAAATCCAGCTCCTGAAGATGATGGGCATGGTCAAGAGCTGATTCAACCAGAGCTTCAGGACAAGGTTCTCCGTATTTTTCAAGAAGATGTTTTTCTAAAGAACCGCCATTCACACCTATGCGCATTGAAGATCCATTCGCGCGAGCCGCACGCACTACTTCAGCAACCCGTTCAGCACTTCCAATATTTCCTGGATTAATCCTAAGACAGGCCGCCCCCGCATCTGCTGCTTCCAGCGCGCGCTTGTAATGAAAATGAATATCTGCCACAAGCGGAACTGGACTTTCTCGGCAAATTTGTTTTAGTGCAGCCGTGCTCTGTTCATCAGGACAGGATACCCGCACAATATCGGCCCCTGCTCCAGCAGCAGCATTTATCTGGGCCAGCGTTCCAGCAATATCTGTGGTCGGGGTGTTAGTCATTGTCTGAACAGAAATTGGCGCATCGCCGCCAACTGCAACTGGCCCGACAAATATCTGACGGCTTTTGCGGCGCTCAATTGAACGATAAGGACGGTAAGCCTGTGAGAACATATCTTTGGCTCTGTAATTTCAGGTAGCTGTTTTCTTGGTAAGACCGATTAACCAAATGCCGATTCTCACTAATCGTACCTGTTTTACCCTCACTTGACCAGTCGAAACAACACTATACAGCTTCTATTTTGAAAGCATTAAAGTAGCATTTCTGATCAATAGGTAAGTTGGTTCCGGCGGGTTAAAAGAGTTTCACGGTTCAAACGCAGATCACGCAATATCTCTCCAGTCTGACCGGCATCAAAAGCCGACAGATTCACCATCTCAAGACGCAGCCCGCCAGCATTGCCTGTACTCAGAAAAAGTTCATCGATTGTTGACAGGGCCAGCTCATCACCATCACGCATCAATTTTGTTACCAGCACCTCACCATTGGCGCGTGTGACTTCGATCCAGGCACTGGCTGTTGCCTTGATTATCACTTCTTTTTCAGGAATGCGGGCGGTCGCTCGAGCGGCCACGCCTGTTAGCGCTTGATCAAATGACATTTCAGCATTAGGAAGAGGCGTAGTCTCCGCTGGATATTCCATTACGGCGAGCGCTGTTTGTGTCTCTTCTGAGGAACTTACCGACTCCAATGCAGTTGCATTAGGCATCACCTCCGGTTCAGATAAAAGTGGATATTGCTCAACCTCGACAAGTTCCGTTTCACCTTTTTGCTGGGAAGTTATTGGCTGCGGTCTATAGTTGGGATCCCCATCTGGTGTTTTTTCTGTTGTCTCCGCTTCAGTAAGAGCCTGGGCTGAGGGCTGTGTAGGCTGTTCGAATTGTTTAACTTCAGTTTCAACTAGAGCCGCCAGCTTCTCAGGCTTTGATATAGATGATGCAATTAGCTCATCATCAGGAGCTAAATTGTAGGTGAGAACTGTCCAACCAACATAAACCGCCAGCCCAATAAGAACGGCAAACATCGCCAACATACTGCCCGCAACACGTGGCACAAGAGCTTGAACTGGAAAGCTGTATTCGGGCTTTTTAGTTACATCATCGGACAGCGACTTGAAGCTGGCTATATGGGATGCTGAGTCAATCCCAACTGCCTTGCAATAATTCCTAATATACCCTGGTATATAACCAATACCAGGAAGGCTTTCAAAATCCCCTGCTTCCAGAGCTGTCAGGTTTGCATACGACAATCGCGTACGTTCAGCTATATCTCGCAATGAAATATTGGATTTTTCGCGTTCAGCTTTAAGCGCCTGACCGATAGCCAGCGCTGGATATTCTACCATTTCTCGTTCGTTTTTCGTGTACATGTCTTAACCATTAACACCGTAAAGTAACGAACCAATCTTGCTTTTTATTACCTTAAATTGAATAGAAATACTACAAAAACTTTAAGATTCGGAATTTTTAGGCCTAAATATTGGTTTGCCAGGTTGTATTAAGCTATGATTCAGGCTGTTTCAAGGCCAAAGGCATCATGCAGGCTGCGGACAGCTAGCTCTGTGTAATCTGAATCAATTAGTACTGATATCTTGATCTCTGAAGTTGAAATCACATGCAGATTTATGCCTTTCTCAGCCAGGACAGAAAACATAGTTCGCGCGATTCCAGGTTGCGAGCGCATTGCCGTGCCGATTACAGATACTTTTGCCATATCAGGGTCAGCTACCAAAGCCTGATGGCCTAACTTATTCTTGATCGCTTCAAGACAGTCAACAGCCTTGTCCAGTTCAAGCGCACCCAATGAAAAAGTGATGTCGGTATTCTGTTTATCAGCAGATGCCGATTGAACAATCATATCCACATTGATGTGATGTTCAGCAAGTGTCCCAAATACTGTCGCCGCAATGCCTGGCTGATCTGCTAAGTTCACTAGCGTCACTTTAGCTTCATCTCTGCTGTAGGCTATACCGCTGATTTTTTGTTCTTCCATAACATCATCCTCATCAATCACAAGCGTTCCTGGCTCATCTGAAAAGCTGGACAGCACCTGCAGATGAACATTGTGCCGCATCGCCATAGCAACAGACCGGGTCTGCAAGACCTTGGCTCCAGCTGAAGCCATTTCCAGCATTTCTTCAAAGGTAATCTCTTCAAGCTTACGCGCTTTCGGCATAATGCGGGGGTCTGCTGTATACACGCCATCAACATCTGTATAAATATCACATCTATCTGCATTCAATGCGGCTGCTAGTGCCACGGCAGAAGTGTCCGAGCCACCCCGGCCAAGCGTAGTTACCCGCCCTCCAGGACTAATACCCTGAAAGCCAGCAACAACAGCAACCTGGCCTTGCATAAGTCTTTCCTCGACCTGGGCTACATCAATACCCTCAATCCTCGCAGAACTGTGAATGTCGTCAGTCTGTAAAGGGATTTGCCAGCCCAGCCATGACCGCGCATCAACTCCAATATTCTGAAGCGCAATCGCAAGCAAACCTACCGTTACCTGTTCACCCGTAGCCACAATTACATCATATTCACGCGCGTCATGAACGGGGCCGATATCTGTTGCCCATTCAACCAGCTGATTCGTCGTGCCAGACATGGCAGAGACCACAACCGCGACCTGATTGCCCGCATCAACCTCTGCTTTCACTCGCTGTGCAACCGTCCTTATTCGGTCGAGATCAGCGACAGACGTGCCTCCAAATTTTTGAACAATACGCGCCATAATCAACCTGTTATTCTGTGCTGGCCACTGCTGCTTTAGCTTTAGGCGGCCTGCGCTGCTGCATGCGTCATGATTTAAAAACCGCTGCCCTCTGTTACACGAATTCTACAGAAGAGAAAAGAGCAGGTGGGGGGCGCTGTAACGATTTACTTCATTTACTTACCTGTCCTATGATGAAATAGAACGAAAGGTTAGCAATCCTGATGGGCTGCACAACATAGCCAAGGACCAATATATGTCATCCATGCCAGACACCCAATCCACAGTAGATGCTGATGATATTTCCCGTTTCAACAGTCAGGCTGGACAGTGGTGGGACCCAGATGGGCCTATGAAACCCCTGCATCTGTTCACCCCTGTGCGTTTGGAATATATTCTGGCCGCTGCCCGTCGCACCAAACTCATAGCTTACCAACGAGATAATCTTTTGCCGCTTGATGGCTGCAAAGTTCTAGATGTAGGGTGTGGCGGCGGTCTTTTAGCCGAACCCTTATGCCGGCTAGGGGCAGACATCACAGCAATTGACGCCTCTCAGGGCGCGATTGACGTCGCAAAAGCCCATGCCGCGTCACAGGGTTTGTCAATCACTTATAAGAACCTGCCTATTGAATCATTGGCAAAAACTCCGACAATGCAGAAAGAATTTGACCTAATTTACGCTTCTGAAATTATCGAACATGTGAATAACAGGCATCAGTTTTTGCAGTCCATGCGGCGGCTGCTCAAAGCTGATGGCGTGATCATATTCACGACAATAAACAAGACTTTGCCTGCGCTGCTGTTAGCTAAGTTTGCAGCTGAATATATACTCAATTTGGTGCCACGGGGCACGCATCAGTTTGAAAAATTTATCCGGCCTGAACAGCTACAACGCGAATGTGCTGATGCAGGGATTCTGATTGATGATATTACTGGTTTTATTCCAACTACGCAGGGAGGATTCCGGTTTTCGTCTGTCACAGCTGTAAATTACGGCGCCTCTGGTCAGCTAGCGTAGCTATTCGCCATACTTTTTTAATTAATGTTCAGGTGGCAGCTCTGGCAACGGCAGAATGTCGATCCCATCTTCACTCAGTTCTCGATGTTCTTCTGCTGTGCAGGTGCCATAAATATTCTGCTCTTCAGCTCTACCCTCTTGAATTTTACGGGCCTCTTCAGAAAATTTATCGCCGACATTAGTAAATTCAGCCCGAATTTTCTGATGCAGGGCCCGAACCGCGATCCGCAAGGCCGCTGACCCTTCCCCCACAGACGGAGCAAGAGCCGCAGATGGGCCCGTGGCAGCAACAGTTTCAGGGGCAGGCATCGGATCAACTGCAGGGGGCAGAGCATCCTGCTGCTGTTCTACAATCCGTGCCTTTGTCTTTGGGGTTGACAAGTTTGGGGTTGATAACCGTTTTTCAACATTTGTGCTTCCACAATAAGGGCAGTCAAGCAGACCTGTTTGCAACTGCTGACGGATCGCATCAGCATCAGCAAACCAACCTTCAAATTCATGATCATATTCACATCCAAGCGAGAATTTTTTCATAACTCTCTCACGTATTCACCTAATTTTTCCTAAGGATTTTTACTCTTTTCAGGGCGTCCCTCTTTTAAATCTTCCCATGGCAATGTTTATATTTCTTACCTGAACCACAGGGGCAGGGCGCATTGCGTGGCACTTTACCAGTTGGGGCAGCAGCTGGGGCCGTTTCTGAAGAGGCCAGGTCTTCATCCGGCCCTCGCAGTTCAACATGTGATAACGCCATCGTAACTGTTTGCCGCATGGTTGTCAGCATCGCTTCAAACATAATAAAGGCTTCACGCTTATATTCATTCAAAGGATCTTTCTGGGCATAAGCGCGAAGATTGATCCCCTGACGTAGCTGTTCAAGCTGAAGCAGATGTTCTTTCCATTGCTGATCCAGCACCTGAAGCAGAAGTGATTTTTCTGCCATCCGCATAATTTCCGGCCCAAAACGTGTGCCTTTTTCAGCCATATAGCTATCTGAAAGGCTTTGCAAGCGTTCCGTGATTTCTTCTTCAGCAATGCCATCCTCTGCGATCCAATCCTCTGCCGGAATATCAAGTCCAAGTGTAGCGCGTGATGAGGCTTTTAGCTTTTCCGCATCCCACTGATCAGCAAAACTGTTTTGCGGAATTGCCTCTTCAACAATTGTGTCAATCGAATCATGACGCATATCACGAACTGTTTCGTGCACATTGGGAGTTTCCATGATTTCCTTGCGTTGCGAGAAAATAACGTGACGCTGGTCATTCATAACATCATCATAGCGCAATAGCTGTTTGCGAATTTCAAAATTATGCGCCTCAACCTTTGACTGGGCCTTTTCCACAGCTTTGTTAATCCAAGGATGGGTAATGGCCTCACCTTCTTCAAGGCCGAGTTTCTGCAGCATGCCATCGAGCTTTTCAGAGCCAAATATCCGCATTAAATCATCTTCTAAAGACAAGAAGAATTTCGATGCGCCCGGATCTCCCTGACGACCAGTCCGGCCACGCAACTGGTTATCAATGCGTCGCGATTCATGGCGCTCAGTACCCACCACATACAACCCACCTTCAGCCAGAGCGTTGACTTTCAGTGCATCAATTTCAGAAGCAATTGCAGATGATTTTACCGCGTTAACCTGACCCTCACTATCTGTGGCTTCATGCGCAATGCGCATATCAAGATTGCCACCCAGCTGAATATCTGTTCCCCGGCCAGCCATATTTGTGGCAATTGTCACCGCACCTGGCACACCAGCAAGGGCGATGATTTTTGCTTCTTCTTCATGAAAACGGGCATTTAGGACTTTATGTTTGATTTTCTTCTTTTTCAGCGCTTCAGACAGCGCTTCTGATTTTTCAATTGTAACTGTGCCGACCAGAATGGGCTGCCCGCGGGACTGGCAATCTGTTATCAGAGCAATCACAGCTTCATCTCGCTCTTTGGAAGTCCGATAAACTTCGTCATCATGGTCAATTCGCTTAACCTCTAGATTTGTGGGTATAGGAATAACCGAAAGATTATAAATTTCAGAAAATTCTCCAGCTTCTGTCTGGGCTGTGCCTGTCATACCAGCAAGCTTGTCATATAACCTAAAATAATTCTGATAAGTAACCGATGCCAGAGTCTGGTTTTCAGCTTGAATCTGCAAATTTTCCTTTGCTTCGATGGCCTGATGCAAGCCATCAGAGTAGCGGCGACCTTCCATAGCCCGTCCAGTAAATTCATCAATTATAATGACCTGACCAGCTTTCACCATATAATGAGTGTCTCGATGGAACATCTTATGAGCCCGCAACGCTTGGTTCAAGTGATGAAGCATGCTTACATTGGCAATATCATAAAGGCTACCATCATGCATCAGGCCAGCTTCAATCAGCAGCTGTTCTGCGTGCTGGACACCGGTTTCTGTCATCGTTACGCTGCGAGCTTTCTCGTCACGTTCGAAATCATCATCCCGCAAGGCAGTAACCAGCTTATTTGCTGACTTATACAGATCTTGAGATGTTTCGGCAGGGCCAGAGATAATCAGAGGTGTTCTCGCCTCATCGATAAGGATAGAATCCACCTCATCCACAATGGCAAAATTATGGTCTCTTTGCACCATATCTTCCAATGTGAATTTCAAATTGTCCCGCAGATAATCAAAACCAAATTCATTATTGGTGCCATAGGTCACATCTGCCTGGTAGGCTGCCCGTCGCACATCATCTTCGATGCTAGGTATAACACAACCCACGCTCAGCCCTAAAAATTCATATACCTGGCCCATCCAGCCTGCATCACGACTGGCCAAATAATCATTGACCGTCACCACATGCACCCCCCTGCCTGTCAGCGCGTTAAGGTAGACAGCAAGTGTAGCCGCAAGGGTTTTTCCCTCTCCCGTTTTCATTTCTGAAATGCGGCCTTCATGTAGGGCAATCCCGCCCATTAGCTGAACATCAAAATGCCGCTGGCCAAGCGTACGCACAGCGGCCTCACGCACAATAGCAAATGCATCGACAAGCAGATCATCAAGACTTTCGCCAGTATCGTGGCGGCCTTTTAGTGTTGCTGTCATCTGCTTCAGATCGTCATCACTCATTGCCTTGTAAGTTGGCTCGGCGGCGTTTATCGCATCAACCTTTCCCTGCAGCCTTTTAACATCTTTGCTGCCGGTCTCTCCAAATAGACTTTTGGCGAGTGATGAAAACATATTCCTTATTTCCCTTATCCACTTGATTTAGGGTTCAAACGATGTAAACCAATATGGATATACCCAGTGTGAAATCCCGCCATGCCCGACTAGCACAGACCGACTTACTTCTTGCAGATAGGCATTGAACAGGTCTTTGTCAAACAAAAGTAGGACAAGCCAGCGCCCTGCAGCTGGTATTTTCACTGCCTTGCCAGTTGCAGGAGCTGATAGCAATATGGTAATTGGGACAGGAACTGTAAATATGCATATATGGGCGGACAGACAATTATAATGTCGGAACCCCGCCTGCTACATGCGCTAGCAATCCCAGAACA
The DNA here is from genome assembly GCA_902523435.1 of uncultured SAR116 cluster alpha proteobacterium. GTDB lineage: Bacteria > Pseudomonadota > Alphaproteobacteria > Puniceispirillales > Puniceispirillaceae > JADHLI01. Next base: position 21,942 of record CABYZM010000004.1, read on the forward strand.
ACTGGCTCAAGTAAGGAAACGACAGATGAAACCATTCACAAATCGCTCTCTTCTGCAAGTACTTACAGCTTTGTGCTTTCCGATCCTGTTTGCGGTTAGTCAATCTGTAAGGGCGCAAGACGCCCCAAAAATCACTGTTGCCACTGTGAATGGAGAAGAAATTTATTTGGAGGAGGTGATGGCACTTCGGGATCGATTGCCTGCTGATTTGCTTCAACAGCCTATGGAAACCTATTTTGACAGACTTGTGGATGATATCATTGATTCACGTCTGGCCGCTGCTGCAGGCAATGAAGCTGGTCTGACAGAAGACCCCGAAATTCTGCGACGGATGAGCATTGCGGCCCAGCGCGTTCTGGCTGAAGCCTGGGTAAGTGGCGAAATCAGGAAGCGAATAACAGATGCCGAACTGAAAGCTGCTTACGATACCTATATTGCTGACACAGGTTCGCGTGAGGAAGTGAAAGCAAGACATATACTGGTAGCCGAAAAACAAATAGCCGAAGACATCATCAGGCAGCTGAAAGGTGGGGCTGATTTCATCATGCTAGCAAAAGAAAAATCAACTGGGCCTAGTGGGCCGAATGGTGGTGATTTAGGGTATTTTGGCCGCGGGGCGATGCTCCCTACATTTGAAACTGCCGCTTTTGACCTTGATATTGGCCAGCATTCTGAATTCCCTGTGCAGACCCAGTTTGGCTGGCATGTCATCCTGCTTGAAGATAAGCGCATAGCTGAACCTCCAAGCTATGTTGCTCTTCAGCCGCAGTTACAACAAAATCTGATCAATCAGAACCTCGCTAGGCTACTGGACGAATTACGACAGGGTGCGTCTTTTTCTAAACGCAGCTTCACTGATATCCGCAGTGATGCCCAAGCATCAAACGAAAATAACGCGGCAAACTAATACAGATAGTCATGGCAGAACTGACCCCCTCTCTTTTGGCTCCAGCGCAGTTTCCCGACCTGCCTCCTCTTGCCGGCATAAAGCTGGCCACAGCAGCAACCGGACTGAAATACGAAGGCCGGGACGACCTGTTTCTGATAATGGCTGATGAAGGAAGCAGCTTTGCCGGTGTATTCACAACAAGTGCCACAGCTGCTGCACCTGTGCATGTGTCGCGTGCAGGGCTTAAAAACGGGCATGCCCGAGCTGTGCTGACCAACGCAGGTAACGCCAATGCTTTTACGGGCCACGCAGGGGAAGCAGAGATTTCTATTTACAGGTCAGCCTTTGCCGCTGCACTTGACCTGACGGAAGAACAAATTCTGATCGCCTCAACAGGTGTTATTGGTGAACCGCTGGACGGACAGGCAATAGCTGGTTTTGCCTCCCAAATAAACAATCGGACTGGTAGTGCCAGCTGGCATGACGCTGCCTTGGCAATTCACACAACAGATACCTTTGCCAAAGGAGCCAGCAGGAGTCTAATGCTAGAAGGGCAGCGCGTCACAATCAACGGGATTGCTAAAGGATCTGGTATGATCGCCCCAGATATGGCGACCATGCTGGCCTATATAGCCACTGACGCATCGATTGCAACGGCCTGTCTTCAGCAGATGCTAGAGAAGGCTGTAAGCGCCAGCTTTAACGCAATCACAGTTGACAGTGACACATCCACATCGGACAGCGTCTATCTGCTGGCGACACATAAAGCAGACCATCAGAAAATCACTGATATGGACAGCAAACTAGGAGAGACTTTCTATATAGCCCTGAAGGAGGTAATGATTGATCTGGCTCAGCAGATTGTAAAAGATGGTGAAGGGGCAAGCAAATTTATCACTGTGCGTGTACGCGCAGCAGAGACGGATAGGGATGCCCGGACCATTGCATTTGCCATTGCCAATTCCCCTCTAGTCAAAACCGCAATTGCTGGGGCAGATGCAAATTGGGGCCGTATTGTCATGGCCATTGGCAAGTCTGGAGCGAAGGCAGATCGCGACCGGTTGGGGATCAGTATTGGCGGCATTGTCATTGCACAGAATGGCCAGCGCAAAGATGGATATAATGAAGCTCCTGTAGCCGCGCACATGGCTGGTGATGATATTGATATTTTGATCGATATGGGTCTGGGTACAGGAGAGGCCGTTGTCTGGACCTGTGACTTAACCCATGGTTATATCGCTATCAACGCAGATTACAGAAGTTAACCCAATGACAGTTGCGACTCAGACTCCTTTGCCGCTTCTGGTAATCCCGGCAATTGCGCTGGTTGATAATGACGGCCGGATATTGCTGGCAAAGCGGCCGAGGAACAAGCCGATGGGGGGGTTGTGGGAATTTCCCGGCGGCAAGATAGAAAAGTGCGAAACGCCTGAGCAGGCTCTGATACGTGAAATAGATGAGGAGCTGGGTGTAAACACCAAGCAAGCCTGTCTGGCCCCTGTTAGCTTTGCCTCACATGCCTATGATGCATTCCACCTACTGCTACTTTTGTATATTTGCCGACGCTGGCAGGGCAGCCCGGAACCAAAAGAGGGCGGCGAGCTGGCTTGGGTAAAGCCATCCCAATTACGCCAGTTTGATATGCCGCCTGCAAATAAAGAGTTCATTTCTGTTCTTCAGGACCTACTCTTTGCCTGAGGCTGCCGAACTGCGTTTAAAAGTCAAATAATCAGCAAACTAAGTCAGCCGCCTTTCAACGGTGTTTCTGTTGTTCCCAGCGCCTCTGCTAACCGGTTGGCCGCACTGCCCGGACGCAAGGGTTGAGGCTGACTGGTGTCAGGGGCCCAGCCAGTTAAGGTGATTAGCTCAACAGTAGCCTTAATCTGACCACCAGAATGTGAAAATTTCTGCTTATAAAGCGTTGCCGCCCGCATAAACACAGCCCGAGGTGTAAAATGACTTATCCGGCCAAAAAGACAATTCTGGCCGCCCATTGCCTTAATATCTGCCATTAAGCGGAACATATCCGGATAAGTCACTGTCAAAAGCTCAGCATCAGCAACCGGCAATGCAAATCCGGCTCGCTGCAGCAAACTGCCCAATTCGCGAATATCTGCCATAGGCATGCAGCGCGGGCTGATGCCACCACAAATTTCTGTTTCTGCCTCAGCAAGGCAGCCACGCAATTCAGTTAAGCTGCGTCCACCAAGCATATTAGCGAGCAACAACCCGTCAGGCCGCAAAGCAAGACAAATCTGGGACAGTATACCCGGCAGATCATTCATCCAGTGCAAAAAAATGGCCGATAACACAGCATCACAAGAGGTTGGTGCAATGGGCAAAATATCATCTGACATCACTAGGTTTTTTTGCACAGACGGATTGGCCACTTTGGCCCGCTGAACAAAAGCCGCCGACGGGTCTATCTGTGTAATCTTCATGGGCTGTTCATGAAACCGCGCCGGTAAGGCAGCACTCATCTGCCCACCATGGCAGCCCAGATCAAGAATATCTGTAAAGTCGCGTCTGACCAGCTCTAACCGTTCAGCTAAACGCGCACAGGCCAGTTCCTTCAAAAAAGCGGTTTTCTCATAGCCAGCAGCTGCACGGTCGCGGTTGTGCAGCCAGGCAGACCTGTCAAATATCCGTGGCGTTGTCTGGACCATATATGAAGAGGTAGTGCGAAGCGCACATCCTGTCCTGTGTTTATGTTTGATTTTTCTCGCTGCTTTATAAGCAGAAGAACAACGAAAGGCAAATGCGAACCTAGCAAATAAACCAGGACAAGATAATAAAACTCGCGTAGGCGCTTTTCGTCAGATAGAGTGCAGGTCAGATGGTGCACGGGTCTTAATCAATGTGCTATGCATTTTGTCTTGCGTTTCTGTATAGCTATCCCCATATGCTAACAATAGAGCTTTAACCCCAAAAAAATAAATATAGGCCCGTCCGCAATGTCCACACCGTCTGGCAAGATAGAAATCTACACAACCCTGTTTTGTCCGTTTTGTAACCGGGCCAAACAGCTTCTCGATGCAAAAGGGGTAATGTATTACGAGACAGATGTCACAACCAGACTCAGCCTGCGTGAGGGCATGACCGAACGTGCTGGAGGGCGCACTTCTGTGCCGCAGATTTTTATTGATGGACAGCATATTGGCGGGTGTAATGATTTACTGGCCCTTGAACGGTCAGGCCAGCTGGACAGGCTGCTTCAGGTTGCCAGCTAATGACACGCACCGTTCAAGTTGCTGTCCTGCAATATTGTGCTGGCCCAGACCAAGTCACCACTCTGCCTCTTATGCGTCGCTTGATTACGGAAGCAGCCGACAGTGGAGCTGTGTTCATCTGTCTACCGGAATGTGCAAACTTTCTGGCAAAAGACCGGGCGGCCTTGCAAGAACTAGCAGAGGATGAAGCTTCCAGCCAAAGCCTTTCCTGCTTACAAGAACTGGCGAACACATTTAAGATTCATATCAACGCAGGGTCACTGATGATGCGAGCAAACAATGATGACCGGCAGGCCAACCGTGGCTATCTTATCGGCCCGGATGGGGATATTCTGACCCGATATAACAAAATTCACATGTTTGATGCGGATGTTGGTGACGGGAAGAAATATCGCGAATCAGAACATTTCAAGCCAGGTGACGCTGTGATTCATTGCAAGACAGCGATTGGCCATATTGGCCTGTCTATCTGTTACGACATCCGCTTTCCCAATCTGTATCGCCAACTTGGCCAAGCTGGAACTGAAATCATAACAATACCCGCAGCTTTTACCCAAACAACAGGTGCAGCACACTGGCATGTTCTGCAGCGCGCTAGAGCGATAGAAACAGGAAGTTTTATACTAGCTGCAGCACAATGTGGTAGACATGCTGATGGCCGGCAGACTTACGGTCATAGCCTGATCATCAACCCCTGGGGAAAAATTCTGGCTGACGCTGGCGACAGGGCCAACAGTGTTTTGCAAGCTGAAATAGACCTAGATGAGGTAAAAAGGGCTCGAGCAGCGCTACGCCATTTGCAGCATCAGCCAAATTACAGCTGATAAACGTTAGACATTTACCGTTACGCTAGGGCCGCATTACCAATGGTGACATATTTTTTGCGCCGGTCTGCCCGCAGCTCTGCAGGGGACAAGCCTTGCAGCTCATCTAACTGACGGAGTAATTCTACCGACAGACTCTCCAATGCCTGTTTAATTTGCCGATGCGCGCCACCAAGCGGCTCAACCACAATGGCGTCAATAACGCCAAGTTGCTTCATATCCTGTGCGGTTAGCCGTAAAGCTTCTGCCGCAATCTGTGCCTTTTCAGAACTGCGCCACAAAATAGATGCACAGCCTTCAGGAGAGATGACAGAATAGACAGCATGTTCAAACATCACCACTCGGTTGCCAGTGGCAAGCGCAATAGCACCACCTGATCCACCCTCACCCACAATGGCTGAAATCAGGGGTGTTTTCAGATTCAGGCAGGCCTGAATAGACCGTGCAATTGCTTCTGCCTGACCGCGTTCTTCTGCGCCACGTCCAGGATAAGCTCCAGCTGTATCAACAAAACTTAGCACAGGCAGGTTAAAATTATTGGCCAATTCCATCAATCGGATCGCCTTGCGATATCCTTCAGGTCGAACCATGCCAAAATTCCTTTTAATCCGCTGTTCTGTAGTGCTGCCCTTTTCAGTGCCCATCACCACAACCGGCTGCCCTTGAAACCGCGCCAGGCCGCCAATGATGGCATAATCCTCAGCATAGTTACGATCCCCTGAAAGCGGAGTAAAATCTGTGAACATATGCGCAATGATCTGAACCAATTTAGGGCGTTCAGGATGACGGGCAACCTGAACCTTTTCCCATGGTCCCAGCTTTTTATAAGTCTGGGACAGTTCTTTATCAATGCGCGATTGAAGCTTACCAATTTCATCTGCAATATTCAGCCCGCTGTCCCCACCCAGATGGCGCAATTCTTCAATCTTACCTTCCAGAGCGGCAATTGGCTTTTCAAAATCAAGAAAGTGGTGCATTCAATCCATCCGATGTTTATCAGAAAAATAACTGGAGCTTACCTAGGTTGTTTTACTTGTTTTTCTGCTCTGCTGCAAGCGGGTGCGCGCCGGTGACTAGCTGGTAAAGGCGATCAGAGCGGGTGGTTGTGTAGATTTGTGTAGTAGCGATATCCGCATGACCAAGTAATGTCTGCAAACTGCGCAAATCTGCCCCATTATTCAACATATGCGTGGCAAAAGAATGCCGCAGCACATGCGGACTGACCCTATCCGCGCGCAAGCCGGCGTGGGCGGCCATTTGTTTCAGCAAAACACTGAATTTCTGGCGGGTAAGTTCTGATTTTGCATCAGCGAGAAGCTGATCCGAATGGGTCACAGGGCCATCCGCGTCACGGTGCGCCAGCCAAAGCCTCGCCACCTCAACAGATACAGCTGTCAAAGGGGACAGCCGTTCACGCCCTCCCTTGCCTTTAATAACCAGCATCTGTTTGTCTCCGGCCATGTCCTGAACACGCAAAGCCAGTAATTCTGAAATCCTCAGACCGCCAGCATATAAAAGCTCCAACCCAGCCCGCATTTGCAGGGCTTGTGTCTCTGGAAGATGCGCGCTGGCCTCTATCAAGGTTATAACCTCATCCTCCGACAGGCTTTTTGGCAGGCTCTGCGGCAGCTTCGGGCTGTCAAGGAACTGAGATGGGTTATCTGTACGATGATTTTCCGCAACCATCCAACTCATAAAATGACGCAGAGTAGACAGGCGCCGGGCAATTGTGCGGGCGGTCAGGCCCTGCTTATACCAAAGTTGAAGCTCCTTACGCAGATCATTTGCAGACGCAGTTTGCAATCCCCCCGCAGCTGTATCTGATGACAGATTTGCGAGGCCGGTTGCCACAACGTAAAGATCGCTATGGTAGGCGGACAATGTATGCTTTGAAACCGCTTTTTCAGCAGCAATGGTCTGCAGAAACCGGTCAATCAGCCCAGTATCATTCCGCACCGCCGATATCTGACCCTGCTCCTCCATTTTTACCTCAACCTGAATTGCTGGTGAAATTGGATCTTAAAAGAGACGAGATCATAAGCTCATGTGCCAATGCAGAAGCTGTACTATCAAGACCCACCTGCTGCAATGCAGCAATGACCCGCGAACCATCGGAAGGCGCGACCCAGCCCAGATGCACAGGCTGGACAAGGCTTGCAGCGATTAGGCCTACCTCGCCAACTCGTCCAGCTTCAGCTGCCTGTTCAAGCGCCAAGAGGCCGAAGGCAGACAGACGATGATATGGTGCAGGCCAGTCACTAAAGCCATCTGCACCCTCTGATGAGTTAGTCAGACGGGCCACCCAATCAAATGACGGGGTTGAAATACCAATCGCGTCTAAAATCGGCAAAAGCGACCAGCAGTCTAGCCTCATCATAACGTCAGCATCCCATGCCATATTGTCTGTAAGTTGCAAGACGGTCTGAATGTCATAAGCTTTCTGAGATGCTGCATCCAGCATAACGGGCAGGGGCTGGGATGGATCTGCCAAGGCCAGGATAACCGCATAATCAGAAGCAAGCTGTTCTGACAACGTCGCTGCTTCTGTCATCTCCAAACGTTGACGGATCAGGCTGGCATATAAATCTATAAGCAAATCAATTCGGCCGGCCTGAGTTTCTCGCCTGAGGGCCTCCACAATCAGCATATCTGTATCCTCGCCCTGGCGTGTGGCCAGTCCAACCCACAAATATGCTGAGTTCAGGCCATGCCCGCGCAGATGAGCCTTCCCCTCTGCATTTTGATTGCGCAGACTAGCTAAAGCGGCTTCAGCCGGAACAGGTGCAGTCAGCAAGGACCGCCAGATTTGTTCTGTCTCTCCGGCTGTCTGCACATTTCTGTCCAGCATCTGATAACTGGTGTTCAATGCAGCATCAGGGGCAAGATAGCGAAAACTGGCGGCCGCCTGTATCATAGATGGAGGAAGATTTTCAAAAGCATCAGCTGAAATCTGTTCATGTGCGGCATCCATAAGAACAAGATGCAGCAAGGATAAGTCATCAAGGTCTAAAGATAACGTGGCCGCCCGACCCAGCAGTTTATCTACCAGCTGGAAAAAATTATCATCCTGCTCACCACTTGCCCGCAGAATATCTGCTGCGAAACTGGCTGCACCCAACTGACCGTCGAGCAAGGCACAGATGATCCTGGCCTTGTGCCAGAACGCATCCAAAGTCTGAAGCGCAAACTGTTCAGCATCACTGCAGGCCGCTTTATCAGCACGGCGGACCATATCATATTCAATCTGCCATCTCTTCCACTCAGACCATTCTTCATCCAAAGGCAAGAGCCGAACAATCTGCGATAATTTATCTGATTGACCAGAACGCGCCAGCCAGTCCAGCCTAGCCTCAACAAGCTGTTCAGCCAAATTCCCTGCATTCTTTGGAGGTACAGCTGTTTGAACTGTAATTGCGGAAGTTAGAGCCAACAGCGCCGCTGAACTGCCTCTTGCAGGTGTCGCTTTCAGCAGCGCCAATGCCTGTTCGGCATCAGAGTTTGACCATATCAGAGAATTTATGACTGTATCTACCGATGTAATTTGGTTCAAGCCAATTGATGCCAGCCCAACTTTTGAAATAGAACGCCTGCCAACCCGGCCAGCAGCAACTGATGTCTGAGAGGCTTCCTTACCCCCAGCTGGCGCTTTTGCATCTGTCTGCCCACCACTGAGCTCACTGTCTGCAGTGGCCTGCAATGAAGCATTCAGATCGCCAACAAACTGGGTTTCATCTGGCCGTGACTTATCTGTTTCTGAGGAGTTAAAATTGGCTAGATCTGTTAGGCTAACAGGACCCTGCGCCAGCTCGCTTTCCTGCTCCGCAGCCAGCTGTGAAGCTCCAAATAGTGGGGGCAGAAAGATGCAAATCAACAAAAAGCAAGCTCTAGCCACAATTAACTGACGAAGAGCGGGTCTGAGCAGATTAATTTTCAAGACGTTCATCCGGGATAATCTTTGAAACCGTCTTGACCGGAGCCGGAATTTGCCAGGTAGATAGAAAGGTCAACCCGCCAAAACCACACACCAGAACAAGAATTAAAAACAGGCGCATACCAGTCATATCATATGTCCTTCATCTGCATCACTACAATGTCTATATCAGAATTTTTGTTCAATAATATATCCAGCGTAACCATAATAACTTAAAATTGACATACGGAAACATTATGGCAGTGATGAGGCAATGTGAAAAGTCGTAACATGCTTTTTAACCACTATGCAGTGGTGACTTAACTTGCAGACCAAGCTAGACTTTAGCCAGATTAGACTTTAAATAGCGATCAAGAAAAAATAAGCAAAATCATACCAAGAGCGCAGATGTTAACTTTCACACCTGAACAGCGCCGCCGGTTCGCAGCAGATATTGATGGCGAATACCAACCAAAAACAAAAAAACCCATTGTTCTTGTTGGACTAATGGGCTCAGGAAAAACCGCACTTGGCAAACGTCTTGCTGTTGCCTTAGGCCTGTCATTCGTAGACAGCGACACAATTATTGAGAAAAAATCTGGGCTACTTATCCGCAATATTTTTGAGATCAGCGGGGAGGCAAAGTTTAGAGAAATGGAGCACAAAACCATTTTAAGTAATCTAAAAAGCTCGCCGGTCATTTTGTCAACGGGCGGTGGTGCGTTTTGCAATCCCAAAACACGGGCGGCCATAAAAACCCACGCAATCAGCGTATGGCTAGATGCAAAACCAACAGACCTCCTGCACCGTATTGGCAACACATCATCACGGCCTTTATTGAATGCGGGCGACCCTTTACAAATTCTGAGTGATTTGCGCCAACAGCGTATGGCTGATTATCAGCAGGCAGAACTTCATGTCAAAACTGGGCGGCATTCCCTCCGCCTGTCGATGAAAAAAATACTCAATATCCTTGAGCAGAACAGCTATATTGAAGCTGTGTCAGACAAAAATGACAAATAAATTACCGGCATATGAGGCCTCAAAAATATGACCACCACCTCATCGCGCGTCCATGTCGCTCTGGCTAAAAACAGCTATGATATTCACATCGGCCATGATCTATTCACTGCTGCGGCAGATGATTTGTCTACTCTGCTGGCAGAAAAACAGGTTGTAATCATCACAGATGCGAACATCGCACCGCTTCATCTTCAGGCCACCGAAAAGGCATTGGCTGAATTTGCCCGCCAAACTGTCAGCTTTATTCTGCCAGCTGGCGAAGCCAGTAAGTCATTCGGCACGTATGAGCAGCTCGTAAATGATATTCTGGGGCTTCCTATTGACAGGCAAACGGTTTTGGTGGCCCTTGGCGGTGGTGTAATTGGTGATCTGGCTGGTTTTGCTGCCGCCAGCCTTTTGCGAGGCCTTGATTTCATCCAAATTCCTACCAGCCTTCTAGCTCAGGTGGACAGTTCTGTCGGCGGCAAGACAGGGATTAACACAGCTGCAGGAAAAAATCTGGTTGGGGCGTTTCATCAGCCTCGGCTGGTTCTTGCAGACATCAGTATGCTGGCCAGCCTGCCCGCAAGAGAATTAAAGGCAGGTTACGCAGAGGTGGTAAAATATGGCCTTTTGGGCGATGCTGCATTTTTCGAGTGGCTGGAGGTTAACGGGCGTGGCGTAATCAGCGGTGATACTGACGTTCAGGCGGAGGTTGTGCGGCGATCCTGTCAGATTAAAGCTGATATTGTTGCTGCTGATGAATATGAGGCTGGCCGGCGAGCCTTGTTGAATCTTGGCCATACCTTTGCGCATGCGTTTGAGGCTGTCGCCGGTTATGATGGCCGGCTGTTGCATGGTGAGGCTGTCAGTGCGGGCCTAGTCTGCGCATTTGCATTTTCCCGGCAGCTTGGCTTATGTTCAGGACAGGATGTGATGCGCGTGTCCGCCCATCTGCAGAACATGGAGATGCCTGCACAAAATGACCAGCTAGCCGCCGGGCAGGCAGAACCGAAGGTTTTGATTGAGCACATGCGTAAAGATAAAAAGACCCGGCAGGGCAAGCTGACCTTCATTCTCGCCCGGCAAATAGGTGAGGCTTTTGTTGCCGGGGACATTGATGAGGCTGAGCTGAACAGATTTTTGGAGACGCTATGAGTATCGCGCTTTCAACAGCAATACTCTTGTTGATCATTTTATTGCTTATCATGATATCAGCGTTTTTTTCCAGTGCTGAAACTGCCTTGACGGCGGCTTCAGAAGCACGAATAAGGCAATTGGCAAAAACAAAGGCCAACCGTCAGGCAATGCGTGTCGAGAAGTTGCGCAAAAACAAAGAAGAGCTGATCAGTACAATTCTTGTGGGTAATAATCTGGTCAATATCCTGGCCTCAGCTCTAGCAACATCAGCTGCTATTTCGCTGACGGGTGATGGTGGCGTCGCGCTGGCCACATTGGTCATGACAGTAATTATTGTCCTGTTTGCTGAAGTTCTTCCAAAAAGCTATGCTTTTAATAACGCAGACAGATTTTCCCTGAAAATCGCACTGATTGTGCAGATCATTGTTTGGGCTCTGAAACCTGTGACCTGGAGCCTGCGGGTGATTGTCATCCGCCTACTGCGCAATAAAAGCGAAGAGGGCACTTCACGCGAAGATGAATTACGTGGACTGATTGATCTACATAGCGAGGATACAGATGAAGATGGAAGAGAGACAGGAGCCATGCTGTCCTCTGTTCTCGATCTAGGTGAGCTAACAGTGGAGGAGATCATGACACACAGGGCGTCAGTATCTTCAGTTGATGCGCATGATGACCCAGAAGAAATATTGCGTTTTGTGCTGCGCTCACCGCATACTCGGCATCCGGTGTATTCCGGCAAGCCTGAAAATATTACAGGAGTTCTGCATGTTAAGGCCCTGCTGCGAGCTATTGAAGAGAATGCTGATCGCGATTTAAGTGGGCTGAACATTAAGGATATTGCAACTGAACCTTTCTTTGTGCCAGAAACCACACCGTTATTTGCCCAGCTTCAGGCCTTTCGGGCACGGCGTGAGCATTTTGCAGTGGTGATAGATGAATATGGAGACCTGCGTGGAATAGTGACGCTTGAAGATATCTTAGAGGAGATTGTTGGGGATATTGATGATGAAACGGATATTGATCTGCCTGATGTTAAACCGCAGCCAGATGGTTCATATATTGCTGAGGGCACAGTCACTTTGCGTGATTTGAATCGTCTACTGGCTTTAGAACTCCCCGATGATGAGGCCTCTACATTAGCGGGGCTTATTATTTACGAAAGCCAACATATCCCCTCTGTCGGACAGGAGTTCAAGTTTCATGATATACGCTTTAAAATCATTGCCCGCCAAAACAATCAGATCACTTCGATTAGATTATGGCTGCCTGCCAACAAACAGCTATGAATGTAAAGGATAACATATGAAGACTCAGCATCTCTCCCCGCCTGCTGAACGTGAAGACAGACATAACCGCCAAGTAAGCTGTCACGGTTATGCCCGTAAAGACGGGTTGCTAGATATCGAAGGTGAGCTGATTGACACAAAGGCCTATGACTTTCCATCCTCTACCCATGGCATCATCACATCAGGCACGCCCGTTCACCATATGCAGGTCAGAATTACAATTGATTTTGAGATGGTGATCCAGCATGCCGAAGCTGTGACGGTAAATGGTCCTTATGCGATCTGCCCAAAGGGAGCGGAAAACATCATTGGCCTGATTGGCCTTAAAATCGGGCCTGGCTGGAAGCGAAAAGTTCAGGCTGCCATCGGCGGGCCAAAGGGCTGTACTCATATTACTGAATTGATGGGCCCAATGGCCACAACTGCTTTCCAGACACTCTATGGCGAAAAGGCCCGGCAGAAACGGGATGCCTTAGGGGCAGATCAGAACCAGCAGCTAAAGACCCCTCTGCCCAGCTTGACTAACAGTTGTATTGCCTATGCTCAACAGAATGACGAATAAACCACACATTCACGAGCTGGATAGCCTCAGTCTTTGATGATGGTGATCTGAAGCGCGTGCACCGGACCAGCCAGAAAATCAGCCAAACTTGAGGTGATCATCCTGTGCGCAGCCACACGGCTTAACCCTCGCAAGGCAGGCGCAGCAATCTGAAGATTAAAATGGGACTGGCCGCCGTCTGGCGCACCCACATGGCCTGCATGCTGCCAGCTGACATCCTCTATTTTCAGTACAGATGGTGATAAGTCAGCTTTCAAGCGCGCCACCATTTGATCAGCGATTTTCGTTTCTGAATGTGGCGTCATCCTTATTATTCCTCTGCAGTCTACTAAGCCTAATAAAAGCATTGTTTTATCGAAGGCTGAGCTTGTAAAGCCCTCTTTATGACTTATACTGAAACAGATGAGACGGAAACATAAAATTGACATTGATTTTGCCGTTAAAGCTGGTGAGCAAATTATATCTGACGCTGGCCTAAATATTTGTATGGCTGAGGGCTGTTTTGATAGAGGCACATATCCCGCACCCAAAAACAGACAGGAATTGCGCAGTCATATCTGGTTTTGCTTAAATCATATCCGCATGTTCAACAGCCAGTGGAACTATTATGACGGGCTGGAGGGAGAAGCGCTGGAACGTGAGATCAGACGGGCCACCACGTGGGAGCGGCCTAGCTGGAAATTTGGCACGGGCCCCTCTGCAAAAATAGCCAATTCTGAGCCTTTTGAAGACAAATTTTCATTTTTTGACGAGCCAGAAACAAAAACACATATTGCAGCTCAGAATTTGACAGTAGAAGAAAAGAAAGCCTATGCGCTGCTTGAACTGGAGCCTGGTGCAGATGAAAAGGCCATAAAGCAGCGATATAAAGCGCTGGCAAAAGAGCTGCACCCTGATCATAACCAGTCAGACCCAGCTGCGGAAGACAGGCTAAAAGAAATAAATCTTGCTTATGCTGTGTTGCGTAAAAACATAAAAAGCCTTTGACAGCGCCATTAACAAACTATCGCAGGCGCCACTGATGGGGATTTGAAGAGGTGCGAGCACATTCATTTGCCGTTGCATTTTACCTGTGCGCCTGATAACTGCTAATCTTCAGATTAAGATGAAATTCGGAGTCAAGTTTATGTCCGCAGAAACAACCCACGGCCAAACCGCACATTCTCTTTCCGCCCCTGATATTGAAGTGGATGCAAAGAAACTGTTCGGCCTCGATATTAACCTGAAAGTTCCAGCATTTTCAGCGCCGTCAGCTTATGTGCCTGCTGTGGATCCCGATTATCAGTTTGATAATGATACGACCTTGGCGATCTTGGCTGGTTTTTCACACAACCGGCGCGTTATGGTTCAGGGCTATCATGGCACTGGTAAATCAACTCATATTGAACAGGTCGCTGCCCGCCTAAACTGGCCGTGCATGCGTATAAATCTAGACAGTCATGTCAGCCGCATTGACCTTGTTGGTAAAGATGCCATTGTTCTGAAAGATGGTAAGCAAGTTACTGAATTCCGCGAAGGGATCCTACCGTGGGCAATTCAGAACTGTGTGGCACTGGTATTCGATGAATATGATGCGGGCCGCGCAGATGTGATGTTCGTAATCCAGCGCATCCTAGAAGTTGACGGAAAGCTGACCCTACTGGATACGAGCCGGGTTATCACCCCTAATCCGTATTTTCGCCTGTTTGCTACGGCAAACACCGTTGGCCTTGGAGATACAACCGGCCTTTATCACGGTACCCAGCAGATTAATCAGGGTCAGATGGACAGATGGTCAATTGTGACAACCTTAAATTATCTATCGCATGAAGATGAACTAAACATTATTCTGGCAAAGCAGAAGCCATATCAGACGGATGAGGGCCGCAAACAAATTGACCAGATGGTGCGCATGGCAGATATGACGCGCAAAGGATTTATGGCTGGAGATCTATCTACCCTAATGTCACCACGGACGGTTCTGACCTGGGCTGAAAATGCCCTGATTTTCGATGATATTACTCTAGCGTTTAGATTAAGCTTCTTGAACAAATGTGATGAGATTGAACGACCAACCTTGGCTGAATATTACCAGCGCATCTTTGGCGTTGACCTGCCAGAAGCCCCAGCCATGACACAGAAGGCATCCTGACAACTTCAGTAACGAAACGGTGTAGGGATACGAAACGTTGAGTCAAAACGAGCCGTCTGATTTCTTGAAAGCAAATGCTGCGGCATTGCGTGCACTTGCAGGCGGTGTGGACCGCCAGGTCCGTTATGCCGGACAGGACACCCATATTGGCAAGACGGAAATAAGGCTGCCTGCTCTGCCGCGTGAAACCGGCCAGAAAATGCGCTCTGACAGCCGCGGCGCAGCTGATTCAGCTGGATTATGGCTAGCTCATCACAATGATCAAACACATCAATCCCTCTGCCCGTCAGCACCAGCGGCAAAAGCTATCTTTGATGCTGCTGAAACAGCACGGGTTGAAGCGATTGGCGCGAACCAGATGACAGGTGTAGCGCAGAACCTGTCGGCCCGGCTAAATAAGAAATATTCAACCTCAACAATTGGGGCGCCTGATTCCGGTGATGATAATGCAGTGGTGGATGCTGTGCGACTGATGGTGCGTGAAGCGCTGACAGGGGAGGCCCCACCTGCGTCGACTGCCATGGTCATGGATTTATGGCGTCCCTGGATTAATGCACGGGCAGAAGATCTGCTGCAGGAAATGCGTTCATGTGAGGAGAATCAGTCTGATTTTGCTGAGTTGTCGAGACGCCTTATTGGCGCGCTGCAGTCTGATTTGGGAGATGCTGCAGATCAGAATGAGGATGGCAGTGATGCAGAGGATGATGCCAATGATAAAGCATCACAGGATGACGGATCTGCAGATGATGCCCAATCTGCAACAGGTGAAGATGACAGTGAGGGCGATGAGAGCCAGGGTGTTGAGCAGGATGGTGACGCGGCTGGAATGGCCTCAGATGACAGCACAGATATAGATGCTGATTCAGATATGGACGGAATGACAGATGGGGAATCACCAGGTGGAGAGCCTGGCCAGAACCCCTATCAGATAGAGCCTGGCCCAGATGTATATAGAATTTTTACAGACCAGTATGACGAAGTGATTGATGCTGCAGATTTATGTGATCCAGAAGAGCTAGAGCGGCTGCGCAATATGCTGGACCGCCACATGGAAAATCTAAATCAGATGATTGGCAAGCTAGCCAATAGGCTGCAGCGCAAACTTATGGCTTTTCAGAACCGGTCTTGGGAATTTGATCTTGAAGAAGGTCTTTTGGATGCCGGCAAGCTGCATCGTGTTGTCACCCAGCCCTTCAGCGCTCTCTCTTATAAGCAGGAACAGGACACAAAATTCAGAGACACAATTGTCACTCTACTGTTGGATAATTCAGGCTCGATGCGGGGACGGCCTATCACCATTGCTGCTGTTACGGCTGATATTATGGCCCGCACGCTGGAGCGGTGTGGGGTAAAGGTTGAAATTCTGGGCTTCACTACAAAAGCTTGGAAAGGCGGACAGTCGCGGGAATACTGGCAGGGCGCTGGGAAACCAGCTATGCCTGGCCGGTTAAATGATTTGCGCCACATTATATACAAATCTGCTGACCAGCCAATGCGCCGTGCACGTAAGTCACTTGGCCTCATGCTGCGCGAAGGCATCCTGAAGGAAAATATTGATGGCGAGGCATTGGTCTGGGCCCATGACAGGCTGGTCAGCCGTGCAGAAGACAGACGCATCATGATGGTCATTTCAGATGGTGCACCCGTTGATGATTCAACATTGTCTTCAAACAGCGGCAATTATCTTGAGAAGCATCTGCGCCAGACTATTGCCATGATTGAAAACAAATCCCCCGTACAATTGCTGGCGATCGGCATTGGCCATGATGTGACCCGCTATTACAAACGGGCTGTAACCATAACAGATGTTGATCAGTTAGGCGGCACGGTGATTGGCGAGCTGGCAGATTTGTTTGACGAAGATAAATCACCCGGGTCAATGCACCGATTTAAACGGTAATAAAAAACCCTGCCGTTTCAAGCAGGGTGTTTCTTATCAGTTCAATCACTTAACGTTCAATTAAATGCTGAGCTTGCTACCCGAGCGCATTAAGCTGACTGTGCTGACATAATCTCTCGCTTGAGTGCACGAGCCTCATCAGCCAGCTCTGAATTACGGGCCTGCAACAAAAATGCATCCAAACCACCATGCTTTTCAACAGTTCGAATCGCACTAACAGAAACACGCAGTGAGACGTCACGGCCCAAAATCTCTGATGACATGCTGGTGCGTTGAAGGTTTGGCAGAAACCGTCTGCGGGTGCGGTTATTCGCGTGGCTCACATTATTGCCTGACATCACGCCTTTACCTGTAATTTGACACCGTTTTGACATAGCTTTTGTCCTTTCACGCCAGCCCTTTGAGCTCAAAAAATGCAACAATCGGGGGTTTATAAGTCCAAATAAGCAAAAGGTCAAGCCAAAGCGACCCTTAGGCGATCGTCTAACAAATTATCCAAAATATGGTGCTGCAGGACAGTCAGATTTGTCGCGCAGCCCATCTGCGGCACCATTTAATTGTCTAATTGAAGCTTTGCGCATTCTACGGCGACATGGGCCGCGTGCCTGACAGCTTGCTTAGCCGAGAGACCGGCTTGTTTTACATCTGAAATTGTCAAAAGCCCGTCGGCTTTCATCATAGCGCGCAATCCAGTAAGAAGATCAGCCACCATCAGTGGGCCCTGAAGGGCAAGAGCTGTGTAGAGCTGAACAAGATCAGCTCCCGCTAGAAGACGAGCGTAGGCCTGCTCTGCTGAACCTATGCCGCCGACACCAATAAGCGCTACTGGCTGGCCTGACCCACGCAGATGTTTAGCTGCTTCTGCTATTTTCTGCAGTGCCAAAAAGGTGAGAGGCTGGCCAGAAAGCCCCCCCCGCCTCATCCTTAAGCGCTGAGGACAAGTTCTCCGGGCGGGAGGTGGTTGTATTTGTCAGGATAAATCCAGAAATACCGCAATCAAGAGCGATATCCATAGAGCGAAAAAGTTCAGCTGCATCCAGATCAGGTGCCAACTTCACAAATATTGGTGGGCGACCTGCTTTTGGTCCGCAAGCATCATCCCGACCGTCAAAGGCCGCCTGCAGACAGGCTCTCAGCCCCTCCTCATGCTGAAGATCCCGCAGGCCTGGCGTATTTGGAGAAGATAGATTCACTGTCAGATAGTCCGCAAAACGGCTGAGGTGGGCAGCTGATTTATGGTAGTCGGCAGCTTTATCCTGACTTAATTTATTGGCCCCGATATTCACGCCCAGAATTCCATGTCTAGTGGACCTGCTGGACAGATGGGCAGCAGCGACACGCATGCCTTTAGAATTAAAGCCATAACGGTTAATCACCGCGTCATCTGCGGTGAGCCGGAACACACGTGGACGCGGGTTACCCATCTGTGGCAAGGGGGTGATTGTTCCCACTTCAACACAGCCAAAGCCCAACCGGAAGGCTCCCATATATGCTTCTGCATTCTTATCAAATCCAGCTGCCAACCCGACAGGATTATCAAATGCCATCCCGGCAATATTGGTTGGCAGAAGCAGCTGATTAGCAACTGGGGCAAGGCCCAGGCGCAGCGCCTGTATCGTCAGATTATGGGCCAGTTCTGCAGGGAGCCTACTTGTCAATTTTGCTGCGAGTTGCCACATCAATCTATTTAGTTCACTCCTTGCCGTTTTCAGCTGTCTGATGCGGATCCCGCCAGTTCATCTGTCAGGACCTTATCACATAACGCAACAGATTCCTGTAAGCCATACAGCTTAAAGAAACTACCCATGCGTGGGCCTTGGGCCTGACCCAGCATGGTTTCATAAAGGCAGCTAAACCAGTCACGCAGATTTTCATAATGCGCTTTGCCAGCTGCATAGACAGCTGACTGAACATCTGCAGCCAGAGCATCTGTGGGCATAACGGCCAGACTGTCCCGCAGGGCTGTGATATAGACCTTTTCATCAGGCGTAGCCATGCGGTATCGTTTTGTTGGTCTGACCCTGTCCTGATAGAACTGCACTGCATAAGTAGCCAGCCTATCTAACTCAGGATGAGCCTGCGGACTAGTGTCTGGTGCATAAGCACGGATGTATCCCCACAAGCTATCAGATGTTTCAGCAGAACAAACCGCTGCCAGATTCAACAGCAAGGAAAAACTAACAGGCATGGCTGTTGGTGTTTCGTCCTGGTTAATCCGGATATGCCAGGCAGGATTTTCCAGCCTGCCTGCGGGCGCTGCATCGTTCAGCTTTTCCCTATAGGCGTAGAACTCATCAACTGTTTTAGGAATTAAATCGAAATAGAGCCGCTTGGCGCGCTTTGGCTGACCATACATGAACAAAGCCAGTGATTCAGGATTGCCATAGCGTAACCAGTCTTCAATCGACAGGCCATTGCCCTTTGATTTTGAAATTTTTTCACCATTCTGATCCAAAAACAGCTCATAAGAAAACCCAGCAGGCGGTGTCGCCTTCAATGCCCTGACTATTCTTGATGAAAGCGTGACAGACTCAATCAAATCCTTGCCACTCATTTCATAATCAACGCCCAACGCGTACCAGCGCATGGCCCAATCAGCCTTCCATTGAAGCTTACAATGCCCGCCCGTCACAGGCACGCTGACATTATCATTTGTTTGCGGGTCAATATAGGTGATTACACCTGCTTTTGCGTCCTGAGAGACAACCTTTGCCTGGAGAACCTTTCCGGTGCGCGGACAAAGAGGTAAAAACGGGCTGTATGTTTCACGCCTTTCAGGGCCCAGTGTCGGCAAGATGATATTTGTCACCGCATCATAATTTGCTAGAATATCCAGCAAAGCCTGGTCAAACTGGCCAGAGCTGTACATATCTGTTGCGCTTATGAATTCATAATCAAAACCAAAGCTGTCCAGAAACGCCTTAAGGCGGGCGTTATTATGAGCACCAAATGACGAATGCGTGCCAAAAGGATCAGGGACCTGTGTTAGCGGCATCTGCAAATATTCGGAAATAAAATCCGGGTTTGGCACATTGTCAGGCACTTTGCGCAGCCCGTCCATATCATCAGAAAAACACACCAGCCTAGTTGCTCGGCCTGTCAGACATTCAAAAGCATGCCTCACCATGGAGGTTCTGACCACTTCGCCAAAGGTGCCAATATGGGGTAGTCCGGATGGACCATAACCTGTTTCAAACAAAATCGGTCGTTCCGGCAGGTCATCTTTCAGCTTTGCTATCCTGTCCTGAAGAGCTCGGGCTTCAGCAAAAGGCCATGCCTTGGCATCTTCAGCAAGTGATCTAAGTTGTTCTGCGGACACGGAAGAAATGAGCCTATTTAAATCATGTTTCGGGGTGGGCTATTACAGCACAGATGTAAACTTAATCCAATCATCCGAAGCTACCCACACAGTTTGAAGAAGGTGATAAGAGGTCAGCTAAGTCTGGTCAAGCCCCTGCCTGCATAAAAGCTGGGCAAATTTGTCTGTGCTGGTTATAGTGCAGCCCATGAATACTCCCTTAGACTTGAGTGCATTTTCCGCTCTGTTTCCTGATTTTAATGATGTAGTCATCATCTCAGGTGATGGTGAGATTACACGCAAAGACAGGGGCGTTCCAGAAGAGTTTACCATACAACAGCGTTATCTGATCTGTCACCGCAAATGGAGCGAAGCGCGACTGCAGGCAGAATTACCGAGAGCTGTGGATGTGTTGGAACTGTTTGCCTTTGTTCGGCCTGCTCAGTTTTGTCTTCCTACACCTGCTGGTTTGGCCACGCAGCTGGGTCTAGCCACACCTGTTTCAGCAGAAGATAAGGCACTGACCATCTTTCATGCCGCACAAAAGCTGATAGATGAGCTAGCTGATCAACCAGATAAGGTGAAGCAGAAACTGGCCCGGCTTGCAGACATGATGGGACGGGGCGGCTGGCAATGGACTGGCCCGGTGATGGCTGGTCTTGGGGCTGTTTCCGGGCCTGAAGGCCCCCCAGATGGGCGCAATGCTGCGATCTGGGTTGATTTGGATGAGATTGACGAGACACCGCCACGCGGTGAACCGGGCATAAGCCCAATCTTGCCTGATGCATCGCGTAAACGGCTGAAGGATATGTTGGGAAAGACAGCAGAAACACGTAAATCCCAGTCTGATTATGCAGCTGCCCTGGCTTCTGTCTTCGCCAGCCCGGACAGCACATCTGGACCTGTATTGTTACTGGCTGAAGCTGGAACCGGCACAGGTAAAACACTAGGCTATCTGGCTCCAGCCACCTTATGGGCAGAAGACAATAAGGCTGCTGTTTGGGTATCAACCTATACCCGAACACTGCAGCATCAAATTGCTGATGAGCTGTCCCGCCTGCATGACCGCAGTGAAACTGGTGGGAAAAAAGTAGTAATTCGAAAGGGGCGTGAGAATTATCTGTGTCTGCTGAATTTAGAAGAAGCGCTATCGCGTTTGCCTGGTCAGCCCGCAGATGCTGTGGCACTCGGACTTATGGCCCGCTGGGCCTCTGCCAGTCCAGATGGTGATTTAACTGGCAGCAGTTTTCCAGCATGGTTGATTGACCTTATTGGTACACGGACCAGCCTGGGCCTGGCGGACAGGCGCGGCGAATGCATCCATTCTGCCTGTCTGCATTATCATAAATGTTTTGTCGAAAAATCCATCCGCGCAGCACGGCAAGCGGATATTGTGATTGCCAATCACGCCCTGGTTATGGTTCAGGCAACTTTGGGCGGTATGGAAGATAAATTCTCACCAACTCGCTATATTTTTGATGAAGGCCACAACGTCTTTGATGCTGCTGATAGCGCATTCGCAGCTGCTCTGACAGCCGGTGAAACTGCTGAACTGCGCCGCTGGGTGAGAGGGGCTGAGGATGGCCGTCGTGGCCGTGCTCGTGGCTTGGAAAAACGCTTGGCAGAACTTATTGCTGGTGATGAGTCCGCAGTCGCTGCCCTTGATGAAGCCAGTGAAGCAGCTCGTATCCTGCCTGGAACAGGCTGGCGTAAACGTCTGAATGAAGCAAGTCCAGTCGGACCAGCTGAATTTTTTTTCGCTGCAGTCCGCGAGGCTGTCTATTCACGCGTTACCAGCCCAGACAGCCTGTATGATTTACAGGCAGAGTTGTATCCAGCACCTGAAGCAGTTATCAAAGCTGGCCTGGCGTTTAAGAATAGCCTTGACCAGCTGTCAGACCCTCTGATGCAGCTGGCAAAGTATCTGCGCAGTCTATTAGATGATGAAGCAGAACATCTGGACAGCCAGACCCGGACTCGAATTGAAGGCGCAGCGCGCAGTCTTTTGCGACGCGCATCAGGGCCTGTCGCTTCTTGGTTGGTGATGCTAGACGATCTTACTGGAAACGGACGTGACGGATTTATCGACTGGATGCAGATAGACAGGCGCGATAGTAAAGATATTGATCTGGGGCTGTTGAGGCATTGGCTTGACCCAACCATTCCGTTTTCCCAACAGGTAATAAATAGTGCCCATGGAATCGCCATTACATCTGCAACCTTAAAAGATGAGACCGCGCAGCCAGATGACGCAGAAAATAACCAAGGGTGGGCCGCTGCAAAGCTGGTATCAGGCGCGGCCCATATTGACCAACCTGCTCTATTAAGTGAGCATGCTTCCCCTTTTAACTATGCTCGTCAGGCCCGTATTTTTGTTGTTAATGATGTAGCCAGGGATCGAACTGAGGGTGTTGCTGCAGCGATGGCCGCGTTAATGGTTGCTGCTGGTGGTGGTGCTCTGGGGCTGTTTACCTCTATTCAACGACTTCGAGCGACTTGGCCAGACCTCGCCCAGCGGCTTGCAGAGGCAGATATTCCACTTTATGCCCAACATATGGACAGAATGAATCTACAAACACTGCTTCAACTGTTCCGTGAAGATAGACGCTCTGCACTCATAGGCACAGATGCGGTGCGTGATGGGGTGGACGTGCCTGGGGATGCATTGCGGATGATGATTTATGAACGCGTGCCCTGGCCTCGTGCAGATATGCTGTTCCGGGCCAGATCAGCTTGGCAGGGGCGTGACGCTTGGACAGACAGGATTACGCGGATGAAGCTTCGTCAGGCGTTTGGCCGACTGATCAGACGCGCTGATGATAAGGGCGTGTTTGTGATGCTAGACAACCGTATGCCGACCAGGCTAACCACTGCCTTTCCAAAAGATGTCGAGGTTGTGCGTTGCGGCCTAGCGGAAGTTATTGCAGAGACAAAAGTCTTTTTAAGCGAGATATAAAAAAACAGCCGGGTGATACCCCACCCGGCTGTATTGAGAGAGTTTTGTAATAAGAGTGGAGGTTTAGAAACCGCCCATGCCACCCATGCCACCCATGCCACCCATATCAGGAGCTGGTGCTGCTGGCTTGGGCTCTTCTTTTTCCCCAACCATGGCTTCCGTTGTGATCAAAAGACCAGCAACAGACCCTGCGTTCTGGAGAGCTGAGCGAACCACTTTAGTTGGGTCAATAACGCCAGCTTTGATAAGATCCTCAAAGGTGCCTGTCTGAGCGTTGTAACCAACTTTGGCGTCTTTGCTTTCCATAAGCTTGCCAACAATCACAGCACCTTCGTCGCCCGCGTTGATAGCAATCTGGCGAGCAGGCGCTTGGATAGCCTGACGAATGATATTGATACCGACGTCTTGGTCACCATTTACTGGCTTTAAGCCGTCAAGGCTTGCGATCGCTTTCACAAGCGCAGCGCCACCACCAGGAACAATTCCTTCTTGGACAGCGGCACGAGTTGCATGCATCGCATCATCCACTCGGTCTTTGCGTTCTTTCACTTCGACTTCAGTTGCTCCACCAACACGAATGACTGCAACGCCACCAGCTAACTTCGCCAGACGTTCCTGTAATTTTTCACGGTCATAGTCCGATGTTGTTTCATCCGCTTGGGCGCGAATCTGGTTACAACGCGCTTCGATGTCACCCTTAGCGCCTGCCCCATCTACAATGGTGGTCTCTTCCTTAGTTATTTCAACACGCTTAGCTGTTCCAAGCATATCCAAAGTCACGCTATCTAACTTGATGCCGATTTCTTCAGAAATCACAGACCCGTTTGTCAGGATTGCAATGTCTTCCATCATAGCCTTCCGGCGGTCTCCGAAACCAGGAGCCTTTACAGCAGCAACTTTTAGGCCGCCGCGCAAACGGTTCACAACTAGAGTGGCCAATGCCTCACCTTCTATGTCTTCTGCAATAATGAGCAATGGTCGACCAGACTGGACAACTTTTTCCAGTATCGGCAGCATGTCTTGAAGATTTGATAACTTCTTTTCATGCAACAGAATATATGGGTCTTCCAATGTAGCCCGCATTTTTTCCGCATCCGTCACAAAATAAGGTGAGAGATAACCACGGTCAAACTGCATGCCTTCAACAACATCCAACTCTGTGTCCAAACTTTTTGCTTCTTCAACAGTAATCACACCTTCATTGCCAACACGTTCCATGGCCTCAGAAATCATCTTGCCAATATCTGATTCACCGTTGGCGGAAATTGTACCAACCTGAGCCACTTCATCAGATGTTGTAATCTTTTTAGACTGCTTCTCAAGAGATGCTACAACTGCGTCAACAGCCATATCGATTCCCCGCTTCAAATCCATCGGGTTCATGCCAGCAGCAACTGACTTCGAACCTTCATGAGCAATCGATTGAGCAAGGACGGTAGCTGTTGTCGTACCATCACCAGCAGCGTCATTTGCTTTTGAGGCAACTTCACGCACCATCTGAGCGCCCATATTCTGAAACTTGTCTGACAGTTCAATGTCTTTTGCAACTGTCACGCCGTCTTTTGTAATGCGGGGTGCGCCAAATGCCTTTTCTAAAACAACATTTCGACCTTTAGGGCCAAGTGTCACTTTCACAGCATTGGCGAGGGTATCAACCCCTTCCATCATGCGTGCACGCGCATCAGAACCAAATTTTACTTCTTTTGCAGCCATTTCTTTATCTTCCTTTTTGCATTTGTTATTATTCCGGGTTCATTCCGGCTATTCAGCCAACAATTCCCATAATGTCTGATTCTTTCATTATTATGTAATCAGTTCCGTCTAACTTGATCTCTGTACCTGACCACTTTCCAAACAGCACTGTATCGCCAGCTTTTACATCTAGTGGCGTCACCTTGCCCTGCTCATCCTTGCTGCCCGAACCAACGGCAATAATTTTGCCCTGCATTGGCTTTTCTTTTGCTGTATCAGGGATAATAATCCCACCAGCTGACTTTTCATCTGATTCTTCGCGTTCAACAAGAACACGATCGTGAAGCGGCTTGAATTTCATGCTTTCATCTCCAAACTTTTCCAAAACAATTTTTGTGTTTTGCTCCTCACTAGCACTCTCAAAAAGAGAGTGCTAGCTTTCGCTTCCGCATTACGTGGGGGCTTTGGCGAAAAGAGTCAAGATAACAAAATTAAAAAATTTTAAATTTAATTCCTCATCGCATTATTGTTCAAGGAAAGCAGCCTTGCCAGATTGCGGCAAAACAGCGCTTTGGCTTTGTTTGCGCTTTGATAACAATGAAAATTAGAGTAGACAATTACCTTTAAATTACTAAAGACGACAAACAAATGCCCAAATTACTCTCTGCTCAGTCTTCCTACGGCTATGACCGCGCCCTTATCTGGTGGCTCTTTGGTATGGTTGGTCTAGTTGCCATTATGGTGGTGATTGGCGGTGTAACCCGCCTTACAGGCAGCGGACTGTCTATGGTTGAATGGCGACCTATTATGGGCGTTTTGCCTCCTCTGACAGAAGTTGAATGGATGCGGGTTTTTAACCTCTATCAAGCCTCACCTGAATTTCAGCAAGTCAACATGGATATGAATCTGTCCGAGTTTAAGGTGATTTTCTTCTGGGAATATGTGCATCGGGTCTGGGGCCGACTGCTGGGGCTAGCCTTTGGTTTGCCTTTGCTGTTTTTCTGGCTCGCGGGGCGGATCCCTCAGGGTTATGGCCTGCCACTTTTAGGTTTGCTCGCGCTAGGCAGCATGCAGGGTATTATTGGCTGGTGGATGGTCACTTCTGGCTTGGTTGATAATCCCGCTGTCTCACAGTATCGGCTTGTAATCCATCTCAGCACGGCGCTGCTCATTCTATTGCTATTACTGTGGACAGCATTAAATCTGCACTTTGGGCGGTCAAAGCGGCCATCTGGCCGTGCCGCAGCTACCTTGCTGTTGGTATTGCTAACTATTATTGCCGGAGCCTTTGTCGCCGGCATGGATGCCGGTCTTCTCTACAATGAATACCCTTTGATGGGCGATGGGCTGGTCCCCGTCGAATATTGGGAAAATGGCCTTTCTGACCCGTTTGACAATCCGGCTTCAGCCCAGTTCCACCATCGCTGGATAGCGGTGCTGGCTGTGTTGGCTGTAGCAGGTTTGTGGGTGTCTGGTATGCGAAGGGGGTTGGGTGGTATTGTGCATATTATGGCGCTGTCTGTAATTATTCAGTTCCTACTTGGACTTACCACATTACTGCTTGGCGTCCCCGTCTGGGCTGGAGCACTGCATCAGGCCGGGGCAGTTCTTTTACTCAGTTTAGTTTTGATTGTTACACATAGGCTGCAGGCACAGCAATGAATTAAGTCCTTAAATCCTAACAGCCAATTTAGGGTTGCCGGGGTAATTTAGGCCGGATATGCAGCTCACGTAGCGCAATGTCATCAACCTCAGATGGGGCGTTCATCATTAAATCTTCAGCCTTGCCATTCATAGGAAACATAATGACCTCACGGATATTGGGCTCGTCAGCAATCAGCATCACCATCCGGTCAATACCCGGGGCAATTCCACCATGCGGCGGCGCGCCAAATTTAAAAGCATTAATCATGCCTGCGAACTGGTCATCAACCACTTCCGGCCCATAGCCAGCAATGTCAAAAGCTTTATACATTACCTCCGGTAAATGGTTCCGGATAGCCCCACTTGACAATTCCACCCCGTTGCAGACCAGGTCATACTGCCAGGCTTTAATTGTAAGCGGGTCTTGGGTATTCAGAGCATCAAGTCCGCCTTGCGGCATTGAAAATGGGTTATGCGAGAATTCAATTTTGCCTGTTGCCTCATCCAGTTCAAACATCGGAAAATCAACGATCCAGCAGAATTTAAAGCTTTTATAATCAATCAGATTTTGCTCTACCCCAATCCGCACACGTGCCTTTCCGGCGAGAGTGGCTGCTTCACTCGCAGGTGCGCAGGCAAAAAAGGCTGAATCACCATCACTCAACCCTAAACGGGTGCGAATTTCCTCAGCTTTTTCGGCTCCAAGCGCCTTCGCCACCGGACCACGGGCTTCGCCTTCACCATAAATGATATAGCCCATGCCTGGTGCGCCTTCACCTTGCGCCCAACTGTTCATTCTGTCCGCAACCGCCCGGCTACCGCATCCTGGCCCTGGCACAGCGCGAACCACCGCCCCTTTCTCAATATTTTTGGCAAAAATAGAAAAATCAGAACCGTCAAAAATATCAGTTACATCAGCAATTTCGATCGGAACCCGCAAATCAGGCTTGTCTGAGCCATATTTCAGAATAGCCTCATCAAATGGGATGTGTATGAAGTCAGGATCGATCTGCTTATCTGAAAATTCTTCAAATACACCCCGAATTACAGGTTCAACGGCAGCAAATATATCTTTCTGTTCAACAAAACTCATCTCAAGATCAAGTTGGTAAAATTCACCTGGGCTACGGTCAGCGCGGCTGTCTTCATCACGGAAACAGGGCGCAATCTGAAAATAACGGTCAAAACCAGAAACCATTATGAGCTGTTTGAATTGCTGAGGTGCCTGCGGCAGGGCATAAAATTTACCGGGATGCAGCCTTGCAGGCACGAGAAAATCACGTGCTCCTTCCGGTGATGAGGCTGTCAGAATTGGTGTTTGAAACTCTGTGAAGCCTTGAGCAACCATACGCTGGCGGATAGACTGAATTATCTGCGCACGAAGCATCATATTCCCATGCGGTCGGCTACGGCGCAGATCAAGATACCGGTACTTGAGCCTTACTTCTTCACCAGAATCCTCATCAGAATTGACCTGCAGAGGCAATGTTTCAGCAGCAGACTGAACGATGAAATCCTCTATATGGACCTCAATCTCTCCCGTGGGGAGATTGCCATTGACTGTATCTTCTGAACGAGCCCTGACTTTGCCGGTAATGGTCACAACGGTCTCATTACGCACATCCTCAGCTTTGGCAAAGGCTGCATCAGTGTTGTCCGTCACACATTGTATCAACCCGTAATGATCACGCAAATCAATAAACACAACACCGCCATGATCACGTTTGCGATGGACCCACCCGGATAATCTGACGGTCTGACCAATATCTGTGGACCTTAAAGCCTCACAATGATGTGATCGATAAGGGTGCAACATCTCTGTCTCCATCACTTGAAAAACTACCGGAGTAAAACCCTGCCGCAGTATGCATCAAAACTGCCAAACTGCAAGCTTTTGTCTGGCTTAAGCCTCTATCGAATTCAACTCCGCCGACGTCTGCGGCGGCGTCTGCTCTGCCCATCTTCGGCACTGTCAGGCAAATCTTTCCAAGGTTTACCCAGCTTTGCTTCAATTTCTGTGAGCGTTGCTGTGCTTGCCAAAGGGGTCTGGTTCAAAGCCTGTGCCATCAACCGGACATGTTCAGGACTAGTCCCGCAGCAGCCACCAATGATTTTTACCCCCAAATCACGAGCCAGAACCGCGTAATCAGCCATCAGTTCAGGCGTGCCATGATAATGAACCTTCCCATCAACATAAACAGGAATGCCACAATTGCCTTTCGCGATGACAGCTGGGTTTTTTTCTCTATGTTTAAATTTATACACAGTATCCAGAAGCTCAGCCGGACCAATCCCACAATTAGCCCCAAAGGCGTCAAGACCAAGTGATGTTGCAAATTCGGTGTAGGCAGCTGGTGTGACCCCCATCATGGTCCGTCCTGCCGTATCAAAGGTCATTGTTGCTGCGACAGGCAGATTTGTCCGCCGCGCTCCTTTGACAGCAGCTTCAACTTCTTCCAGTGATGACATGGTTTCAATCCACAGCAGATCTGCTCCACCCTCAGCCAGAGCAAAGGCCTGTTCAGCAAAAGCCTGCTCAGCAGCGTCAGATGTTAATGCGCCAAGGGGCTGGAACAGCTCCCCTGTCGGGCCCATGGACCCAGCAACTAGAACTTGTTTATCTGCCGCATCTGCTGCCTGACGGGCCAGTCCTGCAGCGGCCAAATTCAGCGCATTCACGCTATTCTCAGCCTGATGCAACTTTAAGCGAAACGATGTACCGCCAAAAGAATTGGTCAAAATAATATCAGCCCCGGCCGCAACAAAGCTAGCATGTAAAGTGGTTACACGGTCTGGATATTCAACATTCCATAATTCTGGCGGATAACCGGTTTCAAGCCCCGCATGAAAAAAATTTGTTCCTGTTGCGCCATCTGCCAACAACCAGTCTCTTGTTGCGAATATCTGTTCAAATGTTTGTCTCATAACTCAGTCTTACTCTGATAGGCGGTAAGGGACTATGCGTCGCTATTTCTTCTGGCGACGCCGTATCCGTCTAGGGTGAAGACCTGTTTTTTCAGATCGGCGCTGTTTCAGGTCTTGCAGGAGTTCAGCTTGCTCATATGTGCTCATTGCCGACCACCTAGCAATCTCCCGGCGGCTTCGATAACAGCCCAGACAATTTCCAGTTTCCGGGTCAATCTGACAAATACTTATGCAGGGTGAAGGCAACGTCATTCTTGTTTTATCCTGCTGTTATTTGGTCCCCAATCAGCCAGACTAGCCTGAAATGGCCCTTAGGCAGCTGCACTGTCACCATTCTGTTCTTCAAGGCAGACAGCCACAAAATCACGCGTTATAATTGTGATTGACGTCTCATCATCTACCCATAACAGGCGGTTATGACGACCTGTCTCACCCTTATCGCGTATCAGTTCCGTCTGAATGGCTGTATCTATTTCACTTATCAGGTTTAGCGCATCGCCCTGAACCAGAATGGGCATATTTTCTCGTAAAAACGCCTTGATAATGCGTGCGGCGTGTAATTCTTCAGCCAACATCTCAAGATGCATTTCACCAGACGGGATTATTAAGGCGTCATAATCAACTGCGAGCGTTTCTGAGAGCTGGGAATCAACAGGGTAAGACATGCCTAGCTGTGTCCCTGTCCGGCCCTGTACTAGTCCTGTAGACGCAGAAATCACTCTCAGCTGTGCGTTCTGGCCAATTAGCATCCTCTGAATTTCAACAAAATTCTTTTCTTCAAATCCGGTGGCAACCATGATTGCAATTTTTTGACCTGAAAGCGTTGTCTTCGTCATAAATATCACTCCATTTATGCATGTATTCGCCGTAAACTGATTTTAATGTCCTTGTTTGTAGTATCCTTGTTAACCGCGTCTGACCATAGACACCAGCTAAGTGCTACTCATTATTGAGCGGGCTGTTTCAACTCTTCGTTGCCCACCATGTATATTTTGACCGGGAAAATGCCGATTAGGCACAGATATAAACCTAGTTACCGATTATGCGCGGTTTATACAGAGGGTAAGAAAAGATTTCAACCAATTTATGCGACATTGAGGTTGATTCAGGTTGGCATACCTGTTGGCGCTCTCTGACACTAAATAGCCAGACGTAATGGAGCGGACGACGGGGTTCAAAAATGCGAACTTCTAGCTTGGAAAGCTCATGCTTTGTCGACTGGTCTGCACCCGCATTCTAATCTAAGGGAGTGTCGACGTTCAGAAATTCTGTCAAGGCAATAGGTTTCTTTCAGGTCTATATTTTTGACACTTTATGTCTGCCAGATTAACACAGGTGTTTAGATACAAGTTAGGATTGTCTGATCTTCATAACAGCATTTAGCGTATAGAAAAGAAGAGAAATCAGGCATCAGCTGCTAGGGTACACATCGCTTGGTTGCATCAATGACATTTGTCACAAAAATGAGTAAGGATCGGATTTGAGTCATGACACCATATGACAGCACTACACCTGAAAGAGAGAGCAGCACTGCATCTCAGCTGGAAACAGTAGAACAAAGACCAAGCAGGGAAGACGCCGAAAAAGCCGTAGAACTGCTGCTGCGCTGGGCTGGGGATGACCCGTCGCGCGAGGGGTTAGTGGATACACCTGCCCGTGTTGTCAGAGCTTATGAAGAATTTTTTTCCGGCTATCAAGAAGACCCTGAGGATATGCTAACCCGGACCTTCGAAGAGGTCGAAGGCTACGATGATATGGTGATGTTGCGCGGTATTGATCTGCAATCCCATTGTGAGCATCATATGGTTCCCATTTTGGGGCAGGCGCATATTGCCTACCTACCCGATCGCCGTGTTGTCGGCATATCCAAGCTAGCCCGTGTTCTGGATAGCTTTGGTAGACGCTTGCAAACACAGGAAACAATGACAGCACAAGTCGCAAATGCGATTCAGAACGCATTGAAACCAAAAGGTGTTGCAATCCTTGTTGACGCGAAACATCAATGCATGACGACAAGAGGCGTGAAGAAGCCCAACGTATCGATGGTTACCACTAGGTTTACTGGACATTTCAAGGATAATGCTGAACTGCGCGATCGTTTCTATCAGCATATTAAGCTTGGATAGTTTGACTGGACATTTTGGTTAAAACACGCCTATAACCTCAGCTATATCCAGCAGATCATGCTGGATGAAAGACCCCTAGCGCATGAGGATGAGGCGAAAAAACGCTGATGCACGCTGCACCTGTTCTCAAAATCTTAGGTCTGTTGCTATCTATTCTGGCTGTTGCCATGCTTATCCCAATGTCTTTCGATTTAATCAGCGGCAATTTGGACTGGAATGCTTTTGCTGCTGCATCGTTGTTCACTGGCTTTATTGGTATCTGTCTATGGCTAGCCAACCGAAAGATCAATGACAATGAGCTTGGCCTGAAAGAGGCATTTTTGCTGACCAATGGTGCATGGGCCCTGATTGGTCTATTTGGCGCTTTGCCTTTTTACTTCTCAAGCCTTGAACTGTCCGTGGTTGATTCAGTTTTTGAGTCTACATCTGGCATCACCACCACGGGTTCAACGATTTTAAGCGACATTGAGCAAGCTTCTTCAGGCCTGTTAATCTGGAGGGCTTTATTACAATGGCTAGGAGGAGTTGGGATCATTGTAATGGCCATAGCTGTTTTGCCAATGCTGTCAGTTGGCGGAATGCAGCTGTTCCGCACAGAATCATTTGAGACAGCAGATAAGGTTATTCCCCGGGCTACTCAGCTGGCTGGGGGCATTTTTGCTGTCTATACTGGGCTGACTATTTTATGGACAGCTATGCTAGCTGGTGCTGGGATGCCCTCATTTGACGCTCTCGCACATGCAATGACAACACTTGCAACAGGTGGATATTCAACAAAAACATCTTCAGTTGGGGCATTTGACTCGCATCTGATTGAGCTAATTATAATTGCGGGCATGATCGTTGGGAGCCTGCCATTTGTGCACTATCTGGCTCTGGCACGTGGCGGCTGGAAAGGACTGTGGAATGACCCGCAGGTTAAATGGTTTGTGGTTCTTATGGCTGCCGTTATTACTCTGATCACAATTGACCTAAACAAAGATGGTCATGGCTGGGCAGATGCCCTACGTCTGTCTTCATTTAACTCCATTTCCGTTTTAACAGGCACAGGCTATGGAACAGCTGACTTTGCGCTGTGGGGTGGGGCGTCAACAACTATTCTCCTGATCTGCATGTTTATCGGCGGGTGTGCGGGGTCCACCACCTGCGGAATTAAAATGTTCAGGCTTCAAGTGCTGGCGGCCAATATTAAGGTTCAACTTGCCCGGTTGCTAAGGCCTCACGCTGTTGTGATTGCTTATTACAACAAGCGGCCTGTCCCAGAGCCGGTGCTGGATGCAGTTATGGGGTTTTTCTACCTTTATATACTGTGTTTTGTTGCGCTGACGATGATTTTAGGGCTGTTTGGCCTTGATTTTCAAACAGCATTATCAGGAGCAGCTACTTCTATCTCAAATGTTGGTCCAGGTTTGGGTGATGTAATTGGCCCAGCTGGTGACTTCAGCAATCTTCCAGCCGGTGCAAAATGGGCCATGTGTTTAGGCATGCTGCTTGGCCGCCTTGAGCTTTTCACAGTCCTAGTCATGCTAAGCCCACGTTTTTGGGGCCGTTAATTAAGTTATGGTCGAATAATTTCAGCGATGTTTGTGATCTGTTTGCGAGCTTCGATATCCAGCAAATTCACGGCCTCAATCATGACTTCCCTTACAGCAATTTGACGTTCATTCGGGGTCTTGGATTCGCTTAATGTGCGGGTTGTTGAGGCAATCACGTCGACAATACCCTGCTTACCACCAACAGGCTGTACCCACATTAGCTTTGTTACGATATCAACACGAATTTTACTTTCTTGCTGATCGGAAAAGACTTCTAAAAGGGCCGTACCCTGCGGCAGATCCGTCACTTGGACACTGGCTTGTGAAATATCGAGAACAACTTCACCAGAACCGCCTACGGGCACCAATGCATATTTTGCCCAGTCCACCACCATCGACGATAGATCGGGCACCAGCGTGTGCTCGATAAAAGGAGGCTCCATCGGCATCTGCCAGTTTTCAATAATTTCCAGCTTGCGAGCATCTACCCGAATTGATTCAAAGCCCGCAGGGTCATACTTTGACAGTGGGGGTGCAGCAGGAGGTGGATTTGCACATCCATTTAAGACAGCAAGAAGTCCAGCGAAAATCAGACAGGAAAAAATTCGTCTGCTTCGCAAAGGGTGGTTAATCATTCTAGTTCACCTCAGGCGGTTATGCCAACTATGTCGACAATGATAACAAAGCTTTGTAAAAATTGAAGCAAAAAGTCATCACATTTGCAGATGAATACTCTCTGCCTAATTTTGGTTCACCACCAAACTTATTAAAAGTCTTGACTATGATAGCTTCGTGTTGTTTTACAAAACTCGCAATTAACAACCAAATGTCCTGTCTCATCGCTCATATCTATGCGCTGTTCAGGAGACAAGGACTGCAGCATCGATTCAACTTTTTCTGCTGAACACCGGCAATGATCAGACATCGGGCGAAAGGGCTGAATATGAAGTCCGTTGGCATGAAACAACCGGAACAACAGTTCATCAGGACGTAAGGTTGCATCAAGCAGTTCTGCCTTCTGTGCAGATGACATTAACACCATCGCTGTGTGCCATTCATCTTCAAGCGATGCTGCGGACCACTTTAGAGAGTCTTGACCACCCTCTTCAGCGATCTGTTGCAGGAACAGAGCCGCGCTCTGCCACCCTGAGGCTGTTTTTTGAGCAACCGTGATCACATTCGCAGCCAGCTGCTCAGAATTTTTGAACCATGTCACAGCACAATGTCCCAAATGCGGACCTTCAAGTTCAACAATACCCTGATAGCGATGGGCAAAACCCCCACTTGGTGCGGCCTGATCAATTGTAAACGCGACGTGGCCTGCTCCCATCAGTCGAGGCAGAACAGCTGAACCTGATTCATTGAGTTGCGCTACCTGCTGATCATCAAAGGCAGCATAAGAGCGTATATGACCATCTGATGTTACATCTGCAAACAAAGTTTTAACAGCCCCGTCACCTTTCGCCTGAACAGTGAAAACACCCTCAAATTTCAGGGTTGTGGACAAGCAAGCTGCGAGACCCATCATCTCTGCGCACACTTCACTGACATTATTCGGGTAAGCGTGACGGTCAAGAATTGATGCTGCCGGAGAAAACAAACGCGCAAGCCTGCCTCTAATTAGTGGTTTTGACTGGCTAGCCACCTCACCTGTCAGATAAAAGGGGACAACACAGCTTTGATCCGCAGCCGCCCTCTTTGCATTATCAAATGACTTATCTACCATGAGCAGATACCTGACGTCACCATCACCCCCTATTTAATAATTATTATTAAAAATATGGACCATGATGGCTTTTTGTGCGTGAAGACGGTTTTCAGCTTCATCGAACACAACTGATTGTGGGCCATCAATCACCTCAGCAGTGACTTCCTGTCCACGCAAAGCAGGCAGACAATGCAGGAACAGCGCATCTGGCTGAGCAAGGTCAAGAAGCGTCTGGTTGACCTGAAACGGCTTTAAATCTTTAACCCTTGTGCCTTTATCATCACCCATTGATACCCATACATCTGTGACCAGCACACTGGCGTTACGGGCAGCCTCCTGCGCATCTTTTGTGACGACAATATTGGCCCCTTTTTCCAGCGCCCAGGCAATCAGCTCGGCAGATGGGTGGTAGGCCTCAGGTCCGACAAGCCTTAATTCAAACCCAAAAAGGGCAGCTGCTTCTATCCAGCTATTTGCAACATTATTCCCATCACCAAACCAGACAATAATCTCATTATTAAGGCTACCATGATGTTCAATGACCGTCTGCAGGTCTGCCAGTATTTGACAGGGATGAGATCGGTCTGTAAGCCCGTTAATAACGGGTATACTTGCATTTTTAACAAGCTCAGTCAGCGTCTCGTGCTTCATCGCCCTGATCATTAGACCATCCAGATAACGGGACAGAACCTTGGCTGTATCGCAAACTGTTTCGCCACGGCCTAGCTGCAGATCACTTGCAGCCAAAAACACTGGTGTTCCCCCTAGCTGGGAAATCCCCACCTCAAATGAGACCCGTGTCCGAGTAGACGGTTTTTCAAAAATCATGCCGATGTGAAGACCGTCGAGCGGCCGCCCCACATCGTGACCAGATTTCAAATCACGGGCGGTATCAAGCAAGGAACTTAAACGTTCCCTGTCAAAATCCTTTATATCCAGAAAGTGCCGCATGGCGTTTATCCTTGTTGGTTCAGCACAACCGCGGCTTAAGTAGCCGCCACTTCTGAAAAAAAATGTTCCAGAGCGGACTGCGCAATCGCCAGATCATCCTCATTTATGGTCAGAGGGGGAAGAAGACGCAGAACATTATCTGCTGCAGGAACACAGAGTAGATGCCTGTCTCGCAAGGCTCTTGTCGCCTCACCAACGGCAATGTCATCTCCCAGACGTAGTCCTCGCAGCAGCCCTGCCCCACGCAACTCGATAATTTTCTCCGGCCAGGCGTGTTGAAGCTGCGTTAGATAACCATCCAGACTGGCTATGCGTTCTCGAACTGCAACCAGAAATCCATCCTCCTCCAGCCCGTCAAGAACAGCATTCGCAACAGCCATTGCCAACGGATTGCCGCCAAAGGTTGAGCCATGACTGCCTGGCCCCATTGCCTCGCCAATATCCCGTCTGGCGATAACTGCACCCACAGGAAAACCACCCCCAAGCCCTTTCGCCAGCACCACCAGATCAGGCTGAATATCGGCTGCCTGATACGCGAATAAATGGCCGGTGCGGCCCATACCGCTCTGCACCTCATCAGCGATGAGCAAGCAGCCATATTCATCAGCCGCGGCCCTAATGCCCTGCATATACCCATCAGGAGCGGCATTTGCCCCGCCTTCACCCTGCACAGGCTCAACCATAATTGCTGCCACATCATCTGACAGCGCATCACGCAAACTGTTTAGATTACCAAAAGGCACATGTTCAAATCCAAGCGGCATCGGTCCAAACCCGTCTCTGAATAGCGGCTTATCTGTGGCAGCCAGCATAGCCAATGTACGGCCATGAAATGAACCACCAGCACATAAGATTTTGTAGCATCCCTCACCAGAGGTTCTGTTCTTGAAACGGCGGGCCATTTTCACAGCCGCTTCATTGGCTTCAGCACCTGAATTACAGAAAAATACGTGCTCAAGCTTGGCATGTCCTGCAAGCCGTGTGGCCAGACGTTCCTGTTCGGGGATCCGGTATAGATTTGACGTGTGCCAGAGCTTATCGGCCTGTTGATGCAAGGCTGCAGTCAGCCGGGGATCATTATGACCAAATATATTGACGGCAATCCCTGTTGCACAATCCAGATAAGCTTTGTCATCCGCGGTATAGAGCCAGCTGCCCTGACCCCGGACGAAACTTAGATTTGCCCGCCCATAGGTCGGCATTACCGCTGAGTCCGAATATGCGCTTTGATCTGCCATGGTATTGTGCCTTAGCCTTTATCAGAAGAAAGCCGCAAGCTATGCCAAAAATTCAGGCTTACTGTCAAGTAAATTCAGATTTGTGGCTGAACCGCAGAACAGCTCATCAGGCGTGAAAATGCTTGGCCAGCTTCAGTCCCTGGGACTGATAGTTTGACCCTGAACCCTCTGCACCATAAAGATAGTTTGGTGCAGCTGCCATTGGCTCATAAACTAATCGACAGACGGTCTGCCCCTGTTCAATCAGGAAAGGCACATCATGGGATCGCACCTCAAGAACAGCTCTAGTCGGGAGCGCGCCAGTGGCATCATCCCCGAAACCGGGGTCAAAAAACCCGGCATAATGGGCCCGGAATTCACCAACACGAGTATCATAGGCCCGCATTTCAGCAGCATAATCAGGCGGCACAGTTACAAATTCGCGGCTGGCCAGGATGTAAAATTCATCCGGATTTAACACCAGCCCTCCTTTGGAGAGATCACAAAGCGTCACTGCTTCCCAGAACCGTGCCGCCGGCTGGCCACCAACGACATCGACATCAATAAGCCCAGCATGTTTGCGCGCACGCCAGCCAATCAGCTCTGTGTCTGTCTGCGGATTTAGATTTACAGACAAACCAATACCATCCTGAATAGAAATCTGTGTCTGATCATCAAACTGCACAATTTTATGCGCCTGCTGCAACAGGGTAAGAGCAGCGTCATCAAGGCTCTGCTGACCACGGCGCAGACGAAGCTGGGACAAGCGGCTACCTTGTCTGACCTTAATAGAAAAAGTCCGCGGCGATATCTCTGCATAAAGCGGGCCATTATACCCTGCAGCAACAGCTTCAAATTCAATCGCCCCATCTGTGATCAAACGTGTGAAGACATCAAGGCGGCCGGTTGAACTTTTTGGGTTGGCCAATGCGGACAGACTTGGCGGCAGGGCCAGTCTTTCCTGGAGCTCAACGATATAAACGCAGCCTGTTTCCAGAACTGCCCCATCTGAGAGATTAAGCGGGTACATCGCGAACTTTTCAATTTTATTCTGAACGGTCTGGTTAATGCCAGGCAGGAAAGAAGCCTGTATCCGCCAAGCACGCCTGCCCAGCCGCAGATCAAGACTGGCCGGCTGGATCTGATCCTTGGCCAGTTTTGTTGCTGAAGAGATAAAACCCTTTTTAAAACATGCATTGAGTTCCTGAACAGGCAATATGCCATCTGCAGCCGGTTTTGCCTCAATTGATGTCACTTGAACGCGCCCTTCTTTTCACCGCAGTTATCGAAAAGCTGCTAGCTTTTTAGACGAAAACCAGATGCCAGCAGCCGGAAACATATAATAGCAAGAAAGACTGTCATGCCTGCCACCACCATAAAAGATGTTCCCAAATAGCTTTCCAACAATCCCGTCATCCCATATCGAAAACCGTCTATTATCATGAAAAAAGGGTTCAGACCAGCGATTGTATCAAAGGGAGCAGGCAAGCGGCCTATCGAATAAAAGGTGCCTGAAAGAAAAGCTAACGGCTGAACAATAAAGTTTGTAATTGCTGAGAGATGCTCAAACTTCTGAGCCCAAACACCCGCAATGAGTCCTGCCATTGCCATCACCGCTGCCCCTAAAAGTAAGAACAGCAGAGCTGTTAGAAGAGACGGCGGCGGGATGATCGCATCAAAGAACCAGAATGTGGCAATGCAGACAAAGGCAACCAACACTCCTCTGGTCACAGCCGCTGCCGCCATTGCTGTCAAAATTTCGCCTGGGCCAAGTGGCGGCATCAGCAAATCAACAATATTGCCCTGAACCTTGGCGCTGGTAATCGAGGATGATGTATTGGCAAACGCATTTTGCAATACGGTCATCATCACAAGCCCTGGTGCCAAAAACTGAATAAAATTTGTACCGGTTCCCAACCCAACCCGTTCACCGACGACAACAGAAAATATCATCATAAATAAAACAGCTGTAACAACAGGTCCAAGTAATGTCTGGGTCGGAACATTCAAGAACCGATGCACTTCCTTAAGGTAAAGAGTCTTCACGCCAATCCAGTTAACCCCTGAAATGCGAACAGGCCTGACAAGAGAGGATTTATAGGGGCTGCGAACCATGAGAGATGGGACCTGTTAGACAAGAAGATGAAGAATCTGTTAGACAGATAGAGTGCCAGCAGAAAAAACGCAAGTCACAGGTCAGGCCTGAAACCTTTTGGCAACAATGACTAAGCATAAGAAGTAAGTGTCATGACAGCTGACCATCTCAATAATTCCGCGCCCAGACCATCTGCAGAGCAAATAAAAAAAAGACTAACCAACAAAGCTTTTCATTATCTGAGCCGTTATGCCAGCACCTCCAGCCGACTGGAAACCATATTACGCAAATTTGCCCAACGCAAATTAGATCGGGCCGACCCCGATCTGTTAGATCAGATAATACGAGAGGTTACCGACAACTGTGTAAGGTTAGGCTATATTGATGACGAGGCTTTTATCAGGAGCCAATTCAGACAGGGTCTTCGGAGCGGGTTTTCGCAAAGGCGGATCCTTTTGAAATTAGCCCAAAGGGGAATCAGCCGCGATCTGGCTGAGAATGTTATGGACGAACAGACCAGCAGAGCAGCAGATCAAAGAAACAGTGAGCTGGCGGCGGCACTGATCTATGCCCGCAAAAAATCTGTTGGCCCCTATTCACGCGCTGAACATCACCCTGAAGACAACCAGAGGCATCTGGCCCGTCTGGCCAGAAACGGCTTTGCTTTTGGTGTTGCCAAACAGGTTGTGGCCTTGCCCTCTGCTGATGCGGCAGATGAGTTGCTTGATAAGATTTATCCGCATCAGCTAGACTGAAGCAATAGTAGGACAGATTGTCAGAAGGAAAATCCAACTTATGCCTTTGCTATTTTGCAAGTTTCTGCGTACAAAAGAGGCATGATTTAGTCTTTAATTAATTGGGTATCAGGGGGAGACAGATGAGCGAGAACCGAACCTTTCCGCCATCAGATGAGGGCGCCTCACAAGCGCATATTAATATTGAGGGCTATCAGAAAGCTTACGCAGAATCACTTTCAGATCCAGACGCGTTCTGGGCTGAACATGGCAAACGGATTGACTGGATACAGCCATATACAAAAATTTCTGATGTTAGCTATCACAAGCCGGATGTGCATATCAAATGGTACGAGGACGGAACGCTAAATGCATCCGCAAACTGCCTTGATCGTCATCTGGAAACCAGAGGTGATAAGACAGCAATTCTGTGGGAAGGTGACGACCCGGCTGATGCGAAGCATATTACCTTTAAAGAGCTGCATGCGCAGGTTTGCCACTTTGCAAATGCCCTGAAAGCAAGAGGCGTTAATAAAGGTGACCGGGTAACCATTTACATGCCAATGGTCCCTGAAGCTGCGGTCGCTATGCTGGCCTGCGCCCGTATCGGGGCCATCCATTCTGTTGTGTTTGGCGGGTTTTCGCCTGACGCGCTTGCTGGCCGGATAAAAGATTGCGGATCAACAGTTATAATTACTGCAGATGAAGGAATAAGAGGGGGACGGCCTATCCCGCTGAAAGCCAATACTGATAAGGCTCTTGCAGCATGCCCTGACTGTACAACCTGTTTTGTCGTGCGCCGGACTGGTACTGATATCGCCTGGCAGGACGGACGGGATGTCTGGTATCACGAAGCGGTAGAGGCTGCTGATGCAGCTTGCCCACCAACCGAAATGAATGCTGAAGATCCGATGTTCATTCTTTATACATCCGGCTCAACAGGGAAACCAAAAGGGGTTCTGCATACCACTGGCGGCTATATGGTTTATGCCTCTATGACACATCATTATGTGTTTGATTATAAGGATGAGGATATTTACTGGTGTACTGCTGATGTGGGCTGGGTAACAGGCCACAGCTACATCCTGTATGGCCCGTTGGCAAACGGGGCCACCACATTGATGTTTGAGGGTGTGCCGACCTACCCGGACTCTGGCCGTTTTTGGCAGGTTGTA
This sequence comes from uncultured SAR116 cluster alpha proteobacterium, assembly GCA_902523435.1. Lineage (GTDB taxonomy): Bacteria > Pseudomonadota > Alphaproteobacteria > Puniceispirillales > Puniceispirillaceae > JADHLI01. The sequence goes on from CABYZM010000004.1 coordinate 62,875, forward strand.
GAAAAACACAAGGTGACAATTTTCTACACAGCACCTACAGCCATCCGCGCATTGATGCGTGAGGGTGATGAGCCGGTGAAAAAATGGGATCGTAGTTCTTTGCGCTTGCTGGGATCTGTGGGCGAGCCTATTAACCCAGAAGCGTGGATGTGGTATCGGGATGTTGTTGGTGACGGGCGCTGTCCGATTGTGGATACCTGGTGGCAAACGGAAACAGGAGGCATTTTGATTACGCCTCTACCTGGGGCAACAACCACAAAGCCCGGGTCTGCCACCATGCCTTTCTTTGGTGTTGAACCCGTTCTAGTCGATAACGAAAATAACGAATTGACAGGGGCAATAGAGGGTAATTTGTGTATAAACAGGTCCTGGCCAGGCCAGATGCGGACTGTCTATGGAGACCATCAGCGCTTTATTGATACCTATTTTTCAACTTTTGAAGGGCGTTATTTCTCTGGTGACGGGGCCCGCCGTGATGAGGATGGCTATTACTGGATCACAGGACGCGTCGATGATGTTTTGAATGTGTCTGGTCACAGAATGGGCACAGCTGAGATCGAATCCGCTCTTGTTGCGCATCCAAAAGTTGCTGAATCAGCAATTGTTGGTTATCCGCATAATATCAAAGGACAGGGCATTTACGCCTATGTTACCCTCAATGCAGATGAGGCCCCATCTGATGAATTGCGGGCTGAGCTGCGCAACTGGGTCCGCCAGGAGATTGGTCCGATTGCCAGCCCTGATCTGCTGCAGTGGGCACCAGGCCTGCCAAAAACACGTTCAGGGAAAATCATGCGCCGGATTTTGCGTAAAATTGCGGCTGATGATTTTTCTGAACTGGGCGATACATCTACATTAGCTGACCCCTCTGTTGTTGAGGATCTAATTAAGCACAGACAGAGTAAAGACTGATGTAACTTCTCTCTGCGGCTTTACAACTCTGCCCGTTCGCTTTTCGAGAAGACAAGAAAGGGCAGGCATCTTTCCTGATACTCAAGCCCCACAGCGTTGGTTATTGTCATTTGGCTGTGAACAGATTATGTTCTGGCAGTCGAATATACACGATCCAAAAATTCGGGCCTTTTCATGCAAGGCTGCTTTCAGAAACATATTCCGGTGCGTAATGATGAACGCTATTCTGACCCTGATAGACAATATTGTTGATATTTATATTTTTACCTTGCTGGCTTATGTGATTGCCAGCTGGTTAGTCACCTTTAAGATTATTAACCCCTGGCAGCCTTTTGTACGCTGGATCTTGCAGGCACTGGGCCGCTTACATGAACCACTTCTCAGCCGAATACGGTCTGTACTGCCTGATTTTGGTGGTATCGATATAAGCCCGATTATTGTTTTGCTGGCGGTTCAGTTTGGCCGCAATCTGCTGTTCGAATATGGGGCTTAAACTGTTAACTTCAGTTGAACCCAGCAAGAGAATTAGGTGGATGGTATTTCTAGAAAATTCAGTCATTTTTGCAAACCTGATCGGGAGGCCAGATTCATGACTGCACATTTAATTGATGGTAAAAAATTTGCCACAAGTCTGGCCGATAAAATTGCAGCATCAGTTTCTATAATAAAAAATACATATCAGGTGACACCTTGTCTTGCTGTCGTGCTGGTAGGCACAGATCCTGCCAGTCAAGTTTACGTCCGCAACAAGGGTCAGCAAACCAGAGCTGCGGGCATGACCTCAATAGAACACAAACTGCCTTCAACTGCTTCTGAAGCGCAACTGCTGGCACTGATTGACAGCATGAATAAAGATGAAGCGATTGACGGCATATTGATCCAGCTGCCGCTGCCAGAACAGATAAATGAAGCATCTGTCATTCAGGCCATTGCCCCTGAAAAAGATGTTGACGGGTTTCATGTAGTGAATGCTGGCCTGCTGGCAACAGGCCATCGCGGCCTGGTGCCTTGCACGCCGCTGGGCTGTTTATTGCTGTTGCAGGATCACCTTGGTGATTTGTCAGGCGCCAATGCTGTTGTTCTTGGCCGGTCAAATATTGTTGGCAAACCCATGGCCCAGCTCTTAACAGCTGCACATACCACAACGACCATTGCACATTCCCGTAGCTGCGATTTACCCAAAATCTGCAAACAGGCAGATATACTTGTAGTGGCTGTGGGCAACCCTGAAATGGTGACTGGTGACTGGATAAAACCAGGCGCAACGGTCATTGATGTTGGAATTAACCGTGTTGCCAACCCTACAGGGACAGACAGAGATTACAGACTGACTGGTGATGTCGATTTTGTCTCAGCAGCTTCAGTTGCTGGTGCAATCACGCCTGTTCCTGGCGGTGTTGGTCCGATGACAATTGCCTGTCTGCTCAGAAATACGCTAATTGCTGGGTGTCGGCGCCGCAATATCGAACTAGATGGGTATTGAGAACAGCTGATTAAGAGGCTGGATGACACGCTATTAAGAGAGGATTAAGTGATGAGTCCGTTTTCCGTGACTACTTTTGGCTGGCATGAATTGATTACGATCATAGGCCTCGCCGGTGTCGCTGGCATCTTATTTTGGGGCGTGATTACAATGGGTCGCGGCGGTGCATATAATAAGAATAATTCAAATAAAATAATGCGCTATCGCATTATCGGTCAGGCTTTTGTGTTGCTAGTTTTCCTGACCCTTTTGTGGTTAAAGCGTGAAGCATAAGGGACAGAGACGGTTATCAATCCATTGTTATGATCTAACTGAAGACAGGCAGAATTATGGTCAAACTGAACAAAATATACACACGCACAGGCGATGATGGCACCACCAGTCTTATTGGTGGCGGACGTGTATCAAAACATGCCCGCCGGCCGTCAGCGTTTGGGGAAGTTGATGAGCTGAATTCTGTTCTGGGACTGGCAAGATTACATTGTCAGGACAGTGACCGTCTGCAAGCGTTGGACCGCCAGATTGCCCGGATTCAAAATGATTTGTTCGATCTTGGCGCAGATCTGGCCACTGTTGATGAAACAGCACCCGCTCTGCGTATCACACAAACACAGGTCACACGTCTGGAACGGGAGATTGATGTTGTAAATTCAAATCTGCAACCGCTGACATCGTTCATCCTGCCTGGCGGCAAGCCGTTAGCCGCATGGCTGCATCTGGGACGGACAGTTGCCAGACGCGCCGAACGCCGAATGACGGAATTAGCGGTAGAAGAACCTGTTAATGAAGCCGCGATGCAATATATTAATCGTGTTTCTGATTTGTTGTTTGTATTGGCTCGACATGCTAATGATGACGGTGAACGTGACGTCCTGTGGATTCCAGGGGACAATCAATCAAGCTGATATTAAAAAGAGGCTGATAAGGCTATCTGACAGCCAGTTTAAATAAAGAAAAGGATTGGCAAAATGAAGATTTTGGTACCTGTTAAAAGGGTCATCGATTATAATGTGAAGGTCAGAGTGAAACCAGACCAGTCCGGTGTTGAGCTGACCAATGTCAAAATGGCAATGAACCCCTTTGATGAAATTGCTGTTGAGCAAGCCTTGAGGATTAAGGAAGCTGGTAAGGCAGATGAAATTGTGCTAGTCTCTGTTGGCCCGTCACAATCCCAGGAAACGATTCGTACCGGCCTTGCGATGGGAGCGGATAGAGGCATTCATATTGAAGCTGATCAGGACATTGAGCCTCTGGCAGTTGCCAAGCTTTTAAAGGCTGTTGTGAAAAAAGAAAGCCCCGGCCTTGTGATTTGCGGCAAGCAGGCTATCGATGATGACAGCAACCAAACAGGCCAGATGCTATCTGCTCTGCTAGGCTGGGCACAGGCCACATTTGCCTCCAGTGTTGATTTGGGCAGTGAAAAAGCAAAAATCATCCGCGAAGTTGATGGAGGGCTGGAACATATTGAAGTGGTCTTGCCTGCGGTCATTACGGTTGACCTGCGGCTGAATGAGCCACGTTATGCGTCTCTGCCAAATATCATGAAGGCCAAAAAGAAGCCGATAGACAGCCTGAGCGTAGATGAGCTGAGCGTTGACGCAACCCCACGGCTGAAAGTGTTGAAAGTTGAGGAGCCAGCAGCCCGGTCAGCCGGCATTAAAGTTCGGTCGGTTGCTGAGCTGGTTGATAAACTAAAAAATGAAGCAAAGGTGATATGATGAGCATTCTTGTTATTGTCGAACATGATAATGGTACTGTAAATGCAGCAACGCTGAACACTGTCGCCGCAGCCCAGGCTATCGGCGGCGATATTCACGCGCTTGTCTCTGGACATAATTGCAGCACAGCAGCAGAGGCGGCTGCAGCGATTGCAGGAATCAGCAAAGTGATTGTTTCTGATGCAGCTGAAAACGCGAATGGGCTGGCTGAAAATATCGCTCCACTGATCGCAGGCATGGCGGACAGCTATTCCCATATTCTGGCTCCGGCGACAACTTATGGAAAAAATATTCTGCCACGTGTAGCTGCCTTAAGTGATACAGCACAGATTTCAGATATTATCGCTGTGATTGATAAAGACACTTTCCAACGGCCCATCTACGCAGGAAATGCACTAGCAACAGTGCGGTCAGGCGATGCGCTTAAAATCATCACAGTCCGCAGCACGGCCTTTGAAGCGGTTGCAGACACGGGAGGCACAGCAACAATTGAACAAATTGATGCAGCCGGTGATGCCGGCCTGTCTTCTTTTGAGAAGTCTGAGTTGTCAAAGTCAGAACGCCCAGAGCTGACCTCCGCAGGCATTGTGGTATCAGGTGGCCGCGGCATGCAGGATGGCTCAAATTTTGGTATGCTTGAAAAAATCGCTGATAAGCTAGGTGCCGCAGTTGGCGCGTCCAGAGCTGCTGTTGACGCGGGTTTCGTACCAAATGATTATCAGGTTGGCCAGACAGGCAAAGTGGTTGCCCCTGATTTATACATGGCTGTTGGGATTTCAGGTGCGATCCAGCATCTGGCTGGCATGAAAGACAGCAAGGTTATTGTCGCCATTAACAAAGATGACGAGGCTCCAATTTTCCAAGTTGCCGATTACGGACTGGTCGCTGATTTGTTTGACGCTGTACCCGAGCTTGATACAGAATTGGGCTGACCTGCAGGGGTGCGTTCAGCATCACGTCAGGATAAGCTAGCAGGCGTTCAGCTGAAATAGTTCCTGATGTGGTGAAGAACGGGGGCTGTATCCCACTCTGCAGGCCCTGTATGCGAAGCATATTCAGACTGATTGGGCTTGATCAGCAAGGTGGTTGGCAGGACCCGTAACTGAACTGCACGGGCCCATTCGCCTTTAGGATCATAAGCTGATAGCGGGGTGGTAACGCTGCGTTGATCGAGGAATGGCTGCGCAACAGCAGCCCCGCCCCGGTCAAGGTTTACTAGAATCACCTGTATGGATGCAGCCTTGAGCTGAGTAGCTGCAGCTTCAAGAGCTGGCAGTTCGACAATACACGGCGCACACCAGCTGGCCCAAAAATTGACCAGCAGTGCCTGTCCTGACATATCAGCAAGCTGCAAAGGCTGACCAGATTGAGTCATCAACGCTGTAAAAGGCAAGGGCTGCGTTCCTGCTGTCAGCTTTAGCGCACCTTCATCTGCTGTGGCAGATAAAAAGGGGACAGCCAGCAATACAGGCGCCAATAACAGAGCCGCTGCTTGACGGCGAGTTAAGATTTGGGGCTGATCATTTCTCATTTCTGTCTTATAAGACATAAAAAGGCACCTAAAGTTAGAGCAGTTTGAGCGAACAGCAACAGTTATACCACAGTCTGTGATACTTTGAATGGGGATTTAGCATGAGACCCTCCAAACCACATCATTCTAGCCAGAAAAAGGCATCAACAATCTGGGGCGGCCGGTTTGCTAACGGGCCATCACAGCTGATGCAGGAAATTAACGCCTCAATCAGCTTCGACAAAACCCTTTACCGTCAAGATATCGCCGGGTCAATTGCGCATGCAAAGATGCTGGCAGACCAGAATATATTGACTGCTGATGACCGTGATCAAATCATTTCTGGCTTGCAGCAAATCGAAAAGGATATTGACGCTGGTACATTCATATTTTCAGACCAGCTTGAAGATATCCATATGAATATTGAGACGCGGCTTGCAGAGCTAATTGGTAATCCGGCAAAACGACTACATACAGCCCGATCCCGAAATGATCAGGTCGCCACAGATCTCAGGCTTTGGCTGCGGGAAGCCATTACAGATATTGACGGCATGCTTGCCGGGCTGCAGGAAGCTTTGCTTGATCAGGCAGAGGCTCATAGCGAGACCGTGATGCCAGGCTATACACATCTGCAGACGGCTCAGCCAATTACTTTTGGCTTTCACCTGATGGCTTATGTGCAGATGCTTGGACGAGACCGCAGCCGTTTTGCTGACTGTTCCAAGCGTATGAATGAATCCCCACTTGGTGCAGCAGCACTTGCCGGCACATCGCATCCGATTGATCGGCATAAAACAGCTGCCTTGCTGGACTTTGAACAGCCTATGGCAAATGCCATGGATGCTGTTTCCGCCCGTGATTTTGCCGTTGAATTCATGTCTGCAGCGTCTATCTGTTCAACTCATCTGTCACGTCTTGCTGAAGAAATTGTGATATGGTCTACAGACAGATTTGGCTTTATCAGCTTATCTGATGCCTATACAACAGGCTCTTCAATCATGCCACAGAAACGCAATCCTGATGCAGCAGAGCTAATCCGGGCGAAGCCTGGCCGGATAATGGGTGACATGGTCGCATTGCTGACTGTCTTAAAAGGCCTGCCACTCGCCTATGGCAAGGATATGCAGGAAGATAAGGAACCTGTATTTGATGCGGAGAAATCACTCTGCATCAGCCTGATGGCAATGACAGGCATGATAGAAGATATGACCGTTCATCCGGAGGCGATGCGCCAGGCCCTGAGAAAAGGCCATCCAACGGCAACAGATCTGGCAGATTATTTGGTCGCTGAGCTTAATATTCCTTTTAGAAATGCGCATCACATCACGGGTGCGCTGGTCGCCCTTGCAGATGAAAAAGGTTGTGGACTCGATGACTTGTCGCTGGAAGAACTGCAGTCTGTTGAGCCACAACTGACTGGTGCAGTCCAGGCTATTTTATCCATTGACCATGCTGTGGCAGCCAGAACAAGCTATGGTGGCACAGCCCCTGAGCAGGTGCGCGCCTGCATCACTGAAGCTAGAGCTCAGTTTCTGTTCGTTACCAACGCGACATAACAGTGCAAGGAAAGTAACCTCATGCGTATTTTTATTATTTTACTGTCTGGCCTGCTGATTGCAGGAGCGCTGACAGCTTGTGGCAAGAAAGGCAATCCGGTACGCCCATCTGAAGTGACTGAAACAGAACAAGCGGCCGGCTAAATAAACGAATGAGACATATAAGAAGAAATGAGCGCGGCCAACTGACCATAGGCGGCCACATGGCAGTTGATTTAGCTGAGCGGTTTGGCACACCCCTTTACGTTTATTCAGGTGATGGGCTCGTTGCTCATTATGCTGCTTTTGAAGCTGCTGTATCCGAGCTGGACTGTGTTGTGCATTATGCCGTTAAAGCTAATTCGTCACTTGGGGTTCTCGGCTTGTTAGCACAGCAGGGTGCTGGCGCTGATATTGTTTCAGGTGGTGAGATGAAGCGCGCCCTTATCGCAGGCATAGCCCCAGATAAAATAGTGTTTTCAGGGGTCGGCAAAACAGATGATGAAATCAGAGCCGCTCTGCAGGCAGGCATAGCCCAAATCAACGCAGAATCAGCAACTGAACTGCGCCATATTAGTCAAATTGCAGCAGAGACAAAGCAGCAAGCTGCTGTTGCCCTGCGAGTGAATGTGAATGTTGATCCGGGCAGTCACGCAAAAATTTCCACAGGTCAGCGATCAACAAAATTCGGCATTCCTGTTGCAAATGGTGAAGCCGCCATGTTGTATCGCCAGCTCTGTTCTGATCCGAATCTTATCCCACGGGGTCTTGCTGTGCATATTGGCTCGCAGCTGCGCAAGCTGGATCCGTTTGAGCTTGCCTATCAGGAACTTCTGGTATTAGCTGACATGCTTCGTGCAGAAGGGCTGGATGTGCCCATGCTGGATTTAGGAGGTGGACTTGGCGTGGATTATGAAGAGGACAAAACACCCGATTTTGACGCCTATGGACAGATGGTTACGCGTATTTTTGCCAGCCGGGACTATAAGGTAGGTTTTGAGCCAGGAAGGTCAATCGCCGCAGATAATGGTGTATTTCTAACCAGAACCTTATTTGTCAAAAAAGGTGAAAATAAGCGGTTCATCATTGTTGATGGGGCTATGAATGACCTAATCAGACCGACGCTCTATGAGGCATTTCACAGAATAGAACCTGTTGGCCAACCCAATCCTGTAATAGGGCTTGCTGATATCGTTGGGCCAGTGTGTGAAACAGGTGATTATCTGGGACAAGGCCGCGCTATGCCAGCAATTGCCGAAGGTGAGATCTTGGCCGTTCTGTCTGCCGGGGCCTATGGGGCCGTAATGATGTCAAACTATAATACACGTCCAGAAGCAGCTGAAGTAATGATCCATGATGAGGCGGTACATGTTCTGCGGCCTAGACGCAATGTTAAAGATCTTCTGAAACTAGAACACAACCCATTCAGCTGAGCATGATATATATCTGCCTAAAATAAGCGTGGCGGCATGCGTTCAGCTACGGCTTCAACAATGACATTGGGGTTTTTTGCACCATCCACTTCTAATTGAACAAAAAAGGGCACAGACTGTCCTGTATCAATAAAATATTCATCTGGTTTAATTTTTTGCTGATAGAGCTCCGCACCATCTGCGGCTAAAACTCGCAAATTTAACATTGAGGCATGGGCACGGAAGTCGCTTTTGTTGAAAACAACACCCCTCACCCGAATCAGGTTTTCATGATATTGAGTATTTAAATCGCGCACCTCTAACACAGATGGATCTGGAACAATTGTCAGACCAGCAAGTTCAAATGAAGAGATCAATCCTGGAAACTGAGCAGTTAGAGGACCACGAAAGCTGAATAGTCCAACAGAAACAAACATCAGAACTACAATAATTGCAGCTGGATAGCGTAATCGGGCTGCTATTTCGCTTAGCAGGCTAATATCGGACGTTTTGCCAGCTGCTTTCCGTTCAGCCCTCCAGACATGTTTACATACCGAACAGCGTACCTGCTGTCCCAGCGGCGCAATGGCTTTTTCATCCACACGGAAAATAGTTTTACAATTTTCACATGTTAATAACATAAGTTTATTCTCTTCTCCCTTATCTGATGTCATAATTAGCTTAACTTGAACTTAGAGACCATCCGTTTTTATTTTTAACCAAAAGAGCATATCCTTAAGACGAACGATACGGGCAAGGGCAGTGACTATTTCTAAAGAAGATAGACAGATAGCTACCTATCGACGTGACCAAACTGTAAAGCGCATAATTAAATTAAGTGCTCTAGGTGTTTTAGCAGTGGCGGCTTGCCTGCAACATTTTGTGCTGACCCTTCCGCAGCCAAAAGCGGGGTTGCCTACTCCGACTGACGGCCTTGTTGTTCCCACCGGTGGACAGGCCAGAATACAAGAGGGACTGATGCTTCTCCAGAATAAAACTGCCCAGCGTATGCTGATCACAGGTGTTGGCCATTCAGTATCCAAAAAAGCACTGATAAGAAAGCTGAATTTATCTGCTGCGCAGCTGGCGATATTTAACTGTTGCGTCGATATTGAAAAAACCGCTATGGATACAAAAGGCAATGCGCACGCCGCACGGATGTGGGCAGAGGCAAATAAGTTTTCAACAATACGGCTGGTCACAGCCAATTATCATTTGGCCCGTGCAGACCTTGAACTCAAACGCCTGATGCGGGGCTACACAATCAGGAGCTGGCCAGTTATACCGCCGGACCTCCAGCTTAACGGCTGGTACCTTCATTGGCCCACTGTTAGACTGCTGGCAAAAGAATATGCTAAATACCTGTTAGCCCGAGTCTGGATTTAATCCTGACCCGCATCAATAATTGACCGTCTGATCGCCCGTGTGCGACTGAATAAATCATGTAATTTATCGCCCTCCTTCCATCTTATAGCGCGTTGCAAATAACTCAAATCTTCTGAAAAACGCTGCAGCATCTCCAGGACAGCCTCATTATTATTGAGAAACACATCTCGCCACATGACAGGATCCGAAGAGGCAATTCGGGTGAAGTCGCGGAACCCCGAGGCCGAGAACCGAATAACATCATTTTTTAAATCTTGTTCAAGATCAACAGCAGTCCCAACAATTGTATAAGCGATAAGATGTGGAAGATGTGATGTAATCGCCAACACACGATCATGATAATCGGCATCCATAGTTTCAACCATGGCGCCCAGATCAGATAGAAAAGTTGTCAGACCAGCTACTTTGTCTTCTGGGGATCCATTTGGCAGGATCAGCCAATAGCGCTTTTCAAACAGACTGGCGAACCCAGCTGCAGGGCCTGAAAATTCTGTGCCTGCCAAAGGATGACCCGGAATAAAATTACAGGCCTCCGGAACAAAAGGGAGAACATCACGGATAACGGAACGTTTTGTTGACCCTGTATCAGTAATCACACAACCTGGTCTGAGATAAGGGGCTATGTCTTTGATTACCTGTTCCATCACACCTACTGGAATAGCCAGAATAACGAGTTCAGCATCTTCGACAGCCTGCTGCAGCGTAGTTGTTATCTTTATATGCGATAGCAAATCTGCTGCTTCCGCACGCACATCAGGATTATTGTCGTATGCCGCGAAGGTGACGGGTAAATTGCGGTATTTAGCAGCATGAACAATCGATGCCCCGATAAGACCAATTCCGATAACTGCAATACGTGAAAAAGGGTAGGAAGTTGCCAAGACACTGATCCTTTTTGACTACCGACTTTGCGTGGGTTGCATCAATCGCAGAAAGGCCTCTTTCACAACGGCCATTTCTTCGTCAGTGCCAATTGACATCCGTAAACAGTCGCCAAGCCCATAAGGCTCCATGGTTCTGAGTAGGATATTTTGTGTCGCAAAAAAATCTGATGCCTGCTGCGCTGATGGCCCTGTTTGGGGGTCAAACCGAAATAGAATGAAGTTTGTTGAAGAGGGCACTACCTCGAGGCCTAGTTGCGCTAGAAAAAAACTCATGGCCGAGATCCATTTATCATTATGGGCAACTGATTTTTTTTGAAATTCTCTATCCTGAACAGCCGCAATGCCCGCTCGGAAAGCCACCTGATTGACAGAGAATGGCCCACGGATAGATGCCAATGTTGTAAGCAACTCTGGTGAACAATAGGCCCAGCCAAGCCGAAAACCAGCGAGACCATGCAGCTTTGAAAAGGTCCGCGTCATCACAACATTATCTGCGTTTTCAACCATGCGCGCAGCTTCATCAGAAAAAGACTTATCCAGATATTCAGCGTAAGCCCAGTCTAAAACTAGCAGTACATGAGGGGGTAGGTTAGAATGCAAGCGGCGCACCTCATCCAACGAAATCATCGTTCCGGTAGGGTTGTTGGGATTCACCAGAAATACAATTTTGGTCTTGTCATTCACGGCTGCCAACAGATTGTCAACGCTAGTCACCATATCCATATCATCAGCCTTTACAACTGTGCCGCCTGCGATGCGGGTCGCTTGCGGGATCACAAGAAAAGCATACTGACTCATAACAACTTCGTCACCAGGCTCAAGGTAAGCCATTGTTATAAGACTGATCAACTCGTCAGATCCATTTGAGGAGAGGATACGGGACGAATCAAGACCATAGCGTTCAGCAATTGCCGTGTTGAGATGCTGGTCCTGAACTTCTGGATAACGATGAGGTGCCATCCCGTCATCCTGCAGCGCCTTCTTGACATGCGGTGAGACCCCAAGAGCGCCTTCATTTGCAGACAGCCTGATCAGTCGTCCCTGCTTTGCTTCACCAAAGGACGGCCGGTACGATAGAAGTGACCGTATCGCTGCTTTCGGCTGTGGTTTGGGTGGGTGCTTCATCTATTTGCCTATGGTATATTGAAATGTCGATCTTATGGCCACAGACCGCTCGACCCACTGAACCGACGCAAGTTTAGCCAATCAAGGTGCAGATGCCAAGCACAGACCGATCAGAGGGTAAATTCTCTTCTGCTACTGCAGCCAGCTCGATTATTTGCTGTCTTTCATCGTAGGTCACAAGGCAATCCTGCGTAGTTTTGTCAGGCAGCTGAGTGCCCAAAATAAAAGCTGTAGGGATAGAGTCTGGCGGGCGCAGAAGCGGCAGCCCCGCAATAATTTTTACAGGCTGTTCCAAACCAAGCTGGCTGTGAATACTGTTCAGCTCATCAGCTTCAACGACTCCAATATCTGCTGCTCCTATGGCCAGCTGGTGACACAGCTCAAGAGGCATACCTGTCTGTTTTACGCTCAGTTGTCCAGCTGCAAATAAACGTGCTGTCTGTTCACTCTTATCCGTCATCAAAATTGTGAAATCAGAGTATTGGCGAGCAATTGATGCTGAAATAACCGCCCGCCAGACAGCAATGATGACTGGCTGAAGTTGGGGGTCGGCTGCGGCACACAAGCGCGCCAGAAGTTGTGCTTCACGATCTGGACGAAATACGGACGCGCCATTCGGTTTTACCTCAGCAACCTGTTCGGCCATCTTGAGCCGGCGCGAAAGCAGGTCTAAAATCTGCTGATCAACCAGGTCAATCTGCGCCCGCAAGCGCATTAGATCATTATCCATTATCTATCGCCTTTACCGCTTGATTACCCTGAATTATCCCCGCTTAATGGCGTGACCGCGCCCGCAGGTTGCCTTACCATAAACTGCCTCACTTCCTGCCGCAATGCATGACCAGGTTGATGATGAGAGGAATAAAGCCGCTTTTTAGCGACTACGATCAGCACGCCGCCAAACATCGCCCAGCCAATACGGCCAATCATATGAAATCGTCTCCTCATCACCACAGGCAGTTTTGTCCCAAAAGGCGGCATGTACAGACTGTGTTTAATCTGTATTTGGCCAAACCCCACTTGTTCAAGAATTAGCTTCAGTTGGCGCCGGCTGAAAGGTGTGCCCTGACCAAAAGGTGTTTTATCTGCACGTGCCCACAGACTGCGCCGATGCGGGACAATCATCACCAGCTCGCCCTCCCCTTTCAAGCAGCGCCAGATTTCAGATAAAAATCCAACCTTGTCCGCTACATATTCCAGCGCGTGGCTTACAAAAACTTGTTCAAAAACATCTGTTGCACAAGGGAATGAGTCACTGGCAATACAGGCGGTGATGACACTCTCATCCTTTGTCCAGGCTAGGACACCTGTCTCTGCCAACATAAACACAGGCGGCAAAGGTTGACCAGGAGGGTATAAAGGAAACGGATAGCCAACTGCTAACTGTTCTGCTGTATCTGTGAGCGCGCGTATAAGTCCCGATCTACATTGATGACTGAGTTCAGCAGCCAGGATATCTGCAACCAGAACGCCTTCTGGTGTGCGGTAATAGCTATCTATGTCTGTAATATCCCAGCTCATGACAAGGGACCTGATTAATCTGCTTCAAAAGCTGATGATGAATATCATCTTCTGCCATAATAATAACAACAAAAATAGGGCTTGCACAGAATTAGCAACAAACCAATGTCATGCAAGATCAGAAATCTGATAGGCGGCTTCATTCACATCTTTATAAACATCAGGTTTGGATGTGCGTACACGCAGCCCCACCACTGTTTTCATCGACCGTACAGCATTAAAAACCGCACGGGCAAGGGTTTCCTGCAGATCAAAATGCCGTGACTGCGAGATATCCACAACGGTCTGCCGAATCTCATCATAATTCAGCGCATCATTAATATTATCTACCGCAGGCTCCATTTCTGGATCCAGCATAACTTCAATATCTATCAGCACCCGTTGAGGCGCAGCCTTTTCAAAATCATGAATACCAATTGAACAAATTGTCTCGATTCCGGTCAAAAAAAACCGCCGTGTCAATGCTTCAGCCATAAATTTGTTCCTTTGCTCGCCGCCCTTATTATAAAAACGCGACATCGCGCGCAGGCGGCTGAAGATGGGCACCACCGTCCAAAATAATCACTTCTCCTGTGATAGACCTTGTGTCAAGAAGCAAGTGCATTGCAGCGACAATTTCTTTCATTAACGCGCCTTGTCCCAAAAGATTACGTTTGTGTGATAATTGAAATTCTTCTTCTGTCTGACCACCTGATGGCAACACAATGCCAGGGGCAATCCCATTGACCCTAAGACGCGGCGCATAAGCCTGAGCAGCAATCTGTGTTAAGGTGTGACAGGCAGATTTTGAAAGGGTGTAGCTGAAATAATCCGGATTTATTCCAAACAGCTTGGCATCCAACATGTTGATGACCGCCCCCTGCTTACCTTCTGGCATTTGATCATTAAGGGCGCGGATCAGCAAGGCAGGGGCCGTCACATTCACCGCCATATGCCGGTCGATTTCAGAGGCCGAAATTGTATCAGAATCATCATAGGCAAACAAAGAGGCATTATTGATGACAGCATCAAGCGGACCAGATGACCGTACCTGTGCCATCAGCTTATCGATATCATCCGGTTTGGCCAAATCAGCCTGAACCAGTTCAACAGTTCTGCCCGCGGCGGTTAGTGTCTCACAAAGGGTCTGCGCTTCTGTAGCCGACTGATTGTAATGCAGAACAACATGCCAGCCTGCTTCAGCCAGAGCTATGGAAAGGCCTGCCCCAATGCGCCTTCCCGCACCTGTAACTAAAACTCTTCGTGGCCCTATCATCTCCTGCTCCTGTATGTATGTTATTTTTCTGGCCGAAGTATAATGACATGTTCAGCCTTACCAGCTTAGATGTTCATTATACAGGCTGATCAGCAAACCGGATGAACAGTAAACACCACTCAGATCAATCTGACTTGCCAATCAGGGAAGATTTGCATCTCAGCACACAGCTGATCGACGTCATGTGTGCGCAGCAAGCCATAATTTGTAATCAAGATGGTGCCCAGGCCAGCAGCCGCACCGCCCAAGATATCTGTATGAAGCGAATCACCTACCATCGCAATACGATGTTTGGGAACGGAAACAGCTGCCAGCTGGTTTACCTTGTCCACAGCCAATTGAAAAGCGGGCAAATGCGGTTTTCCAAGCCAGCGCGGGCGCAAGCCAGGCACTGACTTCATTGCTCGAGCCATCCAATAGCCTGGCTCTGCTGAAAACTGATGCGGATGCGGCGCACTGACATCAGGGTTGCCGACTAGGACAGGGCGCATCCGCTGCAACAGACTCTGCTCAAGCAGGGCCTGGTCATCCTCACCCCATCCCGAACTGCCCAAAAAAACAAAGGCTTTTACTGTGTCAAATAGTTCAGAGTTGGCGTTGGCTGAAGAGGTCAAGCCATTTATAAGCTGTGTTTTGCAATCCAATTGCAGAAATTCTGACCTCTGGTGAACAGCAGGTAGAGCAGCAACCAAAGCATCTCTGCTTGACACGATGTGCTGCTCTTTCACTGGCAGGCCCCACCGCAGATATTTTTCTGCAAGGACAGCTGAAGGCGCGCTGGCCGCGTTGGTGAGTATCACAACCGGCTTTCCAGCAAGTTCAGCACGCTGGAAAAATTCGTCAATACCGTTAATCTTTTCCATGCCCACATTAATCACCCCGAACCCATCTAGAATAAACGCATCAAAAGCGTCCAGACAGTCTGTCAGCCTGTCTGCCTTTTGATGAAGTGCTGGGCGGGCAGGCGGCAGGACAGGGCGCAGAGCCTGATAAATCTGTAGTGTCACCTCTGCATCCAGATGGGCAGGATCAGGAATATCCAATTCCGCAAGGTCAGGCAGCTCAGTCATAATTTTTGCCAATCCATATTTTTGGTGAGACATTATGAAGCCGATAATCGATCAGCATAGATAAGGTCTGTTTTGAGTTTGTTCTGGCCTCTTATTGTCTTCATCCTGTTGTCATCTATCTTTGCAGTCAAGAGCAGGCAAAGTGCCATGAAGAGAACAAAAAAAGGGTTAATCAATGCCGTCAGTGATTCCGCCAGACAATGTGCTAGAAAAATCAACAGAGATTGTGATTATTGGCTCAGGTCTTGCTGGCCTAGCTGCAGGGCAGCTATTACGAGGAGCTGGCCATAATGCTTTAATTCTTGATAAGGGCCGCCGCGCAGGCGGGCGCATGTCAACACGGCGGGCAGACGGGTTTTTGTTTAATCATGGTGCCCAGTTTGTGACCGCCCGTTCTGCCGCTTTTGGTGCTGTCTGCGCCCGCGCCGTGCAGGCAGGCCAGCTGGCGAAATGGCCTCTTGCCGGGCGAGAAGATGCCTTTTCAGGCACACCTGACATGCGTGGCCTAGCTGAGTTCATGGCAGAGGGCCTGACCATAAAGCAGCAGGCGGAAGTAAAGAACATCACCAGAGTTAAGCCCATCCCTGGACCACATAATGGCCCTCTAAAGCTGAAGCTCGCAGACGGAACTGTGATCACCTGCCGACATTTAATCGTTACCTGCCCAGCCCCGCAAACCAGCCGACTCCTGCGCGAGCCTGCCCCTGAATTATCAGCCTGTGCCGATCTGGTGATCTATGCCCCCTGCTGGGCAGTGATGGCAGGTTTCCGTGCGCCAATTGACCTGCCCCGCACCCTTATCCAGACGCCCGAAGGGCCTATAAGCTGGGCAACTTATGAGCCTTTTCGGCCAGGAGCAAGCCAGACAGCCGCCGTGACCCTGCAGGCCACGGCTGATTTTTCAAAAACGCATCTGGAAGCTGAGCCTACGGATATCTGTGACCAACTCTTGGCGGCCTTCTCTGAGCAGCAAAACATCCTCTTGCCCCACCCCTCGTACATTGCAGCTCACAGATGGCGCTATGCCAAGGTTGAACAGGCCTGCCCGCAAGATGAGCTGTTTCATATCGCCGATAAAGACAGCAGCATCTTTGTTGCTGGGGACTGGCACCCGGCAAAAGGTGATGATGGGCGCCTTGGAAAAGGGACCCGCGCTGAGGATGCGTTTTTATCGGGCTTGCGGGCAGCTACACAACTGAACGCGCAATTAGCTTAAACGGGCAGAGGTAATAGAGGCGCTGAACCGTTCACATCAGATAATTAAAGCATCCATAAAACAACCGCGTGTTTGTTCAGATTTTTATCACTTTTTGCTTTTGGCCCTGCCAATCCTGAAATTTGCCGATTTTGCAACACCACGGATGCAGAATAATTAAATTAACTTCTTTTTCGAATTCAATTGACAGAATGCGCAAATCTATCTTGATATATGACCCCAAAAAGCAGTTCTGACTTGACATTACAGGCAGAACAGGTGTATCCCGGGCGCTCAATATAACCTGTTGTCAGAAACCATAATCATGAACAGCAGGACAATTTGCATGATTAGATATGCAGTTGAAGGTATAATTTGAAGTAGGAATAGGATAATCGCCATGTATGCTGTGGTGAAAACAGGCGGAAAACAGTACCGCGTAACCAAGGATGACACCATTCTTGTGGAAAAGCTTGATGCAGATGAGGGCCAGACCGTCACGTTATCGGATGTGATGTTGCTGGGTGACGACGACAAAGTCACGGTTGGTACCCCCGTTGTTGCTAACGCGTCAGTTGAAGCTCAGGTGATTAGCCAGACCCGCGGGCCAAAAATTATCATTTTCCGCCGCAAGCGCCGGAAAAATCACCGCCGCACGCAAGGCCATAGACAAGATCTGACGCTGCTGAAGATTACACATATCAATACATCTAGTAAAAAAGCAGCGCCAGCTAAAAAGGCTGCTGCTAAGCCAGAGGTAAAACCAGCGGCTAAGAAAGAAGCAGCGCCAGCCAAAAAGGCTGCTGCTAAGGCAGAATCAAAACCAGCAGCTAAGAAAAAAGCAGCGCCAGCCAAAAAGGCTGCCGCTAAGGCAGAATCAAAACCAGCAGTCAAAAAAGCTGCTGCAAAGAAAACCGTTGCCCTTAAAAAGGGTACAGCAAAGAAAAACGATTAAGGTTGAGGAGAGCAGGGCATGGCACACAAAAAAGCAGGCGGTAGCTCGAGAAACGGTCGTGATTCAGCCGGACGCCGGTTAGGTGTGAAAAAATTCGGCGGTGAAGCTGTTGTTGCAGGAAATATAATTGTTCGTCAGCGCGGCACTAAGTTTCACCCAGGGGAAAATGTTGGCATGGGCAAGGATCACACCCTGTTCGCCCTATGCGACGGTAATGTCAGCTTCCGCCAAAAAGCGGGCAAGCGCATGTTTGTATCTGTTCAGGATCAGGTAAAGGCGGCTGAATAACAGCAGATGCGTGAGATAAAACAGAGGTGTTACTCACACCTCTGTGGAGCGATTTTATCAAGGGGATGGCCCAGGCATGTGGGCGAATCCCCTTTTTATTATCGGCCGCGTAAGCTGGCAGTAAAGAGTAGTCTTCAACACAAGGTACAGTAAATGAAATTTCTGGATCAGGCAAAAATATTTATCCGTTCTGGAAATGGCGGGCCGGGATCTGTCAGTTTCCGGCGTGAGGCCAATGTGCCCATGGGCGGGCCTGATGGCGGCGATGGAGGACGTGGTGGTGATGTGGTAGTCAAATGTGTTAGCGGACTGAACACGCTGATTGATTATCGCTATCGACAGCATTTCAGGGCAACGGCTGGCATTCCAGGTGCCGGGCGGAACCGGTCTGGTGGGCGGGGCAAGGATGTGGTCCTGAAACTGCCTGTTGGCTGTCAGATTATTGCAGATGATGGTGAAACCATGCTGGCTGACCTGACCAAAGAGGACCAGGAAATTGTTTTGGCCTCTGGTGGCATTGGTGGTAAAGGCAATGCCTTTTTCAAATCATCCACCAATCAAGCCCCACGCAAGGCCCAGCCTGGTGAAAAAGGTAGTGAGATGTGGGTCTGGCTGCGGCTGAAGTTGATCGCAGATGCTGGTCTGCTTGGTCTTCCTAATGCAGGCAAATCAACGTTTCTGTCTGTTGTCTCTGCTGCCAGGCCTAAAATTGCTGATTATCCTTTTACAACTCTGCATCCTAACCTGGGTGTGGTTGGTATTGATGGCAGGGAATTTGTAATGGCTGATATTCCTGGGCTCATCGAAGGGGCCCATAAGGGGGCAGGTATTGGCCACAGATTCTTAGGCCATGTTGAACGATGCCGCGTTTTGCTTCATCTGATTGATGCGTCGTCCTATGATCCAGTGAAAAGCTGGCAGATTGTGAGGCGTGAAGTTGAAGCCTATGCAGATATATTGGCAGATAAGCCTGAAGTGCTAGTTCTGTCAAAATGTGATACCGCCCCAGCTGACTATCTTGATGAGGTGCGCGATGCGCTGCAGGCAGCCGGGGCAGGCAACGTTCTTTATATGTCATCTGTTAGTCATGATGGCGTTACCGCTGTTCTGCGAACTATAGCGGCGCTAATCGAATACAGCAAGGAAGAGGCCGCTCAGGCGGTAGACCCCTTATCCTGGACGCCGCATGAGCAGGGTTAAGGAGGCTAAAGCGTGGTACCTGAATATATTCAAAATGCGAAGCGAATTGTGATTAAAATCGGCTCTGCCCTGCTGTTTGACCCTGTCCGTGGCGAAGCCAGAAAAGACTGGATGAAAGCACTGGCAGCAGATGTTGCTGCCTTGCATTCGCAAGGTAGCCAGGTACTTCTGATTTCCTCTGGCTCTATCGCGCTTGGCCGCCGTCATCTTGGCTTGAGCAACAAAAACATACGCCTGGAAGAAAAACAAGCTGCTGCGGCAACAGGTCAGGTTGAGCTAGCGCAACTCTGGTCAGAAGCGCTGGCAGATGAGGGTCTTCGTGCGGGCCAGATCCTGCTGGCCCCGGAAGATACAGAAACCCGCCGCCGCCATATCAATGCACGAGCCACAATACAGACACTTCTTGATCTAGGTGTTGTACCTGTCGTGAACGAAAATGATACGGTCACAACTTATGAAATTCGGTTTGGGGATAATGACCGGCTGGCTGCCCGGGTTGCGGCAATGGTATCAGCAGATTTACTAATTCTGCTTTCAGATGTGGATGGATTATATACCGTCAATCCGCGTCAAATAGAGACAGCACGTCATATCCCTGAGATCAGAGACATCACACCTGAAGTTTTGGCTATGGGTGGAGCTGCCAACGCAGAATTTGCGTCTGGTGGCATGGCCACAAAACTCGCAGCAGCGCGAATTGCCTCTGCGGCAGGGGTTGGAATGATCATTTGCAAAGGGTTTGATGACAGACCTGTGTCTGCGTTGATAGCTGGAGCAAAATGCAGTTTTTTCACACCACAGACCAGCCTGGTGAAAGCCCGAAAGAGCTGGATCGCCGGCGCACTTGATCCAAAAGGTTCTATTTCAGTTGATCAGGGTGCACAAACCGCTCTGCGGCAGGGAAAATCACTTCTTCCCGCTGGCATCACGATGATAGAAGGCCAGTTTGAAAGAGGCGATCTGGTTGTTATTCTCACAGAAACAGGGGCAGAATTAGGCCATGGGCTGGCTGGACATTCTTCAGTAGAGGCTGACAAACTTAAAGGTCATAAAAGCAAGGACTTTGCCATGATACTAGGGTATGAATGCCGGGCTGAACTGATCCATGCAGATGATCTTGTTCTACGCCATGAATAGCTGGATACTGATGTAATGGGACAGAAGTGTGAAAAAGGAAGTGACAGATGTCAGGCCATCAGCAGCAAACAAAAAAAACTCTGAACAACATGTCAGAAGCAGATGCAATTATCAGCCAAATGGCTAAACAGGCCCGCGATGCACAAGCTGTTATTGGCAGGGCAGAGGCAGAAAGCCGCAATCAGGCCATTCTTCAGGCTGCCCACTTGATCCGCCAGAACAGCTTGCAGATAGAAACTGCAAACGAAAAAGATAGAGAACATGGCTTGCAGACAGGTCTGACAAATGCCTTTATCGATCGGCTTACCTTAACAGCCGACAGGATTGAGGCAATGGCTACTGGCCTTGAGGATATTGCAAAACTCGACGACCCGTTAGGGGTTGAGCTGGCAAGATGGACCAGGCCAAACGGCCTTGATATTGCCCGCATATCAACAGCACTTGGCGTAATTGGGGTCATTTACGAATCAAGGCCAAATGTTACAGTTGATGCCGCCGGCCTTTGCATTAAATCAGGAAACGCGGTGATTCTGCGGAGCGGAAGTGATTCCTATCACACCAGTCAGATGCTGTCCGGTTTGATGCAGCAAGGTTTATCCCATGCTAGCCTGCCGCAAGCAGCTATACAGTCTGTCCCTTCGCCTGACCGAGCGCTTGTAGGCGCAATGCTGGCCGCGTCCGGACAGCTCGATGTGATTATCCCACGCGGCGGCAAAGGGCTGGTCAGGCGCGTCCAGGACGAAGCCAGAGTACCTGTATTTGCGCACCTGGAAGGTATCTGTCATCTGTATGTATCAGCTCAGGCAGATATGAAAAAAGCAGCAGATATATGTGTAAATGCTAAAATGCGACGGGTTGGTATCTGCGGAGCAGCAGAAACATTGCTGATGGACCAAACTATCAGCAGCCAAGATATGTCCATGATCGTTAAACAGCTTCTTGACAGTGGCTGTGAAGTGCGTGGAACAGATATAATTTCCGCCTGTGATAACCGAATTGTACCAGCAACAGATTCTGATTGGGGATGTGAATTTTTGGCCCCGATTATTGCTGTGAAAACTGTATCAGGGTTAGATGAAGCCATCGCCCATATCCGCCTGAACGGTTCTGGCCACACAGAAAGCATCATCACTGAGGACATGAGTGAGGCTGAAACATTTTTGAATGAAATCGACAGTGCGATTGTCATGGTGAATGCCTCTACCCAGTTTGCAGATGGCGGGGAATTTGGCATGGGTGCTGAAATCGGGATTGCAACAGGCAGACTTCATGCCAGAGGACCTGTCGGCGCAGCCCAGCTCACCAGCTTTAAATATACCGTGCGCGGGTCAGGACAGACACGTGTCTAAAAAGGCAGATACACCCTTATCAGCAGCCTGTCCAACTTACCCCTACAGACGGCGCATTGGTCTTATAGGCGGATCCTTTAATCCAGCACATAAAGGACATGTTCATATAGCCCGTCAAGCAAGACAGGCTGCACGACTTGATGAAGTATGGTTGCTGGTCAGCCCGCAAAATCCGTTAAAATCTGAAAATGGGATGGCCCCGTTTGTGCAGCGCCTTGCCAGTGCAAGAGATGTTGCACAACCATACAGCTGGATAAAAGTTCTGGATTTTGAGCAAAAAAAAGCCCTTCAATTTACAGCTGACAGTCTCAGTCTGATAGTAAAGAGATGTCCGAGGGCTGATTTAATATGGATAATGGGTGCAGATAATCTTATCCAATTCCCACAATGGGAGCGGGCTTACTTTATATCCCGGCTGCTGCCTATTATCGTGGTGAACAGGCCACATTACCGTTTTCAGGCCCTTGCCTCAGCTGGCGCAGCGCTGATGTCGGGCAAAAGAAAAAGGCCGGCCTGCAATTTAAAACGCAATATAGGTGGCTGGGCTTTCATACACACAGCATCTGATCCTGCTTCATCGACGGCGATCAGAAACAGAACAGCATGATATCTTGCTCTTCTCAGAAAAAAGCGATATCCTTTGCCTTACATATGGCGATCGCTAAACTACAATCGAGGAGATAGACCATTACCAAAGACAATCGTCTGCAACTAACCCCTGAACAGGTCAAAGATCTAGTGTTGCAATCGCTTGACGATAATAAAGGAATCGATATTGTCTCCATTCCCTTAGATGGGAAATCCTCAATTGCTGATTTTATGGTAATCGCTTCTGGCTCTTCTTCACGTCAGGTTGCCGCCCTAGCCGAACATCTGGAGGTCAAGCTGAAGAGTGCTGGAGTGCCTATATTGGGCAAAGAAGGCTTAGCACAGGCAGATTGGATTTTGTTGGATACCGCGGAAGTGATTGTTCACCTGTTCCGACCTGAGGTGCGTGATTTTTATTCACTTGAGCGGATGTGGGACACAGTCACGCCACGTGATGACATTGTTCACGTACACGCTGATTAACCAACAACTGTCTGAACGATGAAACTGACCATACTGGGTATTGGCAAGGCACGCAAAACACCAGAAGCCGAATTATGGGTAGACTGGCTGGGTCGGTGCCCGTTTCCTACACATTTGCAGGAATTTGAGTCCCGGCTTCCTACCGGACCTGCGCGCACAAAAGACGAAAGCAAGAAACTTCTTTCTTATATAAGCCAGAGTTCTGGAACATCCAAACGCCTGATCAGCCTTGACCCAGATGGAGTTAATATCACCTCTGAAGAACTAGCAGATATGATCGGTCAATGGCGGGCTAACGGTATCTCTCAGTGTTTTTTTGCAATTGGCGGCGCAGATGGACATCATCCCGATCTGCTGAAGAAAGCTGATAAGAAGATCGCCTTTGGACGCGCGATCTGGCCACATATGCTCTGCCGGGCAATGCTGGCCGAACAGCTCTACAGAGCCGAAATGATACTGGCCCGCCACCCCTATCACAGAGGCTGATATCAAAGACAGCTTTAACGGCTTGCTGGAGCGTCTTGTCAGCTATATAACCACAAGCGAAATTCCACTTTTCACAGGATTGCCTATATGACAGCCAAAACGCCGGTAATCTTATGTATTATGGATGGCTGGGGCAGCAGCGCCAATTCAGCCCTAAATGCTGTTGACAGGGCATACACACCTGTAATTGACGAATTGATTTCCAACTATCCGCACTGCCAGTTACAGGCCTCTGAGGATGCTGTTGGCCTGCCAAAAGGTCAACCTGGAAATTCCGAGGTTGGTCATCTGACCATCGGCTCAGGACGATTGATTATGCAGGATTTGCCCAGAATTTCTGCTGCTTGCAAAATTGGTGAGGTAGATAGATTGCCGCCCCTTATTGACATGACAAAACAATGCGCACAGACAGGCAGCGCCCTACATCTGACAGGGCTGACCTCATCGGGAGGAGTTCACGCTCATACGGATCACATACACAGAATTGCCGAGATTATGGCCACAGCAAACATCCCGGTTTGGCTTCATATCATCACAGATGGGCGTGACACTCTGCCAAAAGCTGCTGCAGATGAATTGCCTGCTTTTATTGCCAGCCTGCCATCAACATGCTGTGTTGCCAGCATCACTGGCCGCTATTTTGCAATGGATCGGGACAACAGATGGGACAGGACGCAGGCTTTTCTTGATGTGCTATGCGCTGGCAGAGCACCTCATCACGCAACTGATATAAAAACAGCTCTGGCAGATGCGTATGCACGGGGGGAAACAGATGAATTTATAACAGCAACCCGCATAAATGGCTATGCTGGTCCTGCTGAAAATGACTGCCTTCTGGTTGCAAATTTCAGGGTGGACCGTATTCGCCAGTTTCTGCGGGCGCTTGTGCGACCTGAAGAGACAGGCTGTCGGCTGGTTAATAAACCAAACAGGCCCTTCTCTGGAGGCATGCTGAGCATGACGCCAGTTGCTGATGATCTGACTAGTACTATAAAACCATTATTTATGCCGCCAGAGTTGCGAAACGGTTTAGGCGAGATTGTATCAAAAGCGGGTTTCAATCAGCTCAGAGTAGCTGAAACTGAAAAATATCC
The DNA here is from genome assembly GCA_902523435.1 of uncultured SAR116 cluster alpha proteobacterium. Taxonomy (GTDB): domain Bacteria; phylum Pseudomonadota; class Alphaproteobacteria; order Puniceispirillales; family Puniceispirillaceae; genus JADHLI01. Next base: position 87,461 of record CABYZM010000004.1, read on the forward strand.
GCATGTGACCTTCTTTTTCAATGGCGGAGAGGAAGCAGCCTTTGCAGGAGAAGACAGACACCTTGTACCTTCGCCCTCAGTAGCAACCTATGATTTAAAACCAGAAATGTCAGCGCAGGGCGTTCTGGACGCAGTACTAGCATCGGTTACAAACAAGCAGCATGATTTGATAATTGTGAATTTTGCCAACCCAGATATGGTTGGGCATACAGGAGATATTCACGCAGCGATAAAAGCAGTTGAGACTGTCGACAGCGCTGTGGGGCACCTAGCAAAGGCTGTTTCAGTTGCTGGTGCGGCAATGCTCGTAACAGCGGATCATGGAAACTGTGAGGTAATGTGGGATTCAACCGCAAATTCTCCACATACTGCGCACACAACAAATCCTGTGCCGTGTATTTTGGTTAATCATATAAAAGATGCCCCAGCACAGGATTTGCAGAATGGCAGTTTGGTGGATCTGGCGCCAACACTTCTGGCTCTTCTTGGGATAGATCAGCCTGACGAGATGACTGGTCGAAGCCTGATAATATAGAACTTGCTAGATACCTTTTGAGATTTATCGCTGACAGGTTGAACCGCAGAAGCTATGATAGTAACACCGTCAGGTTAAATAACTCAATTTTGACAAATCAGTAGCTCAAAAAAGGGCCCTTTGCACAATGACTTTTTTATCCAAACAACGTCTACTTGTACTTGCAGCCATGATCCTTGGCGCGTTCTCTGCGCTGTTTCTGATAGCACCACTGACAACAAAGGCACAGTCAAACAATGAGGAGACCTATCGGCAACTGACTTTGTTTGGCGATGTATTCCAACGTGTTAGAGAAGACTATGTGGAAGAAGTGGCAGATCAAGATTTAGTAGAGGCAGCCATTAACGGCATGCTAACATCCCTTGATCCTCATTCAGCCTATCTGCCAGATGATAATTTCCAAAAAATGCAGGTACAAACAAGAGGAAAATTTGGCGGCCTTGGTATCGAGGTCACAATGGAGAATGGCTTTGTGAAGGTGGTTTCACCCATTGATGATACACCTGCAGATAAAGCTGGAATTCTGCCTGAGGATCTGATCATCTCTGTTGACGGGGAGAGTATTGTTGGATTGACTTTGAATGATGCCGTTGAAAAATTACGCGGGCCGATTGGCTCAAATGTAAAAATTTCCGTGCAACGCGCTCAGGATGAGCCTTTTGAAGTCAACATTATTAGAGATGAAATAAAGATTAGATCTGTTCGCTCACGTCTGTATGAAAATATCGGCTATATTCGGATCACAACATTTTCTGAACAGACCTCGCCGGGTCTCCAAAAGGCAATGGATGACCTGCAGGCTGAAACGGCGGAAGGACTGACCGGCCTTGTTCTTGATCTGCGAAATAATCCAGGAGGACTGCTGTCTGAGGCGATACGCGTGTCTGACGCCTTTTTAGAAAAAGGTGAGATCGTCTCAACGCGGGGCCGCGGTGAAAATGATATTCAGCATGCTTATGCACGGCCTGGCGATATCAGTGATGGGTTACCCATTGTTGTTCTCATAAATTCAGGCTCTGCCTCTGCGTCTGAGATTGTTGCCGGCGCGCTAAAAGATCACCGCCGTGCTGTTGTGATGGGCACACGTTCATTTGGCAAAGGATCCGTGCAGACCATCACACCGATGCCAGGGCATGGCGCAATGCGGCTGACAACAGCCCTCTATTTCACCCCATCTGGCGTGTCTATTCAGGCAAAGGGCATTTCCCCTGATATTGAGGTAGCCTTGGCGCGGATTGAAAAACTGGAGGGCGGACTTGTCAGAGAAGAAGATCTGCGCGGCGCATTGGACAATCAGGAAGGTGGTGCAGAATCAACAGAAGACAATACTGCCTCTGCTGAACCAAAAGACCCAATCGAAATTGACTACCAGCTGGCACGCGCTGTTGACTTGCTACGCGGACTGAGTGTTTTTAATGCCCTGTCTTCAAAATCATAGTCAAACAAGCCATAATACATATCGGCGGGCAAGCCATGAAAGAAATTAAAATCAAACCGTTAAATTATGAAAACAGGCCCTACCGCGCCTGTGTTGGCATTATGTTGATAAACGCTAAAGGACAAATTTTCAGCGGCCAGAGAATAGATAACCGCGCAGAAGCCTGGCAAATGCCCCAAGGTGGTATAGATGAAGGCGAGGACATTGAGACAGCTTGTTTCCGCGAGATGCAAGAGGAGATTGGTACAAACAAAGCTGAAATCCTGCGCATTCACCCGGACTGGCTGAATTATGACATTCCTGAGGAATTGGCTAATAGGCTGTGGTCAGGGGCCTATCGCGGGCAAACACAGAAATGGGTAGCCTTGCGTTTCACAGGAACTGATTCTGACATTAATATTGAAACGGAAGAACCAGAATTTATAAGCTGGCAATGGCTTTCGCCAGAACAGTTGGTTCAGCGCGCCGTACCTTTTAAACAGGACGTATATGAAAATTTAATGGACACATTCAAGGACGAAATCAACGTCTCTTAAATGCTGCCAATATTAGGCTTACATTGGTCTGTGATTGTCCATTTATAAGGCAGCCTCCACATCTTTCAGAAAATCAGCCTCGACTTCTGATGCAGCTTTTGCACGCTCCCCAATTTCCTGTGTATTCGTTTTGTTCAGGTCTTCGGCCCGCTCGGTCAGGATTGTCACGCTGTCTGGCGTAACATCAGCGATACCGCCATCAATCATCAGCCTATCAATTACTTTGCCACTTTGAAACACTTCAACGACACCACGCTGCAAGTTTGCAAGCAAAGCTGAATGGCGCGGGAGCACGCCGAAAACGCCTTCACTGCCTGGAATTACAACCATTTCAACGGGTTTGCTGACCACAACGCGCCCCGGCGTGACAAGTTCCATCTTTGTTGTTTCGGCCATAGCTAGACTGTCCTTATTGTTGGAGGCTGTTGTTGGTCACGGCTTTTGGCTGTCAGGCAGCTTCAGCAGAGAGTTTTTTGCTCTTTTCAATCGCTTCGTCAATCGTGCCAACCATATAAAAAGCTGCTTCTGGTAAATCATCATAATCACCACGCACAATGCCCTGGAAGCCTTTGATGCTTTCTTCAAGACCAACAAATGCCCCAGGGGTGCCTGTGAATACTTCAGCAACATGGAACGGCTGTGACAAAAATCTCTGAATCTTACGCGCACGGGCAACGACAAGCTTATCTTCCTCAGACAATTCATCCATACCCAGAATGGCAATGATATCTTGCAATGACTTGTATTGCTGCAGAACTTCCTGAACTTCACGTGCTGTGTTATAATGTTCTTCGCCAACAACACGTGGGTCAAGAACCCGCGAAGTGGAGTCAAGCGGATCCACAGCCGGGTAGATACCCAGCTCAGCAATCTGACGTGACAAAACAGTGGTCGCATCAAGGTGGGCAAATGATGTTGCCGGTGCCGGATCGGTCAGGTCATCAGCAGGGACATAAATCGCCTGAACAGACGTGATTGAGCCCTTGTTTGTTGACGTAATCCGCTCTTGGAGTGCACCCATATCTGTTGCCAGAGTGGGTTGATAACCCACAGCAGACGGAATGCGACCGAGAAGCGCTGAAACC
>CABYZM010000005.1 GCA_902523435.1 uncultured SAR116 cluster alpha proteobacterium
ACCACATTACCGGCATATATCAGAAATTGTTTCCACAAAGGCTGGTCAAGACCAAGTTCTTTGCGGATCATGTCAAATTCTTCAGCTGTAGCGGTTGGGCCAGCCAAGAGACCAACCGGGTCTAGCCCTCCGACCCGGACTAACATAAAGGTTAAGAAGACTACCCCGACCAAAAGTGGAATGACCATGAGCGTGCGTCGAAAAATAAACTGTGAAAAATTCATAATTTTGGTGCTTGTTCAAGCAAGTTAGTTGAAATGAATAAGAAAAATAAAGAGCATTGCCGCCAGAGGACTGGCGGCAATGCTAATCAAAGTGTTAGTCCATCTTCAGTTCACGCCAGCGCTCATGTTCGTCCGGATAATGTACCCAGCCACTTAGCTTAGGGTTCATCGCTTCGAATGTTGCTGGATAAGTGGTCAAAATCCATGGAGCATCAGTGACCCACAGCTTCTGCGCTTCGTCCATCATTGCCAGACGCTTACCGGCATCCAGTTCCTCGCGTGACTTGTCTATCAACTCGTCCACCCGTGAGTTGCTGTAAGCTGCTCGGTTGGAAACACCTTTTGAGTGTGAAATCAGATACATGGTATAAACAGGATCCAAAACGATAGGACCGTCTTCCCAAGTAAAGAAGCACATACTCATCTTTTTTGGTGAACCTTTAGCCCGCATTTCTGAAGTTGTTACCCGGGTAGGCTGCACAGTCACGCCAATTTTCTTCAACATATCCGCTACCTGGATTGCCACAGGCTCCTGGTGCCAGAAAGCATCTGCATAGAGGAGCTTTATTGGTTCGGAGATACCGTTTGGAAAACCGGCCTCAGCCAGCAGTGCTTTAGCTTTGCTTGGGTTATAGTCATAAGGATAGTGATTTGGATTATAGCCATCCACAATTGGGGGCACTACAGATTTTGCGATATCCGCCTGACCTGCAAAAACCGCCTTATTCAAGGCATCTTTGTCAATTGCATAGTTAAATGCCTGACGGACCCGAACGTCATCAAAAGGCTCACATTTTGGGTTCATTCTGGCAGAAGCAATAGAGCGGCCAGAAGCGCGATCTACTTTTACATTCGAATCCTTTTGCAAATCAACCACCTTTTGAATAGATGGGCGGTCAATTAAATGTACCTGACCAGTTTTCAGCAAGGTTACTCGGCTAGCTTCAGATGGCACTTCTTTATAGATCACTTTATCGAAATGCAATTTTCCACCAAAATAGTTTTTATTGGCAACGTAAACAGCCTGATCGTCTGGGCGCAGAGTTTCAAGATGATATGCCCCAAATCCTGCGGTGTTTGATTGCATCCACTTTAATGCCCATGGGTCTTCGGTGGTTGCGTGCTTTTTGACTTCTGTCGAGTCATAAATGCCGGGAACATAAAGTGTTAGTGCTTTCAGGAAGATTGAGCTGGGTGCCGATAATGTGAACTCAACTTCGTATTTAGAGAGTGCTTTTACTCCAATAACATTAGACACCCGAGCAATAAAGTTCCCTGTCCGTTTCTGAGCAAATGATTTTGACCAACTCCACTCCACATCATCTGCAGTCAGCTCATTGCCATATGGGCTTTTAATACCTTCACGCAGTTTAAATACCCATGTTTTTCCATCAGGAGATATTTTCCAGCTTTCAGCCAGATGTGGCTTAACGGTTGCCGGGTCATTTTTCATCTGGCCATCAACCATCTTTTTGCCGTAAACAACCAGATTTTCATAAGTCTGTACAACTACATTCTGAGTGTGAGTCTTTAGAGCATCACCGTCAAAACCTTCCGGAACTTGAGGTGAAGCTACTATTAGTGTTTCTGCTGAAGCAGCCCCCGCCAATGCCGAAAAGGCTAATGAGGCTGCGGCAGATACCAGAAACTTGTTTTTGTGTTTTCGCATTTTATCCTCCCTTTCAAATAGGATACACAAAACAGACAGGTTAGCTTTTCTGAGGATTGAAGAAAGGAACACGGAAGTCGTCCTTAACTTCTCTAAGAATATCAACCACCTCGTACTGGGCATCAATTTGCCTGTTCAATTTTGGCGCATCTAGCTGGTAGCGCCAATTACTGCCAAAACCTAGTGCTTTATCAACACTCACGTAGGTTCCGCAATAAACTATGAAGTCACGCTTTGGAACGTGACTCACCCGCTCTCTCAAAACTGATAAAACGTCTGGTGGGGACAGAAATTTGTCCACGCCCACTTCTTGATACAGTCGGCCATCAACCCAGCTGCGTAAAATGCAGTCATCCCAACTATCTGCAATATCATCCCAGAGCCAAAATTTTGTCGCTAGGTGATTGACACAGGCTTGCTTTGAGCCTGGGATAGAGACGGTTTCAAGGGCCCTATCAGTATGATCGCTTCCAACACTAATATAAATCTTGTCGCTAACGTATATGACAATCTCTACCTCACCAGAAGTTTGCGTGGATTGTACAAACACTGCATCGCTAGTATCTAATGCATGCAACCCAATCGGATAAATCCTTGGAGCTGGTACATCAACTGCAATATGAATCCCCGATTTTGCAACCTCTTCCTGGTGAGCTACTGCTGACCGTGGGTCACGAGTCGCAGAGCCAAAATTGTACATACGTGAAATCTGCAGAGATTGCTCTATTATGTTCCCATCAGTATGTTCCACGTTCATAGTTAACTTCTGCATAGCCTGTCCTCTTTTATGAACCAAATTCTGCTAAATCGAGGAGAACTGGATCAGTTCCAGGGCCTATATGTCGTCGCCACATCCAATAGCGTTTCAAGTTCCGCCCACCGGTGCTCCCAGGGCTAAATTCTTCACGCCCATGTAAAAAAGCTAAATTATTCATGACTAACAAGTCACCCGGGCGTAGCAATGTCTTAAAGTTCAGCTCTGGCCTTTCCAGAACTTCATCCAAAAAATCTAGTGCCTCAATTTGAATGGGACTAAGCGGTTCTCCAGCCATCTCCATACCGGGCGTAATCATTATCCGTGCGTAGTGCACCATTAGTTCCCCATTTTTAAATTCGAGAATTGGTTTTTGAATGGTTGGGCCTTTTGATGGCCAAACATGGGATTGTGGAGCACGAAAATGATAGGTTTGAAAATAATGAGAGAGTAAATCTGGTCGCTCATTCATGATTGTTCTCAGGATAGATTGAGCAGAAATAATTGTGCTTTCGCCGCCTTGGTCTGAAGATTGGTAGCAAAAAAGCCCAAGATAACAGGGTGGGCGAGGCTCGAGACACCCATTGTCAGAATGTTTTGCTGAACGCTTTGCGCTAGCGCCTATGCGCGTGGGGTCTAAATTTGCCTCGCCTTTATCTGCAACGGTAAAAAGGCGCAAATCATGGTCAATGCCTTGACGCATAATCTGTCCAAAATAATTACAAATGGCCCAGCCCAGAATTTCGAACTCTTGCTCTGAGAGAGTTTCTGCCAGGTCTGTGTGGATAACTATAAAACCAAGGCCCTGGTCTAGCCTCTGACGCAATTCTGGCATTTCTCTTGCCAGTGTTGGTAGGCGAAAATCTTCCTGTGTTATGGTGTTTAGTTTTAGACCGTTAGCACGCACAAACTTCAATGAACCGATAATTTCATCGCGCACTTGAGAGCTTAAATGAAAGTGAATGATGCCGGACTTAGCTGCTAAATCTTTATCTCCCCAACACCGTCCAGGCCACTTCTCTTTTGTCTGATTATGCAGTTCAACTATTTCTTCGGGTGATGAGCAAGCAGCTTTCATGCTATTAGCATCGAAATCGGGCGATGATGAAAGTGACTCTTTTTGCAATACACACTCACTAATTAAAACCAAAAATTAAACTGTTCCAGATAGTGTGGAGCAGTCAAAAAGTTATTGTCAATGCCTGACAGCCGTTTTTGCCCAAATACACTAATTCTGAGAATGCTGTTTTTATTGCCAATTTAGTTTTTGGTAAGCAGGTAATCAGCAGTTCGAAGCGCAAGAGCCTGAATTGTATTAGTCGGATTTACAGCCGCGGCTGTTACGAAAGCTGAACCGTCAATTACAAACAGGCCTTGGACGTCATGGGTCTCACACCATTTGTTTAGAACTGATTTTTCAGGATTGTTCCCCATGCGAGCGGTTCCCATTAGGTGAAAACCAGCTTCGGGCAATGAAGGGTTATCAAAAATTTCATAACAACCTGCCTGAAGCAGAGCTTTTTTGGCCATCTTCATGCCCATTTTCAGTGCTTTCTTTGCGGATACTGGAGTCTTGTAAATCATCCGGGCTGCCGGTAGGCCGTCATCTGCTACATTTGTTTCACTGAGTACGACTTGGTTAGCCAGGTCTGGCATATCATCAGAGCAAATAGACAGACTATAAACATGGCCAAAGTGGCGTAGGAAATCGTTATGGTGGTTATTTCCCCACGCAATCCTGCGCCCCGCAGAGCCGCTAGCCGTCAACGCGGGTCCATGTGTGCCAAGCGCTTGCATTTTAAAACCGCGTTTGAAGTCGCGTTTTCCATCGGTTTCATAAAAATGGTGACTTACGAAACTCCCAGCAGAAATCCCCTTGTGGCCTTCAACCAGATCCTCAAATAGGCCAGATACCCTGGCTAGAGGATGTAGCATTAGGTTTTTGCCGACCAGACTGGACTTATTGGCTAACCCTTTATTTTGGGTTTTATCTGCTGACAGTTTAAGTAAGCGAGCTGAGCCGACTGCATTACAGGCTAAAAGCACTCTTGGAGCTAACAATCTTTCTTCTTTGCCTGTTCTGTCCAAATATAAAACACCGCTTACTAAGTTAGAAGGGTCAGTAAGAATTTTGGTAACTCGGGTTTTAGTGAAAAGTCTTGCACCAGCCTTTATCGCCAGCGGCCAATATGTAATGTCAGTGCTGGCTTTTGCCTTATGCGGACAATTTAGCTCACAGGGACCACAATGGTTGCATTGGCCACGCTCACTCCCATAGGGTTGTGAGTTCACAGCCATCTCTGCTGGCCACCATGACCACCCCAGTTCATTAAAAGCGTTGGCAATACGTTTTGCCCCCTCTGATAATGGCAAAGGGGGTAGCCTGTGGGGCGCGTCAATCGGGTACGCGGTGTTGCCTGATAGTCCGCTAACACCCATCATTTTTTCATTTAGTTGATAATAAGGCAACAATTCTTGATAGCTTATTGGCCAGTCTTCTCCCACACCATCCATTGTTCGTGTGCAAAAATCAGACGGGTGGAAGCGTGGAAAGTGACATGACCACATAATTGTACTTCCGCCCACAGCAGAATACATAAGAGGCTTTATCTCACTGTCCTCTGCGTCAATTTGAAGATCAAATGTCAAACGACGCTGAGTTGGGTTGGGGCTCCAACAGGTTTGTCGTTTTATTTCCCAATCGTTTTTATTTGCTGGGAAATCTCCGTCCTTTTGCCAGTCACCGCGCTCTAAACAGGCGACTTTTAGTCCGCCTGCTGCCAATCTCCAGGCAGCAGCGGCTCCTGCAGCGCCAGCTCCAACAATAATAATGTCCAAATCCTTGTTCAGATCATTTGGCTGATTTTCTGGCTTCATTAATTAATTGCCTTTGCACAAGCGCCTGCTTACCATTTTTTTACCTTAGTGTTTTTTTGGGTTGGGGCAAATGTCGTTTGAAGTTTCCAGTTTGTGCGATTCAATAGACAAAATGATGCAAAAGCATCTACCACTTGAAGAAGTTAGACGACGAGATGCGGCCGGTGAGCCGCCAGACCACCTTTTAGAAGTTTTTGCTGATATGGGTTTGTTCAGACTAGTTATGTCAGAAAAAGAAGGTGGTTTAGGAGGCAGCTGGGAACAGCTCTCAATTATACAGGAGAGGCTTGGTTATCATGCGACCATGGCGGCTTTGCTTTACAACAGAGTAACCTGCTTTGGGATGATGACTTTGATCACATCTGGCAGCCCGACTCAGAAACAAGCCTGGATCCCAGAATTGCTGGCTGGGAAGGGAGCCTTTGCACTTGCCTTGAGTGAAGCAGAAGCTGGTAGCGATGCGGGCGCCTTGCAGACACGAGCCGTAAAGAGCGGTAAAAATTGGAAAATCACAGGCAGGAAGATTTGGATTAGTGGCGCAAAGGCTGCTCTGCAAATGGTAGTTGCGGCTCGTACAGATTCAAAAAGCAGAGGTGGAAAAGGAGTAACCTTATTTTTGGTTTCACCAGATGCTAAAGGCATATCTATGACACCGTTGGAAAAAATAGGAAATCGCTGCTCTTTATCATATGATATTGGCTTTGATGAAGTTTTAGTCTCTGATGAAGCACGTTTAGGGATGATTGGTGAAGGTTTTGACTGTCTCAAAAAAACACTGTTTTATGCTCGTTCTGGATTAGCATCGGCAGTTGTTGGGACTGCACAGGCAGCTGTGGATGCTGCTCTGGCACACGCCCGGGAACGCAAACAATTTGGCCAATCGATTGGACGTTTTCAGGTGCTAGCACATAGGCTTGCACATATGCAAACAGATGTAGATTTAGCGCGTCTTCTTACCCGAGAACTTGCTAAGTCAATTGATGCAGGTGAAGACTGTACGCGCTTATCTGCACAGGCCAAGCTGGTTACTACTGAAACTCTGAAAACAATTACTGAGCAAGGAATGCAAATTATGGCCAGCGCTGGTTATGCAGCTGAGAGTGATATGCAACGATATTGGCGGGATGCTCGATTATATACTTTTGGCGAAGGTTCGAGCGAAATTTTGTTGGATCTTATCGCGCAAGATATAGGAGTAGGAAGAGGGATTTAGAATGACTAAGGCAGATCACACACTTTTGGCGATAGACACCGTTGTGAATCCGCATACGTCGGAAATAGTTAAGATGCGACCAGACTGGTCAGGGCGTTTTCATAAAGGTAAGTTTGGCCGTGATGACTCGGTGATGCAGGGGTATAGCTATGAGGAAATGCTGCGGCAAATGGATTCGGCGCGCATTGAAAAAGCTTTTCTTGTAGCCAACAAAACTGGCCAATTGGGGCTTAAGGGCAGCTGGCATTTGCCTTATGAGATTGTAGCAAAAGCAGTTCAGAAATTTCCTGATCGTTTTTATGGTTTAGCTGGACTAGATCCTACAGAGGGAATGGCAGGAGTATACGCGTTGACTGAGGCGGTGGAAAGGTATGGTTTCATTGGTGCTCATGGTTATCCGCATTGGTTTGAGCTGCCCCCAGATAACGCCCGTTGGTATCCATTTTATAGCAAATGTGTGGAGCTAGATATTCCGATATTGTTGCAAGTAGGCCAGTCCCTTGTCTACGAACCAAAGCGGCCTCTGCAATCTGTGGGTCGTCCAATTAGTCTCGATCCGGTTGCTTGTCATTTTCCAGAATTGAAGTTGGTTGGAATTCACATAGGCATACCTTGGACAGATGAAATGATTGCGATGGCTTGGAAACATGACAACGTCTACATTATTGCAGACGCTCATGCTCCTAAATACTGGCCGGATAGTTTTGTGCGATATATTGATAGCTATGGGCGACACAAGGTGATGTTTGGTACTGATTTTCCAGTTTTAACATTTGAGCGTTACCGACGTGAAGTAGATGACCTTGGATTAAGAGCTGAGTCTTATAAAGCTTTTATTCGCGGTAACGCGGAGCGAGTCTTCAAGTTGTAAAAATGATTATAGATCTGCCATTCAAAGAACGTTCGATCATAACAAAAATTCAAGAGAAAAACTTTTCTCAAACCATGGATTTATGTTTTTCCCGTCACCCTTATTATCGTGCCCGATTTAAACAAATGGGGCTCTTGCGCGGTGACATAAAAAGTTTAGCAGATATTTATCTTTTACCTGTAATCTCGAAAAAGGATTATGCTGCAGAGCCTGAAGCCTTTCGTTTGGAAACAAAAGGCTTGGAAGAAGAAGCTACTATTAATTGGGATGTAATGCATACTACGGGCACAAGTGGTGGCAGGCCCACTCCTTTTTATTCAACCAGCTATGATTTCTTCAATACGCTTACTGCTAACCGCAGAGCTTTAGAGATAAGACAGGTGCGTGACACTGATAGTGTTGCGAATCTCTGCCCAATGACCCTTTACCCATATGGGGCTTATCACCGCACTATTGCAGCTGCTAATGTCATGAAAATCCCTGTAATTAGTCCATTACCTGGCCGTCCCTCGAAGCATTTTCATTGGACCGCCGGTCTTGATGAGGTAGTCGAGACAGTTTCTCGAACGAAAGTAACAATATTATGGGGGGTCACAAGCTTTGTGCGGAGGGTGTTAATGCGTGCTGAAGAGTTGCGAGCTGATTTTTCTGCGGTACGGTTGGCTTTTGTAACCGGTGAGGCGGTGAGCAGTGAAATGCGCCGAGACTTAACAAACAGAATGCGCAGAATTGGTCGCAAAGATGCTTTTGTTAGTATTTCCTATGCAGCTACGGAAATGCAGGTAGGGTCTGTGGAATGCTGTCCAGATTCCGGCTATCACAATCCAGCTCCAGATCATTTTTATTTTGAGATCGTTGATCCAGACACGCACAAACCCCTTCCTGAAGGGGAACGTGGCTTGTCTGTACTAACCCATTTAGACCGTCGTGGAACGGTCCTTTTGCGCTACGCTTTGGGTGATTTTGCAGCTCTCAGCACAGAGCAATGTCCACATTGCGGCAGCTGGACTGACCGGTTTATAGGGATGCCTTCGCGGGCGGATGATCTAGTTAAGGTTAAAGGAATGCTGATAAATCCAGAAGTGGTGACGGATCTGTTGTTGACTGAAGGACAGGTGGGAGAATTTCAGATTATAGTGGACAGAGAGGTACAAAATGACCCACTTTCTGCAGATAGGCTTCGGCTGCTGTTAGATATTGATCCAAAGACTGATATTGAACGGATAGCTGAAACTGTTCGTGTAGCTATAGGAGTGCGGCCAATTATTGAGCGTTCCGAACGAACAGCTATTTTTGACCCAGATAAATCTCTAAAAGCTAAAAGGTTTGTCGATTTACGGGGTCAGTTGTAAAAGGTTTTAAATATGGCGCAGCATAATCTTTATCCTCATGTCTTTAGGCCTCTGAAAATTGGACAGACTGAGGTGCGCAACCGTATTTTTGTCCCAGCCCATACCACCAATTATGGTGAGAATAATTTACCTTCAGGCCGCCATTTGGCCTACCACAAAGCGCGAGCGGCAGGTGGGGCAGGGTTAATAATTTTTGAAGGTGTTCGGGTTCATAAATCCTCGCTAGGCCGGCAGCAGGGTGTAAATGGCTATGAAGCCGCTTCGATACCTAAATTCAGTGAAATAGCCAAGGCAGTGCAGGGTGAGGGAAGCCGCCTTTTTGGACAAATTTTGCATCTAGGGCGACATATCGATGGGAATTTTGCAAGGATGGCTTCGTGGTCAGCTTCCTCTATACCATGGACAGCGACAGCTCCGGCCCCCCACCCAATGACTGAAAAGGAAATTAAATTAGTTATAGGAGCACATGCAGATGTGGCTTCTAACTTACTGGAAGCTGGGTTAGATGGAATTGAATTACAGCTTGCCCATGGTCATCTACTGCAACAGTTTTTATCGCCTATAGCAAATGAGCGCGGAGATAAATATGGCGGTAACTTAGAAAATCGAATGCGCATTGTAATGGAAACAGCTATAGCAGTGCGCCAAATGATCGGGGCAGACCGCACCATGGGCGTAAGGATAAGCGCAGATGAATTTCTACAAGGTGGGCTAACACTTAATGATATGTGCACAGTAGTTCTCAAGCTTGCGTCAGCTGTACAGCTTGATTTTGTAAACGTTTCACATTCTGCTTATCATGGTAGCTACACTATTTCTACACAAATAGCCGACATGGCTTTTAGTAATCAGCAATTTAGATATCTAACAGAGGCGATAAGTACAAATCTTGATGGATTAGAAAGAAAGCCAGTGATTATGTCAGTTTGTCGTTACAATAGCGTCGAACTGGCAGAAGATATGTTAGCGACTGAAAAGGCTGATATGATAGGTATGGCCCGCGCTCATGTCGCTGATCCAGATTTAGTAAATAAGGCTTACTCAGGAAACGTTGAGGACACCATTCCTTGTATTGGATGTAATCAGGGTTGTGCAGATATGCTAGCTCAATCACTTGCGATATCATGTTTGACAAACCCAAGAGCCGGCAAGGAGGCAGATTGGCCCGCTCCTTTCCTGCAATCAACCAAAGTTAAAAAACCAGTGTTGGTCGTTGGCGGTGGCCCAGCGGGAATGGAAGCGTCTGGTATTTTAGCGGAGCGGGGATTTTCAGTGACACTTGCAGACAGTCATTCAGTTTTAGGAGGCACTTTAAATTGGCTGGAAAAAATGCCATTGCGAAAAGAATTTTTACAGTTAAAAAAGCGTCAGATGCGGCGCCTTGAGCAGCATAAGGTGAACCTTCAGCTGGAGTGTAAAGTCGGAGATGATATGCTAGAGAAGCATCAAGATAGCCACATTATCTGGGCTGCTGGAGCTCAAGCGCAGGCTCAGGCGCTATCTAGTGGAGGGGTAGCACTTACTCTCGAACAGGCTCTTACAGATCCTGGAAAACTTGGAAAAAAAGTTTTGATGGTTGATCATCTCGGCACCTGGGCTGTTGTTTCAGTGGCAGAATTTCTCGCCGATATAGGAAAACAAGTAAGCCTTATCGTTCCAACCGGAATCGCTGGATGGAAAATAAGCATCTATAGTTCCTTTGCCTTAAAACATCGATTAAAAGAAAAAAATGTTCAATTGATCCCTGGTCACCGGTTACTTGATTTTGCAAATGGGCGTGCGGATATTGAAGATTTGTCTGTACATGATAGTACTCAGGCCCTCTTAGCGGATAGTGTTATCGCACCAATTTCCGGTAAGCCGAATGGGCCACCGGAAAAGAATAGGACTATTTTAAATATTGGCGATAGTGTATCAGCCAGAACTGCCCTTGAAGCGGTTTATGAGGGACATGAAACAGCCTTATTCTTGGAGAGTTGAAACAATCATCCAACCAGCGTATGGACAAGTCTATTGGGCGCTATAGCCACCATCTACTAAGAGATCTGTGCCGGTAATAAAAGATGCTGCATCAGAGGCAAGAAACAAAGCTGCTTTGGCTATGTCTTCAGCTTCTCCTAAGCGACCTAATGGATATGCTGTCTTAAGTGCTTTTTCTGCTTCTTTAGCTGTACCATAAATCTCAGTTAGTCGAGGAGTTAGAACGGCGCCTGGAGAAAGTGCTACCACTCTAATGCCGTCCTCAGCATGGTCTAGGGCTAGAGCTCGGGTAAATTGTAATATCCCACCTTTAGTGGTGCAGTAAGGAACCGCACCTTTAATTGCAACGTGGCCTAGCTGAGAAGCTATATTTATAATGACTCCGCTGCCTAAAGCTTGCATCTGAGGTATCACCATTCTGGAAAGCAAGAATGCTCCTGTTAGGTTAACTGAAATTGCTCGTTGCCATTCATCCAAAGATAATTCAGTTACTTGACCACGCCTTGTGAGTGCTGCTGCATTGTTCACCAGAATATCTACAGGCTTGTTTTGATTAAGAGCTGGTGTGAGGTTAGCCTCAAGCTGTTCAGCGTCAGATATATCAACGTTCACGAAGCAGGTTTGTTCTCCGCATTCTTCTTTAAGGGTTTTGACTGAGTCTAATGATTGGTCCACTAGAATCAGACGGGCTCCAGCAGCATGATAACTTCTGGCAATAGCTCGCCCAATTCCCTGAGCTGCGCCGCTGATCAATGCTGTTTTCCCTTTGAGGTTATTCAGCATTTCTATTGGCTCTCCTAACTAGGTGAATTTTACTTACACTGTTTCTTTTCAGCCGGCCAAACACTTCATTGAAGTGCTTCAAGAATTGCCTCAGCACTAGAACCAGTCAATTGACCAGGCTCTTCAATAAAGGAATGTATAATGATACCTTTGTCTGCAATAAAGCCGCATCGTTTTGCTCGTACACCCAAAACTGGTCCAAAATCCCTTGTCACTTCCAAGGCTTGCGCTAGTTCAGCTCGGCTATCTGCAAGCATTACAATTTTGCCTGAGGCTCCAACTTGTTCTCCCCAGGCCTTCATAACATGTGCATCATTCACTGATATGCAGGCTACAACATCAACAGCTTTCCTGGCGAATGAGTCAAAGAGCCGAACAAAACCAGGTAAATGGGTGTTTGTGCAGGTCTGCGTAAAGGCGCCAGGTACGTAAAAGAAAACAACTCTTCTCTCTCCGCACCAGTCTAAAAGATTGATTTCCTCGACGGAATCTTCTGTTTTTGTGTGAATTGTAACGTTAGGAAGTTTTGTTCCGACAGCTAAAGCCATTTCAGCACCCAAATAAATTAATTGCTAAATTTACCTATTTCACTAAATCAAATTCATTTGCAGTTGTCTACTTAGAGACTTTTATAACCAATGCATAAGGTGATTACTTCAATGTGTTGCTATCTGAGAACTGAATTGGTCCTCGTATGCAAATAATGAAACTGCGCCTCCAGTATGAAGGAAGATGACATCTCCATCCTCTGAAATTTGGCCAGACTGAATCTGGCCAATCAATCCTGCCATGCCCTTTCCTGAATAGACGGGATCGAGCAAAATACCCTCATTACGGGCGAGCATATTTGTGGCCTCAACCATTGTCTGAGTTGGAATGCCATATCCTTCGCCAACATAGCCATCATCAACGATTACCTTTTCGCGGGGTAGGGGTTTGTCTGTAAGCTGGGCAGCAGTTTTAACAGCTAGATTGTAAACATTTTCAATTTGGACCTGTTCTGGCTGACGCACGCTTATACCTAGGATCGGAGTATCGCATTTCAGAGCATGAAAACCAGCAATCATGCCAGCATGGGTGCCCGCGCTGCCTGTTGATAGGACAATAAGCTTAGGATGAATTTGCTTGGCTTTACATTGCTCTAACAACTCTTGCGCTGTTGAAACGTAGCCAAGTGCGCCAATTTCATTAGAACCGCCACCGGGAATAAAATATGCATTTCGCCCTTCTGACTTCAGTCGCTCAGTAACCGCTTTGGCTTCTGCGTTCATATCTAGGCCAGCGGGGCGGAATTCGATTTTTGTGTTAAACATGCGGTCAAATAGAACGTTTCCTGTCTGCTCATACTCTGCGCTTTTTTTAGGAACTCTGCGTTCAAGAAGGGCGTAACAGTCAATGCCAAGCTTACAGGCTGCTGCTGCTGTCTGGCGAACATGATTGGATTGCACCGCCCCTTGCGTGACAACAATGTCAGCCCCGATCTCCAAGGCATCTGCCATGAGAAATTCTAGCTTGCGTGTTTTATTTCCGCCAGTTGCAAGTCCGGTACAGTCATCCCGCTTTATCCATAAACGGGGCCCGTTTAGAGCTTTAGTTAATCGGGGCATTTCTTCCAGTGCTGTTGGCTGGTGACATAAATGCACGCGTTTAAATCCCGCTAAAATGTCATCCATATTGTTCCCCTCTTTATATTTGCAATTGTTTCTCATGGTAATTTTATTCGTGCGTTGACTGGAATAAAACCCAATAATTGTGAAATACTTGAGTTTGACCCTCATTAATCTGTAGGGATATGTTCTGTCTCTAGACAATACAGGCTTGTAAATGGGTAAAAAATATATTTTGGCTATCGACCAGGGGACCACTTCGACTCGGGCGATCATCTTTGACCAGAAGCTCCAGCCGCTGGCCACAGCACAAGAAGAGTTTGCCCAGCACTTTCCACAATCTGGCTGGGTGGAGCATGACCCCGAAGATTTATGGTTAACAACCGTAGCTATGTGCCAGCAGGCATGTGAGCGCGAGAATGCGGATCCCGTTGATATTGCTGCTATCGGCATCACTAACCAGCGTGAAACGACGATTGTTTGGAACCGGCACACTGGACGAGCTATATACAATGCCATTGTTTGGCAGGATCGCCGCACAGCTGATTATTGTCGATCCCTGAAAAAGGCCGGCCATGAACCAGAGGTTACGCGCAAGACAGGGTTGTTACTGGATCCCTATTTTTCGGCAACAAAGCTGAATTGGATTCTCGAAAATGTAGATGGCGCGCGCGCTGCAGCAGATGCTGGCGATCTTTTGTTTGGAACAGTTGATAGTTATCTTATTTGGAGGCTCACAGACGGGGCCTCGCATTTAACTGACGCAACCAACGCCGCGCGCACTATGATGTACAACATCTCAGAGGGGTGTTGGGATGATGAGCTGTTGGCGTTGTTCGACATTCCCAAAAAAATGCTGCCACAAGTGCGAGACAGCTCTGGCGATTTTGGTGTGACACGACCTGATTTGTTCAGCGGGTTCAAAATTCCCATTTTAGGAGTGGCTGGCGATCAGCAGGCCGCTACCGTTGGTCAGGCCTGTTTTGAGCCTGGAATGGTCAAATCCACCTATGGTACTGGTTGTTTTGCTCTAATGAATACAGGCAATAAATTGGTTTTTTCCAATAACAAACTGCTTACCACCATTGCATATCAGATAAATGGAGAGCCAGTTTATGCATTAGAGGGTTCAATTTTTGTCGCGGGTGCTGTGGTTCAGTGGCTTCGTGATGGGCTGAAAATGATTCAGCACGCCTCTGAGACAAAAGCATTGGCCGAAGCTGCCAGCGACACAGAACAGGTCTATTTTGTTCCTGCCTTTACTGGCCTTGGGGCACCGTATTGGAATGCTGATTGTCGTGGCGCTATTTTTGGGCTTACCCGGAATACAGGTCCTGCTGAGATTGCAAAGGCAGCACTTGAAAGTGTGGCCTTTCAGACACGTGACCTAATTGAGGCGATGCGGGAGGATTGGGGAGGGTCTGTTCAGGCGGTCTTACGAATCGATGGCGGCATGGTTGCAAATGACTGGGCGATGCAGGCGCTGGCTGACCAACTTGGGGCACCTGTTGATCGGCCAACCATTACCGAAACAACAGCGGCCGGTGCTGCCTATCTTGCGGGACTGGCTGCTGGTCTCTGTCCAAAGCCGGCAGATTTTGTTAAGCAATGGGTGCTGGAAAAGCGCTTTGAGCCTAGCCACTCTAGTGAACACACAGATGCGCTTTATGCAGGATGGCAGCGTGCTGTGACCCGGTTGCTTCATGACCCAAAAAACTGACTATACCCTAACGGCAACTCAAGAGCGCAGCAGATAAATTTAAGGTTGATAGATAGGAACACGTGCAATGAGTGACGATCAATTTATGAAACAAGTGTTTATAGAGGGGCGTACCTATCGTATTTTCAAAGATAGACCTATTGATGAAAGCTTGCTCCATCGGCTTTATGAATTAGCTAAAATTGCGCCCTCTTCCTCTAATCTTTGCCCCATGCGCATCTCGTTTGTGGTATCGACGCAACAAAAGCAAAAGGTGATTGATGCAGCAGCAGAGGGCAATAAACCAAAAATAGAATCAGCACCTGTGGTAGCCATCGTTGCTCACGACACAAGATTTACCGACCATATTGAAAAATTAGCACCTTTCATGAATGCAGAAACTTTCAGGCAGCAAAGTGAGGAAAAGTTGAAACAAGTTGCAATAGAAAATAGTTGGCTACAGGCTGGTTTTTTGATTGCAGCAGCGCGCGCTCTTGGTCTTGATTGTGGGCCGATGGGTGGTTTTAATAAGGCAATGATAGACAACACTTTCTATAAAGACTCTTCGTGGCGCTCTAATTTTTTGATGAACATAGGATATGGTGATGAAACTCAACTGCATCCACGTGGCCATCGCCTTTCTTTTGATGATGCATGTTCAATTCTTTAATGGCGTTAAATGGAATTAGCTTTGTGGAACTGCCGCTTAGTTCCACTTTCTCCTGTAAATTGGCAGAATTGATTCACGATCTTTCCGTTAGCCTCCAGTACTGAAGTTCCAAAGCATTTCGCCAAAACTGTGATATCTCTCCCTAAAATACATCTCGCCAGATAGATAGACACAGACAAGAGCTTATGATTTCATAATTACATGTTACGTCCTGTTTTCATTGAGGCGGCTTTAAATGGCCCATGGTCGCAAAGGCGCCAGCCCCTGATGCCTGTGACAACTGATGCGTTGATTGCTGAGGGTATTGATTGTGCTAAAGCCGGAGCGTCAGTTATACATATCCATGTCTATGATCCTGACACTGGCCAACAGTTCGAAAATTTTGATGCCTACAAGGCAGTAATAGAAGGCATTCGTGAATATGAAGATGTGATTGTCTACCCCACATTACCTCTTTCTGGCTTTGGTAAGACTGATCAGACCTTTTCTGCTGAAGCCCGCTTTAAAACTGTTGAGAAACTTGCCAAAGCAGGTCTTTTGGAATGGTCTGTGATTGACCCTGGCACAACTCAGATAACAGAATTGGATCCCACAAATAGCGAACAAGTTCAGTTTTTATATATTAACAGTGAAGCTGAAATCAGATATGGTCTTGAACTTGCTAGCCGGTATAATTTTGTGCCCAGCTTTGCTATTTATGAGCCGGGCTTTTTGCGCTTGGGCGCGACGCTCTCCAGAAATATAAAAGGCTGCCCAAGACCGATTTACCGGTTTATGTTTTCTGATAAATTCTGCTTTGGCTTTCCGGCTGAGGAGATATATCTATTAGCCTATATCGACTTGTTAAAACAGACCAACCCAGAAGCGGTTTGGATGATTGCTGGTCTACAGGTCAATCTGAGAGGGATTGTTAGTACATGTCTTGAGGCGGGTGGGCACATCCGAACCGGTCTGGAAGATAGCTACTTTTATTCTGAGACAGCCAATCTCGAACTTGTGAGACAGACAACAAAAATTGTCCTTAATGAAAATTATGAGATTGGCACAGCAGCACAACTGCGCCAGCAACTAGCCTGACTTTAAATTTGTTACGTCCCAAAAATGGTGCATGGCCATTTCTTTGATTCAAATTAAATTACCATAGGTAAATCAACTGGCGCACGGCTTGTAAGCAACTCCGCACCATCAGGGCGCACTATAATATTTTCCTCATGGACCATCATGAGCCCATCACCATAGCTAAGTGACGGTTCTATGGTAATCACCATATTCTCTTTCAATTCTGTTGCATCAAAGGAAGCGAGTGAAGGTTGTTCTGTTAATTGCATACCCAATCCATGTCCAAGTCGGCCTATATCTCCACCAGATTGATCCATTTCCGCTAAAACTGCTGACATGCACTCAAATAATTCTAGGCATGTGTTTCCCGGTTTAGCGGCCTCTACGCCCGCTTGTGTAGCTCTCCACAAAACATCATAAGCTTTTTTTGAATCTTCAGTGGCATTTTCAATCGACCAATTCCGGTCAAAATCACAAAAGTAGCCATCCCAAGTGCAACCTGTATCAAGCATCATTATGTCTCCATACTGAAGGGGACGTTGTGTTGGAGGTGAAATTACATTTGAGTAGCCCCCCTGACCAGCTGCGCCCACTAAATATGGTGCGTCATCTGCACCAAGACTGATTGCGCTCAGTCGAAACTCTCGAAATACATCTTCAAGTGGCATTCCTGAATGCGCAAACTCTGGAACAGCTTCAAAAGCCGCTGATCCAATAGCACATATATATTTGAGTTTATGAATTTCAGCGTTAGACTTAACCATCCGAAGACCTTGAACAATGCCTGTTACATCAACTATCTTTAGACCTTGAAGAGAGATATTCAGGCGTTCCCAGTCAGCAAGGGGCATCTGTAATTTAGTCTCATGCCCTTTCATTAAGCCAATTTTTTCGCGCTCTTTAGCGAATGGTTTGAGCAGGTCAATCAAAAGACTTATACCGTCATCTTCTGGATTAGGGGCGCTCCAGGTTCGAATATCCTCAAGCCAATTTTGCCGCATTAATTCGGCACCTATTTCAGGAATTATTGCGATTGGTTTTCCGGTCGCTGGTACGAACAAAAACCAAGGTCGAGTGGGACTTTGCCAAAATAAAGTATGAAAACCAGTAAAATAACGCACGTCCTGTTCACTCATTAATAGCATGCCAGCAACATCATTTTCAGCCATAAGAGTTTGCGCATTGGTTGTGCGTTCACTGAATTCTTTATCTGGGAACCCTCGGATTGGTTTCTCAAGGCTGACTGACATGATTTTAATTCCCATTTTTTGAGTACAGTTTTATGCCAAAACGCGTAGCATTTCATTTGTGACATATGTGCGTACAAAAGCAAAAATTAAGTCATCAAATTACTTTAACTTTTGTACAGTAAGTCAAAAAGTAATTTTCAAAGAAACGGCGCTTGTTAAAGCAAAATATATATTTACCTATGTGAGATTTTTTATCCAAGTAAAACGAGCGTCATTCTGATATGAGGGATTGAAGCTTTACAGAGGTGTAGTTGAGTTTCATTCCGATACAAATTGAGTTCGCATGGACGATGTGCTCTCTTGGGCGGTAACTCAAAGCCGGCCCCATACCCAAAGGGGGACACCCCTAGAAACTCAACTACCCAAGAATCTTAGCAGTAAATAGTGACTTGAGAAGTGCCAATTTGAGAAGAGTGTTTCACTTACTGAAATAATGTATCTCAGTTGTGCTGAATAATATTGTAAATACAAAGCAGTTTTTACTTCTTGGGCGGCCTTTTTTCAAAACTAGGCAGTCCACTGGGTAAATAATGATAAGGCTGCAAGTCACAGGTAAATATTGCAGCTTTCGCCTCAAATGTGCTTGGATCGTCCAATGTTCCGACCTTCACTATCATTGAATTAGGACGAGATGGACTTTCCGTTCCAATTGCTGTTCCGCATTTATCACAAAAATGACGCGTGACTGGCGTTTCCAGATCTTTTCTGGAAAATGTAGTTACATGTCCTGAACTGTAACTAAATGAATCTTTGGGAAATACCATAACAATATTTGGATTACCACCTGTAATATACTGGCATTCCCTGCAATGACATTGAAAAGCAGTTTCTGGCTCAGAACTAATTTCATATCTAATATTTTGGCAATAACACCCACCAGAAATTTTCATTACTCCACCTCTGTTATCTGTTTGATAAGTTTCTCAAATTGAATGAGTTTTGCAAGCTGCAAAAATCTATCGAAAAAAGAAATGGGTGCAGAATAGGCATTGAACCCACAAAACAAAATTAGTTAGATTTCTCTATGGCCTTGATCTAATGGACTAGGGCTGTAAGCTAACTAGTCTGCGTTGGCGGCCCGTGGTCCTTCGATAGGTTGGCTGAAATTCCGGACTGTGGTTTG
This sequence comes from uncultured SAR116 cluster alpha proteobacterium, assembly GCA_902523435.1. Classification (GTDB taxonomy): domain Bacteria; phylum Pseudomonadota; class Alphaproteobacteria; order Puniceispirillales; family Puniceispirillaceae; genus JADHLI01. The sequence continues at coordinate 19,132 of CABYZM010000005.1, forward strand.
TTCACAGAGTTTGTATATAACAGTAGGTAAAATATATTGCATTCGGATATTTTGAAACTGCCATCTTCTGGAACTTATTTGGGTCGTGTCTGGAACCCAGCATTCTCGGGGCCGAGCATTGTTACAGTTAGAAATCGCAGAGTAGTAGATTTAACTTCTAAGGATGCACCCCTTTCTTGTGATATTTGTGAAATGGAAGATCCTGTTGGTTTCATTAGATCAACTGTTGGGTTGGACTTAGGGGACATAGATGAGATTTCTGCTAACCCTGTTGAACTAGATAAATTACATTTTTTGGCGCCTTGTGATTTGCAAGCTGTTAAAGCTTGTGGGGTTACCTTTGCAGGTTCAATGGTCGAAAGAGTTATTGAAGAAAAAGCTGCTGGAGATCCATTAAGGGCCGAAGCAATTCGCCAAAGAGTGGGTGCTAAAATTGGTGAAAGCCTGATGAATATAGTGCCTGGATCAAAAAAGGCAGAAAACGTAAAATCTTCGTTAATTGATGAGGGACTTTGGAGCCAATATTTAGAGGTGGGGATTGGGCCCGATGCTGAAGTGTTTTCAAAATGTCAGGTCCTGGCCTCTGTTGGAAACAATGCGAATGTGGGCCTCCATCCTTCGTCAAAATGGAACAATCCAGAACCTGAAATTGTTTTAGCAGTTAGCTCAAAAGGAAAAATTGTTGGCTGCACATTAGGAAACGACGTCAATTTGAGAGATGTTGAAGGGCGCTCAGCACTACTTTTATCAAAAGCAAAAGACAATAACGCATCTTCTTCAATAGGACCCCTTATAAGACTTTTTGATGAAACCTTTGACTTAACGTCTGTAAGAAACGCCGAACTGAAGCTGAAAGTGGAAGGGGAAGATGGCTTTATATTGAATGGGTCATCTTCTATGCAAGAAATTAGTCGAGACCCTGTAGACCTAGTCAAGCAAACAATTGGAGAGCATCATCAATACCCTGATGGTTTTATGCTTTATTTAGGCACCTTATTTGCTCCAACTAAAGATCGAGATGAGGTGGGTGGAGGTTTTACGCATAAAATTAACGACAAGGTTACAATAAGCTGTGACGATATAGGCATTTTAACAAACCAAGTGAAGTATTCCACAGAATGCCAAAAATGGGAATTTGGTATCAGTCGTTTAATGAAGAATTTATCTGAGAGGCAATTGCTCTAGCTACATCAAATCTACCGAGCACCTAAAACCAACAATCATTATCGTAATCTATAGCCTATCTCATTTTGAACAAACATTTACCAAAATATTGCCTAAAGTTTTCATTAAAAAGAGAGAATAGTAGTTGTCCTCCTTGAACTTTGGGCTGCCTTCGTGCAGCCCATTTTTATTTAAAAACATTTTTTTGATAAAAGAATCTCGCAGATTACTCTGCGAGGCATAGTCTTTGCTTAAGGGAGGATGTGACACTGGGTCATCCTCAACAATCCAATCAGTCCAACGGCTCAGTGTCACACACTTTTAATAGAGAAAACTCTCATTATTTAGCCTTCGCCTTATAACTTTTTGAAATTGGTTTTTTGCCAGTTGGATTGAGAGTAAAGGCTGTTACCTGTCTAAATTTAATTAGTTGAAGTAAGGAGACTGCAAAACAATTGCATGTTGCACTGTCGTCGGTGCTATGCTGTATATGCATGCTGAAGAATTTTTTACAGTTGAGAATAAAATGGTTTGGTGGCGCCGCAAAAAATTGAAGATCGAAACCTTTTGGTTTCGGATGGTTAAGTTTTTCTATTCGTTTCAAGCCAATAATTATAGAAAAGAAAACTATTTTTTTAACGCCACAATGGTAAATGTAAAAGAGGCAAATAGAAAAAGCATCGATCTAAGTGATGCAATTGTTAAATGTTCTTTTAAAGACAAGGATTACTTGCTCCACTCCACTCCTACGAGTTTAATTCAAAACTATGCCCACAAATATGGCGTTTGGGAGCCAGACCTCGCCAATTTTATCTATTGCATGCTTCAAAACCAAAATCAAAGTGGTTTATTTATAGATATCGGAGCAAATGTTGGCGCTACAACCATCCCACAAGCTTTAAATTTTCCTTGTCTAAATTTCTTGTGTATTGAGGCTCATCCAACAGTTTTTAAGGCATTAAAAACAAACATTGAATTGAATTCGTTGGATAATATTTGTTGTATTAATGGCGCTGTATCGAATAGAGCTAATGGAAATAAATTAAAATTTTATGCACAGAGATCCGATGCCAATAATTTAGGTTTATCATCACTACATCTGAATGATGACATCGAAGATTATGACGTTTTGTCGGTTGAAAGCATAAAAGTTGATAGTCTTAACGAAGCTAATAGTGGCAAGGTATTAATGATTAAAGTCGATACGCAAGGAAGTGAGTTAGATGTGCTCCAATCATGCCTCAACATTATAAGGCAAAATCATCCGATCATCATATTTGAATTTGAAGAAGGTTACCACGACGACCCTCAAAAAATGAGAAAAGACATAACTAAATTTTTTGATGAGCTAAAATATAAACTTTATACTGTCCCAAAATCAGAAAACGTTATGTTTCGATTGCGCCTTGATAATTACTACCGGGGAGATATCGTCGCTGTTCCAAATAAAGGCCATTGAGCTGGATGCAACAATCTTTTGCACAAAAAAGCAATATTCAATGCCCCAAAGCATAAGTATACTCAAGATTTAATGAACTTAACGCCAAAATTTGAGCAGTAGGACAAACCATTTTAACTCTAAAAAACATCAATATTGATGTTCTGTTTGGGATAAAAAGGCGTAGTTGAGATCCAGTCCAATACAAACTTTAGCTCGTATTGGTAGTGTGTCCTCTTGGGCGGTAAATCCTTGCCGGTCCCATACCCTCAGGGGGACACTCCCTTGAAACTCAACTACAATGTCACCGTAACAGTAATTGGTGACTTTAGAAGTGCTGATTTGTGCAGAACGTTTCACTGACTGAAATTTTATGCAGCTTGTGTCTGGTCTTTTCAAAACAATAAGCTTTTTACTCAAATTTTATGGAGAGCGTTAAATGGCAAAAGGTTACATGATTAGTGCGCATAGAAGCGCTGCTGACCCAGAAAAAGCATCAGCCTATCGGGAGTTGGCCATACCTGCTTTGTTATCGATGGGAGGAAAATTCTTGTCTTCGGGTGGTAGAGTTGTTGCAAAAGAAAACGGCTTGGCTGAGCGCACAATTCTCATTGAATTCGAGAGTTTTGAGGCCGCAGTGAACGCTTATGAAAGTGAGGCTTATCAAAAGGCTCTGAAACTATTGAGCGGAGGAGCTGACAGAGATGTAAGACTATTTGAAGGCATTGATTGAGTTTAAGAGTATTTATATTTTAATTGAAATTAAACGTTTATTGGAAGAGTTTCATCCAAAGCCCACTCACTCATTGAATTGTCATAAATTTTTAAATTCTTAAACCCCAGCTGGTAAAGTATAAAGGCGTCAAGTGTAGCGGCTATCCCACCTCCGCAGTAATTTACAATGATATTATCCTTTGTTATCCCCATACTCTCTATAAGCTCTTGTGCCTTTTCAAATGAGATAAACTTTTCAGAATCCTCCTGAACAAATTTGTGAAAGGGAATGTTTAAGCTTCTTGGAATGTGACCCGGACGCCCATACCGTTTGCTCAAACCATTATGAATATCTTTTGTGAGAGCATTGATTAGGATGTGATCATTTGCGTTGATTGCTTCTAAAACATATTCTTTGTCTACAAAAATATCTTCTTTTAAATCCAAATTAAAATCGGCTGGCGGAAACACAGTTATTCTAGTCTCTGTTGGAAGGCCTAAGTTTAGCCACTCTTGGAATCCGCCATTAAGTATGCTTACTTTTTTGTAACCAACAACGTATAGCATCCACCAAAATCTCGTAGCCCATTGAATTCCATTCCGGGAATAAAGTATGACATGGCTATTATTGCCGACACCTTCGTTTTGAAAAGCGACTGCCAGTTCTGTCAACTCTGGGAGTGTAAAACTGTATGCGCTTCCTTTTTTTGAAAAACTATTTTGCAAGTCCAAGAAAGCTGAGTTAGGTATGTGGGCTTTTTTGTGCTCTGGCAATCCGCTAACTACATCATACGGCTTGGTAGGATGGTCGTCTGTATAGTTTAAAAAAGTCGAACAATCAAAAATGCGAACATTAGCATTATGGAGGTTTGAATTTAACCAAACACAATCCACTATTGATGATCGACTCCGATAAAAAGAACTATGTTTTGAATTCATGCAAAAAGACATTCTTCTGCGTCATCGGTTGACCCACACTCTCTGACATCAAAAACTAGAACATCAGAAAATCAAATACTTGCACTTTCATTATTAGAAGTTTTGGAGTGAGTGGAGGGAAGTATGACGCCCCACTCATGCAACAAGAGATACCTGACTCTTCGATATATCAATAGGTTAGCATTTCTGTGGCGTGTGTAAAGTGCCTAATTCTGGACAACAGCCCAGGTTTGAGGTCCATAACCTGGGAACACTGATTGTATTTGGCAATCATAATTTTCCTAAATTGGGGATAATTGATTTTCTTTGTGAAGGTGATGGACGCCCTTATTGAGGGGCTTGCCGTTTGTCTTCAGATGAGACAGACTTTGATGTGATGTTGAGGTCAACAGGTATAGAGAATTTTTGGAGTTAAAATATATTTTCTAATCAGCATGGGGGGTTGTGATGAATAAGCCAGTGGGCCCTGTTCACGATTTAGTCATCCGAAATGGTCAAATTGTTGATGGAACAGGTGCGGAAGGATTCGAAGGCGATATTGCTATCCGCGACGGTATTATTCGAGAAATTGGCCAAGTTCATGGTCACGGAAAAGAAGAGATTGATGCATCTGGTCACGTTGTGACCCCTGGTTTTGTAGATATCCATACCCATTATGATGGGCAAGCGATTTGGGATAAACACTTAAAGCCGTCTGCTGTCCACGGGGTAACCTCTGTTGTTATGGGTAATTGTGGAGTTGGGTTTGCTCCTTGCCGTCCAGATGACCGGAACAAGTTGGTTGAGTTGATGGAAGGTGTCGAAGATATTCCGGCTCCAGTGATGCACGAGGGCCTTGAATGGTCATGGGAAACTTTTCCAGAATATCTTGATGCATTGGACCGTGGGCAACGAGATACAGATATTTGTGCGTTGCTCCCTCATGCTGCGGTTCGAGTGTATGTGATGGGAGATCGGGCGATACGACATGAAGCGGCGACCCCTGAAGACATGGACCAAATGAGAAAATTGGCAGCAGAAGCTTCTCATGCTGGAGCTTTTGGCTTTTCTTCATCACGGACAATTAGTCATAAAAGTAAAAAGGGTGATTTCACTCCCACTTTACGTGCAAATGAGCTTGAATTAACAGCCATAGCAAAAGGCTTGGCTGATTCTGGTCATGGCTTTATTGAAATGGTCTCTGATTGGGATGAACCTAATCCGGAGGAAGAGTTTAAGATGTTCCGCCGCGTTGTGGAGGCAAGTGGACGACCTATGGTATTCACCTGTAACCAGCGGCATGATGGGCGCGGCACATTCTGGAAAGACTTAATGACTTATGCCAGAGAAGCACGTGACGATGGTCATATCTTAAGACCTGTTGTCGCTCCACGCCCAATCGGTGTAATACTCGGCCTTAACGGCTCCCAAAACCCTTTTTCTGGAACACCCACATATCGGTCTATCGAGCATTTGCCTCTTGACCAGAGAGTTGAGGCTATGTCTCAACCAAATATACGGGCTAAAATTTTGTCAGAAGACCCAGTCAAACAAAGTACATTTCCGCTCATACATCGAATCCTGTTTACACAAATGTTTCGACTTGGTTCTCCAGCTAATTATACACCTTCGCCTGAAGAATCGATTTCAGCTATGGCCCAAAACTTAGGCGTCACTCCACAAGAGATGGCCTATGATATTTTGTTAGAAGACCAGGGACGTGGATTTATATATGCGCCCTTAGTGAATTATGCGAATTACACAATGGATGCATGTGCAGAAATGCTTGATGACCCATATAGCATAATGGGTCTTGGCGACGGCGGCGCACATGTGGGGTTTATTCTGGATGCTGGTTACCCGACTTGGTTAATCAGTTATTGGAACCAAACACAGAAACGTTATTCTGTTGAAGAAACTGTGCGCAGACTCACTTCTGACACTGCAAAAGCTGTTGGATTATTCGACCGTGGACGTGTTGCGGTTGGGTTAAAGGCTGATTTCAACATTATTGATTGGTCATCGGTGAGGGCAGGAGATCCTTACCTCATATCAGACCTTCCTGCTGGCGGCAGTCGCCTGATGCAGGAAGTCTTTGGTTACAAGGCGACAATCCTGTCTGGAGAGGTAACTTATCGTGATGGTGTTGCAACCGGAGCTACGCCCGGAAACCTTGTTCGCAGTCACGCCTAAAAGGCTCACAGTTTAGATAACAGCCCAGGACTTAGGACCGCGGTTCTTTGATGGGTTGGCAGAGCATCTAGAAAGTGGTTTCATTGCTCTAAAGTTCTGAATTCTTATTTTTTGTTTATTTTGAAAGTGTTTAGGGTGTCAATCAACAACCTGTTTAGCCCTGTAAATATAAGAGGCGTCGAGTTTCCAAACAGAATAGTCGTGCCACCAATGTGTCAATATTCTGCACATGAAGGATATGTAGATGATTGGCATCTAGTGAATTTGGGCCGATTCGCCATGGGTGGTGCCGGATTAATTATAACTGAAGCAACCGCGGTTCAAAAAAAAGGCCGTATAACCCACGGGTGTACGGGCATTTGGAAAGACGAGCAAATCATTGGTCACTCAAGAATAGCACAATTCATTTTTAGAAACGGATCCATTCCTGGCATCCAACTGGGACATGCTGGGAGAAAGGCAAGCATGCAAAGGCCATGGTATGGGAATGGTCCTTTAAATGAAGATGATTTTGAGCGTGGAGATATGCCGTGGAATATTGTTGCACCATCGGCTTGTTCAGTGGGTGAGGGGTGGCAAATTCCTGAAGAGATGTCTGAAGAACAAATTTGTGACTTGGTCGATGATTTTATCGCCGCTGCGAGGCGAGCTATAAGCGCAGGCTATAAAGTAATCGAGTTACATGGCGCTCATGGTTATTTAATTCATAGCTTCTTATCGCCTGTGAGCAATAAACGGACTGACAAATATGGAGGTGACTTAACTGGACGCATGAGGTTGGCAATTGACATCTCAAGTGCTTTGAGACGCTCTATCTCAGATGAAACGCCGTTGTTTTTTAGAGTTTCCTCAACAGACAATCTTGAAAATGGTTGGTCTATTGAAGATTCAGTGGAACTCGCGAAGGAACTAAAAAAAGTTGGTGTGGATGTAATTGATTGTTCTTCTGGTGGTATTTCTGGATCTGCGACAGCAGCAGGAGGCAAAAGAATGCCAGGGTATCAGGTCCCTTTTGCAGAAAAAATTAAACAGAACGCTAATATAATGACGATGGCAGTTGGTCTAATCACCCACCCAGAACAAGCAAATCAGATTATCAAGAGTGGAAAAGCAGATCTTGTTGCAGTTGCAAGAGAAGCTCTGTTTAACCCCATGTGGGCTGCACAGGCGGCGCAACATCTTAATCTAGATAAGCAGTTTACACTTTGGCCAAAACAATCTGGGTGGTGGTTAGAGAGACGCGAAAAATCTTCAGAATTTTACAGTCCAGAGCCAAATAGTGATTGAGTAAGATGTGGACGTTGTCTGGAATATCAATCGCTGTGCACGATCTAGAACTTTCAGAGTATTTCTATGGAAAGCTTTTGGGACTTGGAACGCCAAAAGAAAGAAATAATACAAATTGCATATTTGCATCATCTCATTCAGTTCTTCGCCTAAGTAAGCCTTCAAATAAACTTATCAAAAACGCAAACTCTGTTTTTAAATCAGCTCTAAATAGTTACGTTATGTTGGAAATTTCCAACCTCGAAGAAGCACAAGCCTTACTTGAAAATAATAGGGCAAACTTTCAAAAGGTATCTGGCTCCAGGGGTAAAGCAGATAGCTTGTGCATATCTCTGCCCTGCCAAAATATTTTGATGGTTTACGCGTCAATTAGTCAGGTTTTTGAAGAAGATTTTGAGCGGGTAACTTTTGAAAATTGGAAGCTACATCATGTCAATCTACAAGCGGCTGATGTTAGGAAGTCTGTTAAGTTTATTGTTACAAATCTCGGGTTGAAGGAAGGCAGTTGGAGAGCGCCAGATGGAAAAGGTGATTTCAGCATAGATCCGAAGGATTTGTCAGTGTTTTCACTTGGTGCCTTTAATGGTGGTTTACACATCATAAAGCCTGATCCTGGCTTTGCTTTGCGCAATAATTTTGCTCATAATCCATCTATCGGCGGACATCCGGCAATAGTGGTTAAAGATATTCAAGAGGTGAAAAATCGATTAGAAGCAGAAAATTTTCTAATTACGGACGCGGGCACATATGCAATGGTTGATATGCATCAAATCTATTGTCTTGATCCAAGTGGAAATGTAATTGAGGTCAACCAATACAAACCGGGCTGATTTTCTTGCAAAGCCTTTGATTAAACTTCAATTTTGTTGATGGAGTGGGGGCTATAGTTGGACGGTCTGCGGCTAGCAGACCGCGGTCTTATGAAGGGTTGGTATCAATAATCAAGAGCGCCGTTATTTCTATTCAAGACGCAAACTCGGCTAATAAGTTGGCATCATGAAATCACTTTTTGCATATCTGCATCGTTGCAGAAGAGTTTCCTTTGATGGTAATTTAAGTGGATAAGAACAGCCACAATTAGCGTCATGAATTTATCTCTCGGATTAAAAACTATAGCTAAGCGCTTTCCCGGCTGCCCTGCTGTAGAGTGGGAAGGCGGCACATTAACTTACTCTGAATTTGAATGCCAAGTTTCTGAGCTAGCTTATTCGCTTCAGCACTATCATGGGCTTCGAAAAGGAGCAAAAATTGCTATGGCGATGGAAAATTGTGCTGAATTTTTAGTGATACTTTTCGCTATTTGGCGCGCTGACATGACTGCTATCCCTTTAAATTCAAAATTGCATCCAAAAGAGTTCTTATGGGTCTTTAAAAATTCAAGTGTAGACTTGGTTTTTGCAACAAAAAATATAGCGGAAAAGATAGTTTTTGATGGACCAATAATAAGCGTGGGGAGCAAAGATTATAAAAAACATTTCACTGGCGAATGTCTCTCTTCTGTGGACGTGAATGGTTTAACTCCTGCTTGGATTTTTTATACTTCTGGAACAACAGGAAACCCAAAGGGCGCAATTTTATCTCATCAAAACCTATTGTGTATGAGTTATGCATACTTTGCTGATGTTGGAGACATCACAGAACATGATACTCGCCTGCATTGCGCTCCAATGTCCCATGGGTCCGGTTTGTATGCTCTCCCATTTATACTAAAGGGCGCAAATAACATCGTATCACCAAACGGATTTGATCCTGATTATATTTTTCATATTTTATCAAAAAGAGAGAATATCTCCTTTTTTTCCGCCCCCACAATGATTAAGCTTCTTTTAGAATCTGACAATTTAGGTGGAGACATCTCAGGCTTGAAAACCATTTGCTATGGAGGTGGACCGATGTATCTATCTGATATCAAAGAAGCCATTCAGGTTTTTGGACAGAGTCTCTATCAGTTATACGGGCAAGGCGAAACCCCTATGACAATAAGCAATTTAACTAAAAAAATGCACCATTCCTCTTATGGCATGGATCATGACTATATACTCTCATCAGTTGGTGTTGCTCGCACTGGAGTAGAAATTTCCATAGTTTCTCAAGATGATGAAGAAGTACCCACTGATAGTATTGGCGAAATCATTACAAGATCACCGTGCGTTATGTCAGGATATTTGAATAATGAATGGGCCACAAAAAACACGTTGAAAAATGGATGGTTATATACTGGTGACATGGGTTCCATCGATAAGTATGGGATTCTAACTCTAAAAGACCGTTCAAAAGACCTGATAATATCAGGAGGCATGAATATTTATCCGCGGGAAATAGAGGACCTTCTTATAAAGTTTCCAACAGTTAGGGAAATCGCTGTAGTTGGGTTTGAGAATGAAAAGTGGGGAGAAGATGTTGTTGCTTTTGTAGTTGGCACTGCAGTTAAAGAAGAACTAGATAGTTATTGTTTGGAAAATTTAGCGCGCTTCAAAAGACCCAAAAAATATGTGTTTTTGGAATCATTACCGAAAAACAATTACGGAAAGATACTCAAAAAAACGTTACGTGATCAACTTTCAAAAGGAGAGTTTTTTTGAAAAACCTGTCTGTAGTTGGCATAGGGTCAACTGTTTTTGGCCAACATAAGTGCACTTCCATAACCGGATTAGCCAAAAAAGCGGCTAGTGACGCAATCCTTGATGCTGGCATTGATAAGGGAAAAATAGGGGCTTTGTACGTTGGAAACTTTGTCTCTGGGCCTCTCAATGGCCAGGAGGTTTTGGGTGGTATTTTAACGAACGCCCTGGGGTTGGGAGCAATACCTGCAACTAAAGTTGAGGGAGCTTGCGCCTCAGGAGGAATAGCATTTCGACATGCATGTCTTTCAGTAGCCGCAGGTTTAACTGACTACGCCATAGCTATTGGTGTTGAGAAAATGACACATCGGAATACGAACGTGGTGACTGAGGCACTAAATTCTGCTTTGGATAGAGATATAGATGGAGAAGCCGGACACACTTTTCCCGGCCTGTATGGCTTAGCTTGGCGGCTACATGCAAAACATTACGGAACCAGCAGAGCACAGGTTTCTGCGGTCGTTAGAAAAAACAAAAGGGCTGGATTAAAAAACCCATTAGCTCAAATGGGAAAATTGTTATCAGAAGATGATATCATGAATTCAAGAGTAATTTCAGATCCATTGAGGCTTTATGATTGTTGTCCGGTCACCGACGGCGCCTCGGCTGTTATTGTTACCACTGCAGAGAACGCTAAATATGCAAAAACACCTATCTCAGTTCTTTCAACAGTTCAAACTTCAGGAAATCCCCATGTGCCCAAAAGTGAGGGGCCAATGTCCTTTCAGGCAACTCAAGTAGCCTGCAATGAAGCCATTCAAATAGCGGGAATAACAAGACATGATGTTTCTCTCATAGAGTTGCACGACTGTTTTTCTATAGCAGAGATAATTGACCTGGAGGATCTAGGGTTTATCAATTCAGGCCATGCAGCATCTTGGGCAGAAGAGGGTCGTACTGACATCAATGGTGATTTGCCAACTAACCCATCTGGGGGACTGATCAGTAAAGGTCACCCTGTTGGAGCAACCGGAGTCGGGCAAATCTTTGAGCTTTGCAAACAATTGCGTGGAACGCATCCAAATCAAGTGCGTGGTGCTAAGATAGGTTTGGCGCATAATTTGGGTGGTTGCGGGGTAACTTGTTCCGTAAGCATCCTTGCTAACCCAAATGCCTAAAACATGAGAGTTGAAACTCCTTAACTTGAGTAAACTGAGATTTAACAAACTAAAGGGCATGAACTTCCTGCAATTGACAAATGTTTTTGGAGATTCAAATTTTTCAGGCTTGCACGAAACGCGCCTCTGAAAATATGGAGATTTAAGTGTCTAGTATTATTTTAGAAAAAAAAGATGGGGTTTGGTTGTTGACTATAAATCGGGAGGATAAAATGAATTCTCTGGATTTTGACTCACATTTTGAGTTGGTTGAGATATGGAAAGATTTTAATCAAGACCCCACTGCAAAAGTAGGCGTCATAACTGGTGCCGGAGAAAAGGCATTTTGTGCTGGGGCTGATTTAAAAACCTACACTATGGATTTTGCCACCAGGAAGCCGAATGAATTTAGAGAAAAATTTGTAGATGGATATGGATTGGGTGGAATCACCCGAGGTCTTGATATTGATAAGCCATTGATTGCAGCAATAAATGGATATGCCGTATCAGGGGGATTGGAAATCGCATTAGCATGTGATCTTCGCTTTTGTTCAGAAAATGCAAAGTTCGGCCTTCAAGACGTTAAATGGGGTTTTCATGCATGTGATGGAGCTTTAGTTCGACTTCCACATATAGTTGGAATGGGGGCTACCATGGAACTAGTTTTGAGTGGAGAGTTAATAAATGCTGAACATGCTCACAAAATTAATTTGGTCAATAAAATATATCCAAATAACAGCCTATTAGAAAAGACACTTGAGTATGCACATTTGCTAAGTAAAAGAGCACCATTGGCAATAAAATTTGCAAAACAGACGCTTCGTAACACCATCTCAATGCCGTTAGCGGATGCGTTGAGGCATGAAGTTCGTTCTTTTTATGACCTAGGGCAGAGCGAAGATTTAGCTGAAGGAACGTTAGCCTTTAGAGAGCGAAGAGATGCTGAGTTTAAAGGCAGGTAGGAGAATATTATAAAAAGGCCGTCTTTAGATTTTTCACAAAGGTTTGCTGGTCCGCACCTCCTAATCTATGCGTGTTTTTTCGCGGCCAATTTTAAGCAGTAAGGTCTTCACTATGTGAGGATGTTGGCTGGATAGACTTGCATTTTTTCTCACAGCGCCGACACGCACATTTCATTTGCCTTGTTGCTGCGACAAGTAATGCGCCAACAACCAGACCAGAGAAAAGGTGCACTTTCGCATTTATCACACTTGCTATGAACATTATTCAAAATCCCCTTTATGCTGTGCTCATTGTGGTTTACAGAATTTTCGCATGAGTATAAGCACCAACAAGAACGCTGTGGTTGTCAACAATCTATCAAGCTTTTTAAATAAACGACCCATACATATAGATACGTGTTAAAAGGTTTTTGGATTAACATAATGCAGAATGTCTTCCATAAAGTGGACGCTGGCATCGGTCACGTTTTGCGTGAGCATTCCTAAACACAGTTTCTTGTTAGAAGTAGTGATTATCGCTCTCCTCCAACCTCAGAACGGGGTTACTGATTGTTTTTGGCGATTAGATTTGGCCTTCCAAAAGAGCCAAGGCAGCCTGATATGTAAGCTCACCCCTGATACTAGCATCTTGGCTTATGCGCTCTTTCGAGGAGTCACAAGTGCGAGCCCAATAATAATTGCACAGAGAGAAAGCCAGACCCAAACAGACGGCTTCTCGCCAAAAATCAACATTCCCCAAAATACGCCGGTTAAGGTTACAACATATCCAACCTGACTGGAAAAGACAGACCCAAAAAGCGCAACAGACAAAACAAACATGGTATAGGCCACCACAGTGATTAGGCCCAATCCAATTACTGCATAATCAACGTTTTGTAGCGGGAAGCTTGGGCTGAAAAAGCTGTCTGTGAGAATTGTGATCGGCAGCAATGCTACCGCTGCCATCAAATTCATACCCATTGCCAGCCTCATTGGTCCAACAATGAGTGCCGATTTGAACCCAAGAATTATATTCTCAACAGCATAACAAAGTGCGCTGATGCATGCTATTAATATCCAAGGTAGCGCAGCCGGATCAGGCAAGCTTTTCTCCGGCAGGGCAATCAAGCAAATCGCAATGACACCAAACACCAGACCTGCAACGCGCACAACAGAAAATGTCTCTAGTTTGAGCGGGATAGAAAATCCGTACGTCATCAAAGGGATCAGCGCGACTGTGATCGACAATACCCCCGCAGGAACATGCGGCGCTGAATAATAAAACAAAACAGCAGGGATAGCGGCTCCCAGCATAGCGACACAAAAGATAAAGCCTAGCTTATCTTTCATGTGTTGAATTGATTTTCTACGAATGACGGTCGTAAAAAGGAGAACAATGCCAGCAAACATCACCTGAAACTGAGCCACACCAAAGGGCTTTGCGCCATTTTCAACTGCAATCTTGCCAAGAGAAAAAGATAGTCCCCAAGCTGTCCCCATAACAAGAAGAAAAGCCCATGGGAGAGCTTTTTGAAGTGCTACTCTGATATACTTATCCGTCATAATTGACACAATTAAGCAAGCTGAAAATTGTGTCAAAGCTTATCTGTTAGCGTAGCAAACATTTTTGTCAGTCTAGGTATATTCTGTGAAATGTGGCATATCATATATTGTCCTCCACTCTATCCAAAAGCGTTTGCGCCGAACGCAATGCTTTGTCTTGCGACCTCCTTCGTAGGGATATAATTGCCCTATCCCCATTAAAAGGTTTATCAAGGTCTGCTGGGACCCACGAGAGTAGTAATAGATGCCATTACGGGTAGTTGAATATGAGTTATTCTGGATCACAGTTTGGCTAACAGCCCAGTCCCAAGGACCACGTACTGGGGTTGCTGATTGGCTTTGAAAATCAAATTTGGGTTTTGTTCTAGGGGCGGGGGCAGTGGATAAGCGGTCTGCGAACCGCAGACCTTTGATGGGTTGGCAGAGACGTCGGACCATGGTTTGATTAAGCTTTGATGCTTAGGGACCCAGCTTAATGGAACATCTAGTAATAAGGTCAAGTCAGAATGTACGTACTATAAAATTAAACCGCCCAGAACGATTAAACGCTTGGAATTCTCAAATGCGAGAAGATTTAATTATTAGTCTGGAAAAGGCAAATTTAGATCCTGATATTGACGCATTGATTATAACTGGAGAAGGTGACCGGGCATTCTGTGCAGGCCAAGATCTGCACGAAAGTGCGAATTTCAGTCCTAGTGAAGCAGAAGATTGGATTGATGGTTTTAGCAGATTGTATAGGTGCGTAAGCAGTTTAAAGATTCCAATTGTTGCAGCTGTAAACGGCGTCGCTGCTGGCTCTGCATTTCAATTTTTGTTACTCACAGATGTTAGGGTAGGCCATAGTGAAGTTAAAATAGGTCAGCCAGAAATAAATTCTGGAATTGCCAGTGTTACAGGTCCTTGGATTATGCGAGAGGTGCTGGGTCTTTCTCGAACAGTAGAGTTGACTTTAACAGGTCGTTTCATGGATTCTGAAGAGGCTTTGAGGCTAGGAGTTTTGCACCATGTCGTGGCTCGTGAGGAAGTTTTACCTTTTGCTGAGAAGGTTGCGTTAGATTTAGCCTCTAAACCAAAAGTAGCTATGCAAATAGTCAAACATCGTTTTTTTGAAATTTTGAAGCCTGGCCTTGAGGATGCAATAAAAGCTGCAAAAAGGTTGCATAGAGAATCTTTCGAAACTGGGGAACCCCAAAGAGAGACGAATAAATTTTTTGAAAAACGAATGCAAAGCAAAGATGAAAAACATTGAACTAGCTCTCAAGCCCCCTTTTGATACAAGTATAGCCGAGGTAATTTCAGAGTGCGCGTTGCAAACGCCAGATCGGGTTCTTTTTGATTTTGAAAACTTTTCATTTACTGTTGGGCAGGTTTTCAAAAAAGCTTCTAAAATTAGAGCAACGTTGTTTTCTGAGGGAATGAAGAGTGGACAAACTATCGCTACTTGCATGGACACAAGCCCTGAATACATTAAATTGATTTTCGCATTATTTTTGTCAGGCTTTAAATGGGTGCCCATAGATCCTAGAAGTCGTGGACCATCTCTTGAACACACTATTAGAACATCCCAACCTGACTTAATCTTTGGTGACAAAAACTCATTGAAATATGCTAAAGAGCTTTGCTTTGACTGTAAAATCATTGAACTTGGAAGTTGGCAAACCGAAAGTAGTGATGTTCTAGATGATTTCAGTTACAAGAATAAATGTCCTGACAATCATTCACTTATTGTTTTTACCTCTGGGACATCTGGGCCACCAAAAGGCGTTATAGTTACTGATCGAATGATACTAGCCTCGGCGGCAGGCACCGCACTTGCCAGTGATTGTAATTGTGATGACAATTTTCTTTTGTGGGAGCCACTCTATCATATTGGTGGTGTGCAGGCATTGATAATGGCATTGGTATATGGGCCCAAACTCACCCTAGTGTCACGCTTTAGTGCAAGTAACTTTTGGGAGATCGTCAGCTCTAAGTGTGTAACAAAGCTTCATTATTTGGGTGGCATTCTCGAAATTCTACTTTCAAAGCGGATAAATAAAGAAGAAAAGAGGCATAGAATCAAGCTAGCTTTTGGAGGTGGTTGCAGACCTGAAATATGGAGAAAATTCACCAAACGTTTCAATATTCCTATAAACGAAGTTTACGGAATGACTGAAGCATCGAGTTTTACGACAATAAATACTGCAGGCGATATTGGTTCATGTGGTTGGGCGGTTCCTTGGTTCAATGTGAAAATTCTAGACGATAGTGGCTCTTCCGTTCCTTTGGGAAAGGTAGGTGAAATATTTGTTGAGAGCAAATACCCAGCGTTGTTAACTCCAGGGTACCTGAATGCTGAAGAAGCTTCGTCAAAGCTTTATAAATTCAATATGCTATCAACAGGGGATATTGGGAGGTTTCTACCGAATGGTTCGCTGCAATTTTTAGGGCGAAATTCTGACTCTATTAGACACAAGGGGCAAAATATTTCTGCTTGGGAGGTGGAAAGTGGTTTGTCACTTTGCTCACTAGTTGTAGAGTGCGCTGTCGTAGGGGTGCAAGCAAAGATTGGAGAACAAGATATTTACTGTTTTGTTATACCAAATTTGAAAGAAAATTTTGAGTTGCACTCACTTGATAAGTGGGCAAACCAAAATTTACCCCCTCATCATGTCCCAAAATACTGGCAATTGGTCGATAAATTTCCACGAACCCCTAGTCACCGAATTCGAAAAGACCTTTTAGATGTTTCTTTTGCGAAGGCAGAAACGTTTCACGTTCTTGAATAAATGATGAGTGAAATCTGAACTGGGGTTGCCGATTTTCTTTGGTAATTAGGTTTGGGTTTTGTTTGAGGGGCTGCGGCTGCGCGATCTTTGGCTCGTAGTACTTTGTTGTTTTGTCATGCATCATATCGAGTATTCCCGCGTCTAGAAGGATCAATATTTAATTCTTTGACCATTGGTTGATGTGCTCTTTGAGAGCAGCCTTCTCGAGGGCATAGATGACAGTTAATCCCAATCTTAGCAAAGACTCTTTTTTCTCGAGGAGCAAGGGGATTTGCATAGGAAAGTTTTTCAGCATGTTCTACCTTACAACCTAGTGACATCACTAGGCGGCGGTCCTGTGTTTCGCTGCTATGGGTTGGTCTTTCAGTTGTCCTGCTCAAAGTAAAAAACCTCTCGCCGTCGGTCATTTCTACAAACTGTGGAATAATAACTCCAGGTGTCCTAAATGCGGTATGCAAGTTCCATACTGGGCATGCGCCGCCGTATTGAGCAATTTGAAAAGCAGTAGCGTTGAAGCGTTTTGTCACATTACCTGCTTTATCGATGCGAAGGAAAAAGAAAGGTATGCCGCGACGCCCATTCCTTTGAAGAGTGGTTAATCGGTGACAAACTTGCTCAACTGAAACTCCAAACCGTATTGCAAGTCGGTCGATATCGTAGGCCACGTTCTCGGCCATAGATAAAAAGTCTTCGTAGGGCATTAACGCTGCTGCCGCGAAGTAATTCGCAAGTTCAACTTTGCAACGATTTATTGTTAAAGGGCTTTGCTCACCCATGTCTAAGATAATTTTGTTTAGGAGTGGTTCTTCTTCAATTAGACAAATTAAGTGCAGCAGCTGAAATTTTCGGTTAATGCTATCGAACGCCTCAGAAAGCCAAATTTCTTTTCTTTCACGATTGAAAATTCTAAGGGTGTCACCCATCATTTCGACTTGTTTTATTTTTACCTGGATGTCGTGCTTCCTCTCTAGCCGTTCACAAATGAATAGATATTGGCTCTCTGTTTCTGAAGGAAGTGATTGAGTTAGTGTCTCTGCTGCATGCTCAAGTTTTGGAAAGTGATTAAGATTATCGCGAAAAAAATCGTGGATAAGCGCCTCGCTGGAAACCTTGATGACTGATGTAGGCATGCCTTCGCCGCCAAGACGAGTCATTATATCCACTAATTGCCTATGATCATTTAAGAGTTTGATAAAACTTGAGGCGAACTGTGGTGCGCTGTCAGCAACAGTTTGTAATTCGCGAGCACTGATTGAATTGTCATTGAAAATTGGGTCATTGAGCGCCGATTTCAACTCTATTAGAGTTCGTTCATCGTCATCGTTAAGAATGTCGTGCCAGTCAACTCCATATTCCTCTAGAAGCCCTATGAGAATTCTTAAAGATAATGTCCTTTGATTATTTTCTATTTGATTTATATAGGCAGGGCTCACACCCAAACTTTCAGCCATTTGAGCTTGTGTATGGCCATGCTCACGTCTAAGCAGACGCAGTTTATTTCCCACAAAAGTTTTCAATGAAGTCTCTCCTAAAATTTTAACAAATTAACCATAATATATATTGTTATGTAAGCAACACACACATTAACATTATTTTTGATGTTTTTTCTAATTTTTTATTATATTGAGCATGTAGATTATTGATGGAGGAAAAATTGACTGGTTATCATTGCCTTGCCATTCCAGGCCCAACAAACATGCCATTTGAGATTAGACAAGCTATGGAACTTCCATTGGAAGACCATCGTGCACCAGATTTTGGTGAATTCACATTGCCGCTTTTCAATGACTTACAGAAAATATTTAGAACACAAACCGGCCGAGTGTTTGTATTTCCCGGTTCCGGCACAGGTGGATGGGAATCTGCTATTGCAAATACGCTGAGCGAGGGAGATAGAATTTTGACTTCGGTGTATGGACATTTCTCTCATTTGTGGGCTGATATGTGCAAACGTTTCAAACTAAACGTTGACACTATTAATCAAAATTGGGGTAAAGGAGTTCCACTCGAAAAGTATCGAGAGTTGTTAGAAAAAGATAAAGATCATTCGATTAAAGCTGTTTTAGTTTGTCACAACGAAACAGCTACTGGTGTAACGAGTGATGTAATGGGAGTGCGTCACATACTAGACGAATTATCCCATCCTGCACTGCTATTTGTTGATGGAGTAAGCTCTATCGGTAGTCTAGAATTTCACATGGATTATTGGGGAATTGACGTTGCAGTTAGCGCTTCCCAAAAAGGCTTTATGATGCCTACAGGTCTTGCAATTGTGGGAGTGAGTAAAAAAGCTCTGTCATTGTGTGGCAAAGCGGATTTGCCAAGATGTTTTTTTGATTTTTCCGAAATGGCAAGAATGAATGATGATGGATATTTCCCATACACCCCAGCCACTAATCTTTTACGTGGTCTTCGAGCGTCAGTGGATATGCTTTTGAAAGAAGGACTGGATAACGTGCACAAAAGGCACTTCAGGCTTGCAGAGGGCGTTAGAAGAGCAGTGGTCGCTTGGGGGTTGTCCACCTGTGCTGAAAGTCCAGAATTGTCTTCAGACACTGTGACAGCTGTCAAAGTAAAGCCAGGCATCGATGCTAACGAAATAATCATGCACGCTTATTACGACTTCAAAGTTTCTTTGGGAGGTGGTTTGAGCATTCTTAATGGAGATGTTTTTCGGATAGGACACCTTGGTTGGACGAATGAAACAATGATATTGCAAGCCCTTGGTGGAGTAGAATTAGCAATGTTAAAAAGCGGGGTTCTTTTCGAACCAGGTGCAGGTGTAGGAGCTGCCATACAACATTATTCAGGGACGAAAAGGTTGGTTTTGCAAGCGGCTTAAATAAAACCAAATCGATGAAATTGGAAACAGAAAAGAACTCATAAGATGAAGCTTAACAAGAATTTTGAATTTGATATGAGAGATATTGATACCATTGAAATGGCATTGCGCAAAAAAGTTGCAGAGCTCTCTCAAAAATTAATGGATGGTGAGGGTAAATCAGGGGACTTGAGAGCCGAAATACGAGAGATGTCCGAATTGCTAGCTCGCATTCATCACCAAAAGAATTGGTATCGACCACCAGACGAGGTTTATGTAAGTGGTTGAGGGATGGTAGGAAGCTTAATTTGGATCACAGCTTGATAGTCACTTACTGACGTGAACATTTGAATGCTTTAAAATCAGTTACCTGCACCCCGAAAATTGGAAGTTTGGGGGGGTGCAGAAAGGTTTGAACCCTAACATATGCGCCAATCTGTGACTGAATCTAGGAATATCAAGAGCTTTGCATATTAGCCCATATGGGCAACTATCAAAACCTTACTCGCAACCTTGCCTGAACCTAGTTCCAAGTTCCGTGGACCACGGACCGGGGTTACTGATTGCCTTTGGCAATCAGCTCTAGATATCTGATTGGGGGTGGGAGCTGTGGTTGGACGGTCTGCGGCTGTTAAACCGCGGACCTTTGATGGGTCGGCAGAGGTGTTCGGCCGTGGTTTTATTTCTAACACTAATTGATATGATCAGAGGTCTTATGATTCTTGCTCAAGAAACTTTTAACGATACATGGCCCTTTAAACCAAATTTCTTTTCAGGAAATGGGTTCAAAATGCATTATGTTGATGAGGGCGAAGGGACACCAATAATTTGCTTACACGGAGAACCAACTTGGGGATATATTTATAGAAAGTTTATTCCGCCACTGTCTCGCGATAATCGGGTTATTGTGCCAGATCATATGGGATTTGGAAAAAGTGAGACACCCCAAGATCGCGAATACACTTTAAAAACCCATGTAGATAATTTAGCTGGCCTCATTGAAAAATTAGAACTAACTGAGATTACCTTTGTCATGCAAGATTGGGGTGGGCCCATTGGCGTTGCCTATGCTCTGCGAAACTCAGAACAGGTTTCACGATTTATATTTTTAAATACCGTGACTGGTTATGGTGGGATCCGTCAAACAGTTATTTCCCCATGGTTTCAATTTGTGGGAGAACTATATAACGCTGGAACTATTGAAGAGGTCCTTGGAAATATTGGAACGAGTTTAGTTTCCATAATGCAACGTCTTGGACTGAAAACGAATGAAGCACTGGATCCCAATTGGGTAAGAGCCTATGCTTCCGCTTTTCCGGATAAAAATTCAGCAATTGGCGCAATTGAATTCCCTCTTGATGCACTACTTCGTCGAATAGTGCCATACGTCAAAGAAGGTTTTCCTCTGTTAGACGAAATAAAGAGTAAGCCAGCAATGCTTGCTGTTGGCATGGAGGATAATGCAATTGATCCGCAATATCAAATTGATGATTTCAAGAGTTTATATCCAAATGCACCAGTTGTTGAAATACCTGGCGCTGGACATTTTTGTCAGGAGGATGCTCCGCATGTTTTAATCCCTCTGATACAACAATTCCTTCAAATGACACGGTAGTCTTTATTATAAACTGTTTGCCGTACATTGCCCATAAAGCGTTAACCTTTGTTTGACTGATTTTCACTAGATTTCATTTTCTAGGCGTAACTAAGATTAAACCAATAACCACTATCACAAGATAGGACCAAATCCCGCGGCTCTCCTCAAAAATTTATATTCCCAAAAACACGCCGATTAGTGGTTATCACATATCCAACCTGACTCGGAAAAACAGGCCTAAAAAGTGCCACTTGTTTCCAATTAGTTTCTGGATTTATTAAAGTGTCGCTGCAATATTTTAGGATAAATAACTTATACGTATTATTACTCATATATATTTCATAAAGTTTGTGAGGGCAGGATTTAGCCAAATGAAATTAATCATTAAGAATATGTTCATAGCTTGGTTTTTTTCTTACTATCATTCACAGTTCTAAAAAATTATTTTCTAATGAGAGAAAACATGGAAAAAAAGCGATACAATGCGGGACAGGTAATATTCAATGTGGGCGATGCAGCTGATGGGTTATATCTTATCGCCTCTGGGAGTGTTGGTGTGTATTTTCCAGGAAATCTATCATCTAACAAACCAGATATTACGCTTAAAGAAACAGAAATAATTGGCGAGATGGGAGTGATAGATTCAGAACTTAGGACTGCCACTGCAAGAGCCTATTCTGAGGTTGACGTTATCCACGTTACGAAAGAGGATTTTGAAAAAAAGCTAGCAGAAACTGATATTATCATTAGGGGGGTCGTAGCAGTCTTGAGTGACCGCTTGCGTCAACTTCAAAAAAGGAGAGTGGGTCAGAATTAGTCTCAGTGTTCATTAGTTTTTTGATTTATCAGAAACAGACACAGTCGCTTTTCTATCTCTAGCGACACCAGTTCCACATTGTTAGAATTGGGTATTTCATTCAAACACCAAATTGACAGTGAATGTAAGACAAAAAACCTATTAATTAGGCTTATATAGAGCGGCGGCTTTGTGCATTGTTTAAAATAGCATTTTTGAAATTTCAAAAGCTCACTAAACCAGTCGACTTAGAATCTCAGAAATCAGCTTCATTGCTCGATCGTTATCTTCTATTTCATTTGGGTCAAAAGTTAATGAGAGGCCCGGGATTGATTTGACAAGCTTCGATGAATAAGAGTCACTATTTGCCGAAAAACCTGAAACCTCATAGGTTTTTATTGGATAAGAAATTCCCTTTACTGAGATATCCTGTTTTTTGACACATTTCATCTCATCTTTAACTAGAAGATAAGTGTCTTCCGATATTAAAATTTTGTTCGGCTCTGCGCTTGACTCAAGTCTTGATGCCAAATTGACACCATTCCCTATAACGGTGTAATCTAAACGATCTTCTGAGCCAAAATTTCCAACTGTGCATACACCTGAGTGTATTCCTATTCTCGCGTTAAGAGAGCTAGCTATTCCTCTTTCCCGCCAACCCTCCCTCAAGGATTCTAATTTATCAAGCATCTCAAGCGCCATGGAGACACATGCGATTGCATCCTCTTTGTTTCCTTTACTTTCTGGATCACCAAAAAATACTAAGATTGCATCACCAATATATTTATCTATAGTCCCGCCCCAATTGATAGCAATCCTAGACATCGCTGTTAAATATTCAGTCAAAATTCCAGTCAATATCTCAGGTTCCAATTTTTCCGTTAAGTGTGTAAAACCCTGGAGATCACAGAAAAATACAGTGAGTGGCTTCCGCTGTGTTTGAATTTTTACATCTAATTCTCCAGAAAAAATTGAATCGTAAACTTGTGGGGAAAAATATTTTGAGAGTTTTTCGGACAGCGCGACCAATTCCTCTGTCCGGTCAGACACTTTTTTTTCCAAATTTAAGTTTAAGTCAGCTAACTCTGCATGGGCTCTGTCTAGTTCGCGTAAGCGTTGTTGTTCTAAATTGTAAAGTTTGGCATTTTGAAGTGCGCTAGCTGCCTGATTAGCTAATATTTTAATGATAAGCTCATCTGACTTATCAAAAATATTTACCCTATCACTTTCAACTGAAAACACTCCTATAAGCTCGTTTTCTATCAACATTGGGATCGCCACTTGACTTTCGGCATTGTGAAGGCCTGGTAAAACTATTTCATCCAAAGGTTTTCTTTTGTTCAATGGCTGGACTTGCTCTTTGATCGCGTTAACGTATTGTTTTTGCGCGCCCATATTACCCATTCGCATTAACTTTTTCTTTTTGGCTACCATGCCTATTACACCAACGCCAATTTTCACCTCTGCTCCAATACCCTGGTCATCGTAGCCATAAGTTGCAATTACTTTGAGGGAGCTTTCATTCTGATCTACTAAAAGTATCATGGAGTGTTCGAAGTCAAAATACTCATGCATACTTTCCAGCATAGTATTGGCTATCGCATCCATATCCAATGATTTGTTTATTTTGGATGCAACTTTTTCAATAATATTGATTTCGTTATTTCGACGTTCTAACAGACGTTTTACATCGTCGATGTCATTTTCATGCATCAAAATGAGGCTCCATATTCATCTGGAAACACCACCATAACCATGAAACCTGGCAGCTGCTTTTCAATTTGTTTTTATAATTGACAGCACTTTATAAATGTCTGCACCTTTCAATTCAAAAATTCCAGACATTCCAGTCATGGAGGCGATTGCTTCGAGTTTCATATCCATTTCATCAAATAGGTCGCCATCACTCTCAGTACGCGCATATTGTAGCTCTAAATTAAACATATCAAAATTCTCAGGATTTAAAATTGTAGCGTAAGCAAAGGGATTTTGACTGATGTTTTTTTTTGTCTTATTGAAAAATTGAAATGACAATGCAACCTCATTTGCACTTACATACCATATTTGAGAGATGACGGTTGTATTAGGTTCGCCTTCGCTTGATGACGTGGTAATCCAACTTGGAAACATACCTTGGAGAGCTGGAAGATGTTCTTCATTAATCATAGAATTTCTCAGAATTACCTAGACTTGCTTGCCTGCGTCTGGTCCAGGCGTTTGGATAAAAATTTTATTCACTTTAAATACTACCGTTACGTTTGGAGTTCTCAACCAATATCTATCTGCTAAATCTTGCGTGATCCCTAATGCAGCGAAGGGTTCGTAAATCCCATGCCTTAATTTATCACAGACAAATTTTTCGTTTTCTTGAACATCCCGTAACGCTGTTACAGGTCCTTTTATATTATAAGCTTCATGGCTAATAGCACCTACAAAAAGGCTGACCATTGAGCCAACAACCAAATTATTTAAGAATGGCTCGCTGGACTCTC
Source organism: uncultured SAR116 cluster alpha proteobacterium (assembly GCA_902523435.1). Taxonomy (GTDB): domain Bacteria; phylum Pseudomonadota; class Alphaproteobacteria; order Puniceispirillales; family Puniceispirillaceae; genus JADHLI01. The sequence goes on from CABYZM010000005.1 coordinate 43,545, forward strand.
TATTAAGACAACAAGATATCTCCTCAGAATCCCGATTGTAAATGACACCCAAAACATCAGAATGAAATGGTCTCAAAGATGAAGAAACACATCCTATGTGTCCAATACCAGTCGTTAACACTTCATGTATCTTATCAGTGACCATAAAAAATGATTGATCAAAACATGTAAAATGAAAACCCCAGAACCAGATAATTACCAAATGGTAGTAAGTGAAAATTTCCAAAGATAAATGGAACGTTCGGCAGCGGTGGTGCCGGCTGAGAACATGGCCGTGAATAATAAAAATAAAACGGTTGTATCAAGACTCAAGAAGAACGATTGTTCACTGAAAGAAATTGTCTTATTGCTTGACAGCCTGACCAATTAAAATTGTCTGCATTACTCCCTTGCCCTTCATACTAATTGATTGGCTTCTGGCATTAAAACTGGATTTTTTGTCGAGCAGGCCAAAGGTTGTTTGTGAGAGGTGTATTTTGCCAGGCTCACCATTGCTCTCAAGGCGAGCGGCGGTATTGATTGTATCTCCCCAAACGTCAAATGCAAACTTTGATTTCCCAATGACACCTGAAACTGCTGGCCCGGAGTGGATGCCAATCCTAATTTGAATTGGGTTTCCCTCGTGGTCATGATATTCGCTTGCAATTTCTATAAATTTGGCGGACATATCCACCAATATTTGCGCATGGTCAGCCCTTGCCTCTGGCAGTCCTGCTACAACCATGTAAGCGTCCCCAATGGTTTTAATTTTTTCCACACTATACTCTAGAACAACTTCATCAAATCTCGAAAAAATGCCATTTAATAATTTGACTACCTTTTCCGCAGAAACATTATCGGAAAATGATGTGAAATTTACTATGTCAGCCATCATAACGCTAATATCTGGATTTTCTAAGGCCACTGGTTCTGAGGAGTTTTTCAGAATTTCGGCTATTTGTTTTGGCATTATATTGTGGAGCAATCTCTCCGAGGTTTCACGTTCTTGGACTAAAAATTTTGAATACATGCCCATCGGAATACCGAGAACAAGTAGGGTGCCAAAAATATTACTTAAACCTAAAAGGCTTCCTGTGAAGTAGGGAACATTCACGTAACCATCTTGACTAGAAAAATTAAAAAACATTCCCCCATAAAGTAAAATAATGAGTCCAGCTAATGCTGTCTTAAGACTAATTCGTATCGGCACCGCAATCAAAAGGATTGCCAAATTAATATACCAAAGATGGAACATGGAATCCCATCCCAAAAGTGTAATAAAGGCTGTAGCTGAGCCTACACCAGCCAAACATGAGATGACGACTCCAACTTGGGCATAACCCAAAGTGTGTAATAAAAACCCAAGAGCGATAATTGATGCAAAACAAAGTTCAGCAAAGATTACTAAATGCCAATTTTGCACTGTAAAAAACAAGAGTGCATCTCTGCCAACAAGGCCAATACCGCCAGCAATAAAACCAAGTTGTATGGCAGTAAAAGCTGGAGCCCAACTTTTTGGATAACGTGTTCTTGGTTTCAAGACATATTCGAGGTAATTTGCTAGCAAATGGACACCTTCCCCTTTTCATTTAATGAGAACTAGTGCAAGACTGCAATCATTAAAGGATAGCTTTAATCAATTTGCACAGCAATCTAAAAAACATTGTATTCCCTTTAAAGCCCATGCACAGACTAAATTATAGAAACTATGTATTGAACGATTGAAAGAGATTGACCATTTATGTTTCTAATCAATCATCTAAATGAGGCTCATCAATGAACCGACGCGACTTTGTTATTGGAACTCTTGCAATCACTGCAATCCCAGCCAATGTTTTTTCCATGTCCGAGACTTTAATTGTTTACCGGACAGAAACTTGTGGTTGTTGCGGTGAATGGGTCAAAAGGATGATTTCAGGTGGGGTGAGAGCCGAAGTTCAATTCGTAAATGATGAGGTATTAAAGTCTATAAAATCACAATTAGATATACCAACCGAACTGAGTTCATGTCACACAGCAACTATTAGCCAATATTTTATTGAAGGCCATGTGCCGGTGAGTGATATATATAGGTTGCTAATTGAGAGGCCACAGGCCCTTGGTTTGACTGTTCCTGGAATGCCTATTGGTTCTCCAGGCATGGAGATGGGAAATAGCAAAGAGCCTTTCGATACATTGCTTGTTTTTGAAAACGGCAGGACAGAAGTATTCAAAAGACATGTCTAATGCCCGTAAAATCCTCAAGACGCTGTGTCACTGACTGGGCTGCACGAACAGCCCCAGCGTATGACTTGGTTCTCAGACTAAAGGATAGGCGAGGGGAGGCATAATACTGTCTAGCATCAATGGGAACACGTCTTGTGTAGTAATAGATACCAGCCCTGCATGACACGTAATGGGTATTGGAATTGTACATCACTTTGTACATCACTCATCACCTACAAACATTGCACATGCTTACAATTCAATGAGATACACATCATTTTATTAAAGTTTTGGAGCGGGTAAAGGGAGGTTCGACGCCCTACTCATGCAACAAAGATACCTGACTTTCAACTATATCAATAGCGTAGCACATCAGCAATAAAGGTAAAGTGCCCTATTCTGGATAACAGTTTGGATAACAGTTAAGTTCCCTGGTCCAAGTTCCAACAATCGCGCTCCTCGGACCTCGAACAGTTCTCGAACAGTTGTTACTGATTAGCTTTGGCAATCAGCTTTAGAAATCTGATTAGGGGGTGAGGGCTGTGGCTGCGCGGTCTGCGGCTCTTAAACCGCGGACCTTTGATGGGTTGGCAGAGACGTCGGACCGTGGTTTTATTTGTTTATATTGTCGAGGGTATCAAAAAACCATAACAAACGGTCAATTAAAATATATCTGTTGGAAACAGATAGAAAAGGAGAAATTAACATGGAAATAAAGTGCATTAATCTAGGTTATGTAGTCGCTGACGAAAAAGCGGAGCACGTCGAGAGCATATTCAAAAAGCATGCTAAGTGGATGAGTAGATTTTATTCAAGCAAGAACGACGGAGAGAGCCACTTGATATCAGCATATTTCACTAAATCTCCAGAATTTACAGATCCAACAGACCCTCCAAAGGGCACTACTGGAAATACTATTTTCACCATCAATGAGAGGTTTACATCAATCGAGAGCATTCAAAGACATGTCGAAAATGCGTCCCAAAATGACTACTTCCCAGAGTTTTATGAGATTATGGGAAACTACGGAAAAGTTATAGGAATTGGCGGTGAAGTTTTGCATTCGATCAGATAACACAATCAATTAATTTGCTCAGCTTGGGATAGATTACTTTCCTTGTCTTATTGCTACAATATAGCTCCAACCTGTTTGATAAGCCGGCAGCCAATTTAGCAGTTTTAGCATTGAGTCGCCAAGATCAGGTCAACGAGGTTTCGGTTGTCAACATTCAGCAAGACGAAAGCCTCATCCATGAAATTTTTATTTGAATATCTCTCATCTGAGGATTGATATGACAGTTCCAGCATCAATGAAAAACATCAATATTTTAGAGTTTGGAGGACCAGATGTCCTTGTCGTTCAAACAAGTGAAGTTCCAAAACTTTCTGAAAATGAAGTCTTGATTCGTGTAGAGGCAGCTGGTGTGAACAGACCAGATGTACTTCAACGTGAAGGCAACTACAATCCGCCACCTAGCGCATCACAAATTCCTGGCCTCGAGGTGGCGGGCGAAGTTGTTTCTCTAGCTGAGGGTGTTACCAGTTTTAAAATTGGAGATGAGGTTTGTGCGCTTGTTTCTGGCGGAGGATATGCAGAATATTGCGTTGCGCCAGTACCGCAGGTTCTTCCAATTCCTAAAGGGCTCTCAATGATTGAAGCAGCAGGAGTGCCAGAAAATTATTTTACTGTTTGGACAAATGTGTTTGAGCGCGGTGGCCTTCAGTCTGGTGAAACAATTTTAATACATGGCGGGTCTAGTGGCATTGGAACAACAGCTATTCAACTAGCGCATAATTTCGGAGCGAAGGTGATAACAACAGCTGGTAACCAAGCTAAATGTGCTGCGTGCGCAGACCTTGGTGCGGAACATGTAATCAATTATCGTGAGCAAGATTTTGTAGCAAAAGTTGCGGAGTTCACAAATGGGAAGGGTGTAGATCTTATTCTTGATATGGTAGGTGGAGATTATATCCAAAAAAACATAGCCTGTCTCGCAGTTGAGGGCAGGTTGGTTCAGATTGCCTTCTTGCAATCATCAGTTAACAAAATCAACTTAATGCCTGTTATGTTGAACCGATTGACAGTAACTGGATCGACGTTGCGGCCACGCACAATAGAGCAAAAAGGCGCAATTGCATCACAACTTAAAGAGAGAGTGCTACCACTTTTTGAGTCAGGAAAATTAAAGATTATTGTCCATAAAACTTTCCCATTGGCTGAAGCTGCCAACGCACATCGTATGATGGAATCAAGCACACATATTGGAAAGCTGATTTTGGATTTTTCAAAATAGCTCAGCAAACCAGCACCAGAGGTAAAGTGTCTTGTTCTGAACAACAGTACAGATTTCAGGTCTGAGTTCTGATAATCACGCTCTATGAGCTAAGGTTGGTGCAATATCTAGCAATTAATATTTATATGTCTTTACTTTTGAGTTTGAAGATCTCATAAGCGTGATACCTTATGTTTTAATGAATACAACAGTATCATTTACCGTTATTCCTTGCCCGATCTTTGACGGTTTTGAGTCTACAAGAGCGTTAACTGTGTTACCATTAACATGGCGCCTCCAGAAACCGTGATGCACAACTAAAACTCCCTTTATAACGTCTTCACTCACGTCTGCAATGACACTGATTTTTCCCAGGTCATTATACAATTCTAATGGGTCGCCATTTTTGATCTTATAAAATGCCGCATCTTTGCTGTTTATCATAACAGTCTGCTTGTTCGCTAAGCCACTATCTTCATTAAAGTTTGCGTAGCCTGAGTTTAAAAAATAATGGTGTTTTGATGAAATAAGAATAAAGCCACCAGTATCTATTGATTTGGGTATGTAAGATGGTAAGGGATCAGTAGGCGGATAATCCCTGAGATCTTTAACGCCTTGTCGATAAACTTCAAGCATTCTTCCTCCAGTCTTGCAGCTGGTGCTAAAGAACTCGAATTTGCCGGTATTTGTTGGAAACTTGCCATACTTGTGTGGAGTCCTTGATTTGGCCTCACCAACATTCAATCGAGCAAACCCCTTTTTCATGAGCGCCTTAAGGGTTACTCCAGCAAGGTTTTCGTGATCCCAGTTCATAGATTTAAACATTAAATTTTCGTCATTTTCTTGGAAAATATCTTCTTCAAACGAGAACGTTGAGGCTAATCTACGAAATAGTTCTGTATTTGAGACAGCTTCTCCGACTGGTTCAATTGCTCGGTCGTTATATTGGATATTAAAATGACCCCAGCTATACATGAGATCTTTTTGTTCTAGCTGACTTGTAGCAGGTAGTAATATATCAGCGTAATCGCAGCTGTCTGTTTGAAAAATCTCACTTACCACCGTAAAAAGATCTTCTCGACATAGGTTTTTTACCAACTTTGTTTGATTAGCGGCTGCGATCACTGGATTTGCGTTGTATATGAAAAGTGATTTGATTGTGCATGTTGCGTCTCTTTCCAAAACGTTCGCAAGATCGAACAGATTTACGGCGTTCCTGCTGCTATCAACGAATTCAGAGTGTGTGAGCGCAGAACGATTAATGGGAAAAGTGCCTTGCGGATGTTGAAAAATACCTCCACCAGGAACTTTCCAAGCACCAATCAAAGCACTGATAGATGCTATGGCTCTTACAGCATCACCTCCGTTGCGAGTGCGCTCCAAAGCAACTCCAGTTCTAATGCCAACCGCCTTGTTTTTTGAGATCAGTAGTGCAAGATCTTTTATTTCGTCTTTTGAAACTCCTGTAATTCTGGCAGCAAGAGCTAGGTTGAATTGCTTCGCTCTTTCTGAAAATTCTCTAAAACCAGAAGTATTATTTGAGATATATTCCTCATCCACTAACCCTTCTTGGATCAAAAAATTTGCGACCGCCATAGCCAACACTACATCAGTCCCCGGTTTTGGCCTTAAATGTATGTGTGCTCGTTTAGCAGTTCTTGTTTTTACAGGATCTATAACTATAAATGTTGCTCCTTTATTTATTGCTTGAATTACAAAACGACTCTGGTGCATTGACGTGGAGAGAATATTTATGCCCCACATGATGATCACATTTGATTCAGAAAAGCTTTCTGGATCAAGTCCACCTGTAGTCCCAGCAACCATTCTGAATGCCTTTGAGGCCGTCGAATTACAAAAAGTTCGCTCACCGATTGATGCGCCAAGCCGATTGAAAAATTTATCCCCACAATGCATGCCATTAAGAAGTCCTTGATGGCCTAAGTAACTGTACGGAAGTATGGCTTCGCTTCCATATTGTCCAATGATACTGCGAAACTTTTGTTGAATAGTAAGCAAGGCATCGTCCCAACTTATTCTTTCAAAACGTCCCTCACCTTTCTTTCCTATGCGCTTCATAGGATGAAGTATCCTATCTGGAGAGTTTACCCTTTGGTCGTAATTTTTGACTTTACCGCATAGCACCCCTCGCGTGAAAGGATGTTCTTTGTGGCCTTTAACAGACAACACCTTTCCATCAGAAATTGTGCTGATCATCGAGCAATTATCAGGACAATCATGCTGACAGGCATTAAAAAATTCTTTTTCTTTCAAAACAAAATTCCCCTAAAAAGACATAACAAAAAGACTTATTTGCATTAACGAAACCAGAGAATTAGGTCAGGTAAAAATGCTATCGCTGACACTGTGACGATTAATGCGACAAACGCAGGTAGAGCTTTGCTCGCTATGTCCAAAAATGGTTGCCCGCTGACAGCCGATGCAGCAAATAGATTAATTCCGACAGGGGGTGTTATGAAACCTACAGAAAGCGTAGACACAACAAAAACACCAAAATGGACGGGATCAAATCCGAGCTCCATGCCAATGGGAAGAAGAATAGGCATTATCACTAGTATCGCGGCAATTGGTTCTAGAATGCATCCCATAATTAATAAAACGAAGATAATCATGAAAACAGATTCTGTGTGCCCCACCGACATACTTACGAAAAAGTTAACCACGTTTCCAGGGACTCGAAGAATTGCAAGCGTTTCTCCAAACAAAATAGAGAAGGCAATGATTGGTCCAAGTATGCCGGTAACTATCGCTGCTCTGGTCAAAGAAGAAATAATGTCGCGTATGCCCAATTCCTTATTGATTACCGTTTCAACTAAAAACACATAAAAAACGGCAACAGCTGCAGCTTCAGTAGGTGTGAAGATACCACCGTAAATACCGCCGAGTATGATTAAGGGAGCACCAAGCCCCCATTTTGCATGCCATAATGCCGATAAAAGCTTTCTGAATGAAAAAAGTTTTTTATCGACTAAAGCCCAAGTACTGTACCTGCATACGAGAGAGTTTGATATGCTTAGGGTAAGAGCGATAAGCAAGCCGGGAATAATTCCGGCAATAAAAAGTTCCCCGATTGATGTGCTTGTAGAAATTCCATAAATTATGAATATCAAACTTGGTGGTATTATTACCCCTAATATTCCTCCGGAAGCAGCTAGTGAAGCTGCATAAGATGCGTTATATCCTCGAGTTCGCATAGCTGGTATCATTATTCTTCCGATTGTAATTGTATCTGCTGAGCTGGAACCGCTTGTTCCGGCGAAGAAAAAACATCCAAATATTGTCGCTGTTCCCAGCCCTCCGCTCGTCCAGCCAACAATTGCTTCGCTGAGCCTGACGATATCTTTTGCTGTTCTCCCTCTCGAGATTATCTCACCCGCGAGTATAAACAACGGCATCGCTAAAAGAGCCCAACTATCAATGGAGCTAAAGGGCACTTCACCAAAGACACTTAAAGAATATACGTCGCAAAGTAAGATTAAACCAAGAGATCCAAGCGCTAAAACAATGAACAAAGGCACGCCAATTGCTAAATTTAGCAGCATTAATGCAATTACAATTACCACTATTAGGTTATTCGTTTCCATAAATAACTTTTACTTTTTACGGCTAGTTTAAGTTTCTTGAATCAAGCCAATTCTGTGTGATTCTTATGAGAATAAGTGCCCATCCCAACGGCAACGCGGCCTGTGCAAAAGCCATATTTATGTCTGCAGCAGTCATCACTATGCCAAAAGTTAACTGTACGTTGATTAGTTTTAAAGAATAATAAATTACTAGAATGGCTACAATCGTGACCAGTATATCGTAATAAATGTTTAGCAAGGTCATACTTTTTGGTTTTATGATTTTATCAATTAAATCAACTCTTATATGTTTTTTTTGCCTAATTCCTTCAGCAGCAGCTGCGTATGTCATGTAAACGAATGCATAACGTGCAGTCATCTCTCCCCACGCACTACTATCGCCAAAGGCGTACCTCCTGATTACTTCGATCAAAATAATAAGACAAAAATAAGAGTAGGTCAGAACAATGAAAGCCCTGACCCACTTGCCATCAAAAAACTTGTTTGATGCGTTCAACATTGCTGTCTTACCGTTTATGCGGATTTAGAAGTATGGATTGCAAATTACCAACCTTACACGGCCATTCCGCTAAGCATTTCATATAAATCGCTTCCATATCGTTCTTTAAAACTGTCCCAAACAGGAAGTTTATGACCGACAGTATCCATCCAAACCTTTTTTTCTGATTCTGTCGGTTTGTAAATATCTATACCACTGTCATTCCACATTTTTTCCATAGTAGCGTTCGCTTTCGCTTGGCCGGATTGTTGAACGGCAAAGCTATCGGCGGCCGCTTTATAGATTGAGTCTTGCACAGAGGATGGAAGCGATGAAAACCATTTGTAACTTAGTACAGTGATGTGACAGTTAAAATTAATCTGAGCCATGGTAGCCGTCCCCAAGGTCTCATATATTTTAGTAGCTGTTAAAGGTCCGAGGCCAACGTTCAAAGCATCTGCGGCGCCTTGCTGCAAAGCCTGATATGTTTCACCCCACGCAATCGATACAGGATTAGCAGGAGTCAGTTTGAACACTTGTTGTTCAACTTTAGAACCTGTAACACGAATCTTTACACCATCAAGGTCCGAAGGAGTTCGAATTTTTTTGCCGAGTTTTTTTGAAAAGCCGAGTACTCTGAATCCAGCATTAGCCCACATTCCAGGCAGAACTTCAAAACCTTTTGACCGAGGTTGCTCAAAGAAACCACTATCTTTGAATTTCTTTGAATTAATTACTTTTTCAAAGCTTTCATTACTTGGGAACATGTGTGGGAAATCTAGCAGGTTGTATACATCTGAGAATGGAGTGAAGTTTTGTGTGGACAATTGACAACCCTGAATTGCTCCAGTTAGCACTTTCTGTGGAAGTACCGTTTGTCCACCTAGGCTGCCCGCTTCATGTATATCGACCAGTAGCTTTCCATCGGAATACTCTTCGGCTTTCGCTTTAAATACGTCTAAGCCAGTAATCATTACTCCTTCAGTGGCTTTGCCGAATGTATGGCCAAAAGTTAATTTAAAATCTGACGCAGCTCGAGAACTGGACCATATGGCGGGCATTGAGAGGGCAATAGCACTAAGTGGTAAAGCCTTTAACGCAGCTCTGCGGCTGACTTGTTTATGAATAGGCATGTTCAGCTCCTTTATTAACATTATGTTACAATATAATCCAAAGTTGGAATGTGTAGGTAAAGAATTATTTTTGCACTCCCCTAATGCAAAATTTGACTAGTGGACGCATAACCAAACTTTCTGATAAATTTCGACGCATTAAATTCTGAAATCATTGGAAAACGCACATGGCATTAAAAATCAAAAGGCCTCATTTGCGAGAAATTCGTGAAAAAAATCGCGTAGGGATACTAAGAATGCTAAGGAATTCTGAGATGGTTTCCCGTCCCATGATTGCCGATTCTCTCGGGTTATCTAAAATGTCAGTTTCTCGTCTTGTAAGAGATCTTATGTCTGAAGGCATATGTATCGCAATTGGGGGAGAAAACAGCAGTAAAAGCCTTGGGAGACGTCCCGATGTAATAAGAATAAATCCTAAGTATGGTATTGTCGTTGCAATTTGTTTATCGGCTTTTTCTAAGACTATCACTATCAGTGACATTACTGGCGCCACACTTTTGAAAAAATCTATTCCTGAAAATGCGTGTCAGAGACCAGATGATGCAATCACATTCATAGATAAAACCTTTAGAAATTTTGCACGTGATCAAAAAAACAGTTATCTAAAATTATTGGGGTGCTCTGTTGTTGTTGCAGGAAAATTTAATACAAAATCTGGCATACTTTTATCTGCACCTTTGCTCAATTGGCCCCAATTCGAATTACAAAAGCGAATTAAAGCATGTCTGGATTGTCCGGTTGTGGTGGATAATATAGCTAATGCACTTTGTATGAATTATGTTGACACAACGGTAAAGCTTTCATCGAAAAATCTGAATATAATGCTGGTTCATATTGCTGTAGGCATGGGTGCAAGCCTATTTGTTAATGGAGCTTTAGTCAGGCGAGGAGGGGATGAGGGTTGGGTTGGAAAAACAAAATTACATAATCAATCTGAGTTCAGTGGCGAAGAGACCACTTTGTCTGATTATGTGTCTGGTCATGCCATAATTGCCGAGATTGTAAAAAGAACTGATTTTGTTTTAGATACTTCTAAAGATTTTGCATCAAATTTTAGAAGAGCGATAAGTTTGTCTAATTTTGAAAATTCAGAACTGGTCAAGATATTCACCAACACCGGTGAGATTCTTGGAAAAAATCTTTTCTATTTGTCGGTTGGTATTAGACCAGACTTGCTGGTTCTCGGTGGTCCAATCAGACATTCAAAACCATTTATTATCGGAATAGATAGAGGGCTTGAAATGGCAAGCAAACAAATGGGTGAAACTTTCAACCCGATAAAAGTAAGCAATTATAGCTATATTGATGCAGCTAAAAACATTGCTTTGCGTGAGCATGTTTATTCCTAATTGAAAATTCGATTTCGAATTAATCAAACGCTGAGCTTAATGAAAAGCCAAAGTGCTGTTTCCTTTGTAAAAGTATGCAGGAGTCCTTACCCACACCATGATAGAACAACTTCCTGTTCCAGAGCGTTAATCGTTTGGAAACAGCTTATGTTTCGGAGCAAGAATCAGCTTTATGATTGTGCGGGTAAAGTTGCAAGCAAGCTTGTGTAGGAGCGCCGTGCTGCTCGCGTCCACTTAATTGGGGGTTTCCTCTATTAAAAGAGTGTGACACTGAGCTGTTGGATTGATTGGATTGGTGAGGATGAACCAGTGTCACATTCTCCCTTAAGCAAAGACTATGCCTCACAGAGAAATCTGCGGGGCTTTTTGATAAAAAATGGCCTTAATAAAAATGGGCTGCACAAA
>CABYZM010000006.1 GCA_902523435.1 uncultured SAR116 cluster alpha proteobacterium
AATTTTTCGGTTGAACGTGTTGGTATAATTGATCTAAGTGAAGTACTGCGGCAGTCAAAAGCAACTATAAACGTGCGTGATCTTTTGGACGAAAAACGTTCAGAATTTCAAGAACAGTTCGCAGCACGTGAAGTTGAGCTTTTGTCTCGCGAAAAATTTCTTAAAAGTAAGCGGGATATTATGTCTAAAGAGGCATATGAAGCTGAAGTCAGGCTATTTCAGGATGAAGTTGCAAAAGTTCAACGCGAAATCCAGCAGAAGCGAAAATCATTGGATAATGCATTTCAGCAAGCTCAAGATAAGCTGCGGAATCTTGCCATTGAAATAGTTGGTGACATAGCCAAAGAACAAAAGCTTGACCTCGTTGCTAACAGAAGCAATGTGTTAGTGTTCCGTAATCAGCTCGATTTGACCAAAATTGTTTTGGCCCGTCTAAATGAGCGTACGAAGGATGCGCGCTTTGAAGTTAAAGAAGTGACATCATCAACGACAACACAATAAGTTTTCAAGGATAGAAAAAATAGTGACCACAATTCCAGAGCATCTAAAATTTGATCGCTCAATAACAGTCGCAGACCTTGTCAGCCAGTTTAACCTGTTTTTGCTCGCTGGTCGCTCAGATGAATTACTCACTCATGTAAGCAGTCCTCAAGCAGCAGCAGCAGGCAGTTTTATATCTCTTCATCAAGATAAAGCAGTCGCCGACTTGCCTGCTGGAAAAGCATTTATTTGTCTGACAAACAATATTATTGGTGCAAGTCTTAAGCAGAGCCATCCTGAAGCAACTTTGCTAGTATGTGAGAACCCCCGGCGAATGAGTGCACAAATTTTAACAGAGTTTTTCTGTTCTGATGAAAGCTTGGACAAATTTGTCGCAGAAACAGCGATAATTGACCCTTCATCTTTCATACATCCAGATGCTTTGGTTGGTCCCTATGCAGTAGTCGGTCCAGAATGCCATATTGGCCCTGGTGCTGTTATTGGCGCGCATGCGGTTCTTGAGCGCAAGGTTGTACTCGCTGAAAATTGCCGAATTTCTGCAAATTGTTGGCTTGCGAACGCGATCTTGGGGGAATCGGTGAAATTAGGACCGAACTCAGTTGTTGGAAAGCGCGGATTTGGCTTTGATGGGCAGGGATCTGACTCACAATTAATTCCTCATCTAGGGCGCGTTTTGATTGGTGAGGGTTGTGATATTGGTTCTGGCGTTTCTATTGACAGAGGCGTTATTGATGACACCTGTATCGGTTCGCATGTGATGATAGATAATCTGGTTCATATAGCCCATAACGTCTGTATTGGGGACAATACTATTATCCTGGGGCAGGTTGGAATCGCAGGAAGCGTTACGGTTGAGGCAAATTGTGTAATTGGTGGTCAGGCCGGTATTGCTGATCATGTTTATTTGTGCGAGGGAGTGATTGTAGCTTCGAAATCTGGCGTCACTAAAGATATTTTTAAGCCAGGAACATATGCAGGTTTTCCTGCTGAACCTGCCCGTGGTTTTTGGGCGCAGCAAGCGGCACTTCGACGTTTGATTAATAAGGCAAAGAAGGCAAAGTGAAATGCAGTTATATTAGGGATTATTAGTAAAAATGATTTATGAAATTAAAGTTTTAGAATATACCGATATTGAAAAACTGATACCCCATCGGGCTCCATTTCTCCTCATCGATAAACTGACAAATGCTGTGCCTGGTGAATCGGCAACAGGGATAAAAGCTGTCAGTGGAGCCGAGTCCTATTTTGCGGGCCATTTTCCAAGTAATCCTGTCATGCCTGGGGTTTTGATTGTAGAGGCCATGGCGCAGGTTGCGGCTTGTGTGGCCTCACTCACGCTGAAAGATGACCAAAAAGACACACTTGTTTTTTTTACAACCATTGATAAAACAAGGTTTCGTAAGCCTGTGCGGCCTGGTGACTTGCTAATGCTTGATGTGCAAAAGACAGCGTCAAAGGCAAATCTTTGGAAATTTTCCGCTAAGGCAAATGTAGATGGGAAAATTGTCGCACAGGCAGAATTCTCAGCCATGATTGTTGAGAATGACAGGTAAAATAAGCGATGCAAGAAATGATTCATCAAACAGCCATCATATCAGAAAAGGCTGTCATCGGACAAAATGTGCGCATAGGGGCATATTGCGTAATTGGCGATAAGGTAAATCTGGCAGATAATGTCACGCTGCATAGCCATGTTGTGATTGACGGCAATACTTCTGTTGGCGAAAATTGTGAGGTGTTTCCTTTTGCGGCTTTGGGTCTTGCGCCTCAGCATACTCGATATGATGGCGAAGATTCACAGCTAATCATCGGCAAGAATAATGTTATGCGTGAATATGTGACCTTCCATCCAGGAACGGCTGTTGGTCATATGAAAACTGTCATTGGTGACGGTAATCTTTTTTATGTGGGTTCGCATATCGCTCATGACTGCATTGTTGGAAATAATGTGATTCTGGCCAATCATGTGAATGTTGGCGGTCATGTGGATATCGGCGACTATGCCTATTTTGGAGGCAATTCTGCTGTACATCCTTTTATCCGTATTGGCAGCCATTCAATTATTGGTGGCGGCACAGCTGTGACTGCTGATGTCATTCCTTTTGGACTTGCCTCCGGTCCGCGCGCTGCTCTGCATGGGCTGAATCTGGTTGGTCTGCGGAGGCGCGGTTTTAGCGCTGCGCAGATTTCAGCTGTGCGGAGGGCCTACAGACAGCTTTTTGTGCAGGATGGCTTGTTTGCTGATAAGCTCAATCAGCTAAAGTCAGAGCAGGGAAGTGATGAAATGGTATCTCTTTTGATCAGATTTATTGAAGAGGGCCAGGATAAAAACTTGTGTCAGCCCCAAAAATAGACGATAGAAACGGGAGCGGAAAATAGGACGACTTGGCATTATTGCGGCCCGAGGCCCCTTGCCATTACTTTTAGCACAGGCTGCACGTGACAAAGGTGAGGAGCCTTATATTATTCGTTTAAATGGGCAATGTGACTGCTTGTTTGAAGGGTTTGAAAGCATTTGTTTGCCTGTAGGCAAAGTCGGTGCAGTTATCGCCAGCTTGAAGCAGGCAGAGTGTGATAAACTTGCTTTGGTGGGGCAATTCAAGCGGCCAGCTTTTGCCGATATCAGCTTTGATAAATCTGCTCTTGCCTTGATGGGCAGGTTGATGTTGACAGGTGATGATGCTGCCTTGAGGATTGTTGCTGCCTATTTTGATGAACAGGACATCGCAGTTGTCTCAAACGCTGAATATCTGCCTCAGCAAGTATTGCCTCTGTTTTACCGCACTCAAAGGCAATTTAGCGCAGGTGAGGGTGACGCAGCAAAACATGCGCGGACAGTCTTGGACAACCTAGGGGATCTTGATATCGGTCAGTCCGTCATTGTTCAGCAAAGGCGTGTCCTGGCAATTGAAGGTGCTGAAGGCACAAATGAGATGATTGCGCGAACAGTTGAACTGATAGACAAATCACAACCTGATACTGTTTTTGTAAAGATGGCAAAGTCAGGTCAGGATATTGCCCTTGATATGCCTGTTTTTGGATTGGAAACTCTTTCATATCTGGAAAAATCTGGCATCAGAGCTGTTTGTCTTGAAGGGGAGAAGATCATGTTGGCGGACCCTTTGGATGTCATCAGTGCTGCTGCAGACAAGGCAGGCATATCTATTTGCACCTTTGCCAGCCTGTCTGAGAAAGCAGATGACTAGCCGGCTATTTATTCTGGCTGGAGAAGCATCTGGTGATGTGCTTGCAGCCCAACTAATGCATGCTGTAGGAGAGGTTAAAGGCCCAGTTGCCTGGTCAGGCATGGGCGGGCCACATATGAAAGAAGCCGGCTTGAGCTCTTCTGAAGGAATGGGCCAGCTGTCTATCATCGGTATTAGTGATGCATTTACAGCTCTACCGAGACTGTACCGACTTGCTGACAGGTTGATTGATCAGATTATGGATACCCGGCCAGATATTGTGTTTACAGTTGATTCGAAAGCCTTTTCAGTGCGTTTTGCCAAACGTTTGCGTAAACGGCTTTCTGGTGGAGCCTGGCAACCTCAGCTCATCCATATGGTGGCCCCAACCATTTGGGCCTGGGGCGAATGGCGCAAAAAAGCTTTTGAGCAGACATTTGATGGTCTATTATGCCTGTTTCCGTTTGAGCCAGAATTATTTGATCAAACTCAGTTGCAGGTAAAATTTATAGGTCATCCTCAAACAGATTTACCGCTGCAAACAACCCCTATTGATTCTTGTAGTTATGATTTTACTTTGATGCCTGGAAGCCGCCTCATTGAAGTTAAGTATCATCTGCCATTGATGTTAACAGTTTTTAAAAAACTACAGCATAAATACAGCCACCTTTCCGCGATATTGCCTGCTGTTCCACATCTTTTCGGCATTATTTCCGAACAGGTCAATGCAGCTGGGTTAAATCGAATGATATCTGTGCAGAAAATCCCTGCAAGACAAGCTCTGAGCCAGTCAAAAGCGGTCATTGTTGCATCTGGCACAGCTACGCTTGAAGCCGCACTGAGCGGCGTCCCGGGCGTAGTGATTTATCATTTAACACCGCTGAACAGGCTGTTTACGAAATTATTCTATAAACGTGCAACACCGGTATTGCCCGATCTGATTATGGACAGTCAGCATTATCCGTTTTTGCTGCCACCAGAACTGAATGCAGATACGCTTTATTATGAGGCTGCACAACTGATGGACGAGCTTGAACAGCGGCATGCCGATATGGAGGCGCAGGCTAAACAGCTCTACAATAAGCTTAAAGCAGGTGAAGGCCAGTTTTCTGAAAATCTGGCCACATGCTTGAAATCTATGCTCTAACGCTTTTCTAAGGTCACAAAGTCTCGCTCCGCTGGGCCTGTATAGAGCTGGCGTGGGCGACCAATCCGTTGAGTATTGTCCTCAATCATCTCTTTCCACTGTGAAATCCAGCCAACAGTCCGCGCAACTGCAAACAAAACAGTGAACATGGATGTGGGAAAATTCATCGCTTTCAGAATAATGCCAGAATAGAAATCAACATTTGGGTACAGCTTTTTATCAATGAAATACTGATCGCGTAAGGCTAGTTCTTCTAATTCCATCGCCAGTTCAAGTAGCGGATCATTTATTCCCATCTTTCCAAGGACTTCATGACAGGATTTACGCAGAACCTGCGCACGTGGGTCATAATTCTTATACACACGATGACCAAATCCAAATAACCGGAACGGGTCATCCTTGTCCTTTGCCTTATCCACAAAAGACGAAATATTCGATTTATTGCCAATTTTGTTCAGCATGTTCAGGACAGCTTCATTGGCCCCGCCGTGAGCTGGTCCCCATAATGAGGCAATGCCCGCAGCAATGCATGCAAAGGGATTGGCGCCTGAAGATCCTGCCAAACGGACTGTCGAAGTTGAGGCGTTCTGTTCATGGTCTGCATGAAGGATGAAGATTTTATCCATGGCATCCGCAACTACAGGGTCAATTTGATATTCCTCTGCAGGAACAGAAAAACACATATGAAGAAAGTTTTCTGCATAGCTAAGATTATTTCGCGGATAATTAAATGGCTGTCCGATGGAATATTTATACGCCATTGCTGCCAAAGTTGGCATTTTTGCAATCAGACGCCGTGAGGCAATCATACGCTGGTTTTCATCATTAATATCCGTTGAATCATGATAAAAAGCTGACAGCGCGCCAGTCACTCCACATAAAATAG
Organism: uncultured SAR116 cluster alpha proteobacterium; assembly: GCA_902523435.1. Taxonomy (GTDB): domain Bacteria; phylum Pseudomonadota; class Alphaproteobacteria; order Puniceispirillales; family Puniceispirillaceae; genus JADHLI01. The sequence continues at coordinate 5,720 of CABYZM010000006.1, forward strand.
CCATAGGATGGGCGTCTCGCCGGAAGCCACGGAAAAATGTTGAGATTTGTTCATGCACCATTGTGTGATGAGTGATGGCATTAACAAATTCATCTCGTTCGGCCTGATTGGGCAGCTCACCGTTCAAAAGAAGAAAAGCGACTTCAAGAAAGTCTGACTGATCAGCTAGCTGGTCTATTGGATAGCCACGGTGAAGCAAAATACCCTGATCACCGTCAATGTATGTCAGGCCGGATAAACAAGATCCTGTCGCTCCATAACCAGGGTCAAAGGTGAATAGCCCCGTCTGACTGTATAATTTGCGGATATCAATAACGTCTGGTCCGACTGATCCGCTGATAACAGGAAGTTCGCAACTGTCACCTGATTGATTATTTGTCAGGGTGATAGTGTTGTTGCTTAATAAGTTAGACATATATGCCTCTCGTCCAAAATGCGCTTCAGTTGGTCGCACTATACGCCAAATGTCGTTTTAAGTGCAAATTTGATTTATTCTGTTCAGGGTCTCTTCTGTGCCTAATGCCCAGACAATATCTAGAATAGATGGAGCAGTTTTTGTCCCTGTTAGAGCGGCACGCAAAGGCAGCCCAACATCACGCATTTTCAATCCTTCGGCTGCCATCCAGTCTTTGAATGCTGTATCAAATTCTGCTTTGTTTGTTGCGCTTGTGCTTAGAAATTGAGCAACCTTCTGTAAGGTGTGTTTGGCCTCATCCGTCAGCAGAGCAGCTGCATCCTCATCTAATGCCGGCGCTCCGTTACCGTACAGCCAGCTAGTCATCTCATTCAGCTCGACAAGCGTCTGCGCACGTTCGGTGAATAAAGGCATCAGCTCTTCCAGCCATTTTTTACTCTGAGCTGCGGCGACACCCCCTCGCATCACTATCAATTTTTCAGCTAGCTCATCAGCAGGCATCTTGCGCAGCCAATATTGATTGACAGCCTTTAACTTATCCATATCAAAACGTGCCGGGGCCTTGCCAATATGCTGTCCATCAAACCAGCTAATTGCCTGTTCGCGACTGAACAGTTCATCATCACCATGTGACCAGCCCAGACGGGACAAATAATTGCCAAGAGCTTCTGGCAGGAAGCCCATGTCATTATAAGCATCCACGCCCAATGCGCCATGGCGTTTAGACAGTTTTGCGCCATCTGGCCCATGGATCAGCGGGATGTGGCCAAATATCGGGACTGGCCAGCCCGCTCCCTGATAAATATGGTACTGTCTAAACGCATTGTTCAAATGGTCATCCCCACGGATGACATGTGTGACGCCCATATCATAATCATCTACCACAACCGCTAGCATATAGGTTGGTGTTCCGTCACTGCGCAACAAAACAAGGTCATCCAGGCTGCTGTTCTGCACAGATACGTCGCCCTGAACCATATCCTGTATATTGGTCACGCCCTCATTCGGCATTTTCAGTCGCACCACATATGCAGCCTGCACTGGTGGTTGGTCGCTTCGATCCCGCCAGGGTGAGCGCACAGGCTTGCCTGATTCACGTGCGGCGGCCCGGATATCTGTTAGCTCTTCATCACTGAGAAAGCACTTGTAAGCGGTTCCGGCTGCTAGCATCTCTTCAGCAACAGCGCGGTGACGCTCTACTCGTTCTGACTGCAGAATGACATCTTCGTTTCCGCCAAGGCCAAGCCAGTTTAACCCGTCATGAATGGCCTCAATAGCCTTTGATGTTGAACGTTTCTTGTCTGTATCCTCAATTCTTAACAGATAACGTCCACCGTGATGTGCGGCAAACAGATAATTGAACAGAGCTGTCCGTGCCCCACCAATATGAAGAAAGCCAGTCGGGGAAGGGGCAAACCGCGTCACAACGCCCATCTTTTATTAACTTTCTACTGTTGCAAACGTTTCACCGAAACGTATATTAAACTCGTGTTGAAAGTGGTATATCATGACCATCGGAAAAAAGGCATATCAGATAGACACATATTCCACCATTATAGTCTATTTGAAGCATTCTACACGCCAGATAAGGGCAGAGGCGCGATAATGCCATCACCTGTATCAAACAGACAACAGCAAAGTCGCCCCTAACGACTTGCTATTTACTCTAATACCGGCGGATAAGTCCAGTCAGCCGACCTTGTATCCTGACTTTGTCGGTTGAAAAATAGCGTGTTTCATAGGCCGAATTTGCCGGCTCTAGAGCCACACGTCCAGCTTCACGGCGGAATGTTTTCAATGTTGCTTCACTGTCTTCGATCAACGCCACAACAATTTCGCCACTTGATGCTGTGTCAGACCGCCGGATAATCACCATATCACCGTCATGTATGCCAGCCTCAACCATTGAATCACCCACAATCTCAAGGGCAAAGTGTTCGCCACCAGCAACTAGTCCTGCTGGAACATCCATATAGCTGGACGGGTCTGACAGGGCCTCAATGGGGGTGCCTGCTGCAATCCGTCCTAATAATGGTAACTGAACAATAGTAGTATTTGCTGGGGTAAAGTCAGCCGTAATTACATTCGTGCTGGCTTTGTAGGCCTCTGGCCCATTTCCTGGATGACGCAGGATTTCAATTGCGCGAGCCCTGTTTGGCAGTTTGCGAATATAGCCGCGTTCTTCCAATGCAGAGACAAGCCTGTGTATGCCTGATTTACTGGCCAGACCAATAGCCGCCCGCATTTCATCAAATGACGGAGTGATGTCTTTTTCAGCTTGGTAATCAATCAGATAGCTCAACAGCTGATGTTGCTTTCCTGTCAGCATGCCTTAGCTCCCTTTCCCCAAATGTTCCTACTATGTTCTAATTTATTGCTCAGAACAAGTCAAGAACATATTGAGCGATAGTCTATTTAATTCAGAGGCCATCAGGTAGAACAAGTACAGAAACCATGTCACCTGCCTGGAGAGCAGGGGCATTAGGGGGACGGATTATCAGCCCTTGTGCGTCAGAAAAGGCCTTCAGCATGGATGAATCTTGACGACCGAGAGGGCGTATCGTTCGCGCATCGCCCGTGCCTTCAAAAACACCTCGCAGATAATCCTGGCGGCGGTCATTTTCAGCAACAGGGGCAGACAGGCGGATTGGGCGAATGTCTGCATCAGTTTGCTGGCCAAGAAGTGTTCTCAGGGCGGGCAAGCCAAATACGGTCATGCAGACACCAGCTGAAACAGGATTACCCGGCAAACCCAACAGAGGGATCCCCTTCCACTGCCCAAAAATAAGGGGTTTGCCCGGTCGCATGGCAATTTTCCAAAACGACAAAGCCGATGGATCAGCTTCGGTCAGGTCTGAGACGATATGGTCATGGCGGCCAACAGACGCACCACCTGTAGTCAGAATCAAATCAAAAGGCCGTTTCTGTATATTCTGGCCTGTCTTTAGACATTGCGTAAGGGCACCGGGCTGATCTGGCAAGATTCCTAGATTCACAGCCTCACCGCCTGCAAGCTGAACGGAGTGAGCAAGGAATATGCTGTTTGAATTCACCAGCTGGCCAGGGGCAGGAGGCGTGCCAGGGGGAACCAGCTCATCCCCGGAAGACAGAATCGCGACAAGCGGTTTGCGCCGGACAATCAGCGTCTCTGCATGGCCACATAAAGCCGCAAGGGCCATCTGACGGGCTCCCAAAGCTGTGCCGCTCTTCAATACGATCTGGCCAGCCTGAAAATCCAACCCGGCCGGGCGGATGAACTGGCCAGGTTTTGCAGTTTCATTTAAAGTAACTACATTCTGATGAAGACTTACATCTTCCTGTAGAATGACAGCATCTGCCCCTTCAGGCACATGACCACCGGTAAAAATCCGCACAGTCTGTTTGCCGGTAATGGACTTGGTGAATAGATGACCGGCTGCCGCCTCGCCAACTACTGTAAACTGACTTCCTGCAACCAGAGGTTTGCCACCTGTCTGCACAGCATACCCATCCATAGCAGAAACGGCGGCTGGCGGATGATCATAGTCTGCGGCGATATGTTCTGCGAGAATACGGTTTGCGGCTTCTTTAAAGCTGACGTTCTGCGTATCCACAGGCTGCAGCGCGGCACATATTTCTGTTAGGGCTTCAGCAACAGGTTTCAGTTCAATCAGCATTAAATGTCCCGGATTTGCCGCCTGATTTATGCAGCAGGCGGATATCTCTTATCACCATGGCCTTATCAACAGCCTTGCACATATCGTACACCGTGAGGGCTGCCACAGATACAGCTGTCAGGGCTTCCATCTCAACGCCTGTTTTGCTATCCAGACGGCATTCAGCGCGGATTTCAATGGCGCAGTCCGGCTCGTTCAGGGTCAGCTGCACATCAACATGCGAAAGGGTCAGAGGATGGCAAAGCGGAATCAGATGGGCGGTTTGTTTTGCTCCCATAATCCCAGCAAGCTGCGCAACAGACAGCACATCTCCTTTTTTCAGCCCGCCGGATTTTACAGTATTCAATGTATCCTGTGACATGTTCACACGTCCGCCGGCGACGGCCACGCGCCTTGTTTCATCCTTTTCGCTGACATTCACCATCTGAGGACGGCCATCATCTGTAAAGTGGGTAAAATCTGACATAGGCTTTGCCTTTGCTGTTAAGCGGGAACGGGATTTGCTAGTAAAGCAGCGGTAGCGCTCGCGACATCATCGCTGCGCATAAGCGACTCACCAATCAGAAAACAGCGGGCGCCGGTGGCGGCCATGAGTGCTAGATCATCAGCTGTGAACAAGCCACTTTCAGCAATAGCAATCCGGTCCTTAGGCAGGCGAGGCAGCATGTCCAGCCCAACCTGAAGCGAGATTTCCATTGTTTTAAGGTTACGGTTATTAATGCCCATCAGAGGTGAGGTCAGCTGGATGGCTCGGTCAAGTTCAGTCCTGTCATGGACCTCGATCAAAACATCCATACCTAGCTCATGCGCTGCTGCTTCAAGTTCTTGTGCCTGTGCATCTGATAACGCAGCCATGATAAGCAGAATGCAATCCGCGCCCAATGCACGGGAATGAACAATCTGAACAGGGTCAATCATGAAATCTTTGCGCAGAACAGGCAGACTGCTAACAGTGCGTGCTGCCATAAGAAATGCATCATCGCCCTGAAAATAGTGCTTGTCTGTTAAAACAGACAGACAACTTGCGCCACCATCCGCATAGGCGCGCGCCAATGAGGGGATATCAAAGTCAGCCCTTATAAGACCCTTTGAGGGAGAGGCTTTTTTAAGCTCAGCAATCAGACCATAGCCAGACACCGACGCTGCTTTCAGCGCAGCGGCAAAGCCGGCTGGCGCAGGTGCAGCAGCTGCTTGATGGTGCAACTCATGTAATGACATATCCGCCTTCAGCTGAGCAACTTCTGTTTTTTTAGTTTCAATAATTTTCTTAAGAACGTCTGCCATCTAATTATAATTTATCTATTTGTTATGGAAATGAGTTGATCCAAAGCTGATTGAGCAGCCTTTGTGTCAATTGATTGTCTGGCACGTTCAAGCCCAACTGCCATTTCTTTTTCATGTCCGCCCGCAACAAAAGCAGCTGCAGCATTCATTAGCACAATGTTGCGATAAGGCCCTTCCTTACCAGAGAGAAGCTCCCTCAGGGCAGTCGCATTTTCCTCTGCAGATCCACCCTTAATATCTGACAGGCTGGCTGTTGGCAGGCTAAGATCTGATGGGTGCAGTGTGGTTTCTGAAATCTGACCGTCTTTTAACATAGTGACCTGGTTGCTGCCTGTAGTTGACAGCTCGTCGAGGCCATCAGCTCCATGCACAATAAAAGCATCTGTTGTCCCCAGTGTCCGTAAAGCCTCAGCAAAAGGTTGCAGCCAGCGCGCGTCAAACACGCCAACCAAAATCCGTCGTACAAGGGCTGGGTTGGATAGCGGGCCCAGAAGGTTGAATATTGTGCGTACCCCGAGCTCTGCGCGAATAGGGCCGACATGGCGCATAGCACTATGGTGACGCGGGGCCATCAGAAAAACAATTTTTGCTGCTGTAAGAGCTTCAGATAAAGCCTCTTCTGAACAGTCTAGATTGATGCCGAGAGCAGTGAGCACATCGGCTGCCCCACTTTTTGAGGAGACAGCCTTATTGCCATGTTTGGCGATGGGTATACCCGCTCCAGCCAGCACAAGTGCAGTTGCTGTCGAGATGTTATAGGTGCCAATTCCATCACCGCCTGTGCCTACAATATCCATGGCGTTGTCCGGGGCGTCGAGGGTAAGGGCATGACGGCGCAGGCTTCCTGCACCAGCGGCGATATCAGATGGGGTCTCACCCCGCATTTTCAAAGCAATCAGGAAGGCGGCCATCTGTACTGGGCTAGCCTTGCCCTCCATCATCTCATCGAAACCAGCAGTCATTTGATCTGCAGGCAGAATCTGGTTTTCGGTAATCTGTTTGGTCAGTTTATTCAAAATATCAGACATGCACTTGATCCGGGAATTTTTGATCCAGCCGCAACAGCTGGGCTTCCAACAAGTCCAGCTTAGCTTCATCAGGCAGATGGTTTGCTCCGCAGCTGGCTAGAAAAGCTGCCAGCATCTGGTAGCCACCGCTCGAGGCAATGGATTCAGGATGGAACTGAACGCCGAAGATAGGATGTGATTTATGCTGCAGGCCCATAATCTTTCCATCAGCTGTCCGTGCAGTGACCTGCAGCTCTTCTGGCTGTGTGGCCTCATCAGCAACCAGTGAATGATAGCGGGTTACAGTTAAGTCCTGGTGCAGACCAGCAAAGAGACCAGTCCCTTCATGGTTGAGACGGGATAACTTGCCATGCATTGGCGGGTCAACTCGCATCAAACTGCCACCAAAAGCTGTCCAGATTGCTTGATGTCCCAGACACACGCCTAGAATTGGCAGACAACCGGTTGCCACCCGCACCAGCCCCTCTGTAATTCCAGCTTGAGCAGGGGTACCCGGACCTGGTGAAAGAACGATCCCCTCAGCCCCCATAGCCATGACCTCATCCACAGAGGCGGCATCATTGCGCAAGGTTTTAACTTCTGCGCCCAGATCAGACAGAAAATGCCATAAATTCCAGGTAAAGCTGTCATAATTATCTAGCAAAAGGATCATCAGGTAACGCCATGCAGAACAAATGAGTGGAGATTTTTGCCATGTATATAGCTCAGTGTAAATTGATTCGGGTAAATAACTTTGGCGGTTATACGAAAAACTTCAGTATCCGGTCAAATCTTATCCCCGGTTAAATCTTATCACGGGGCGGTCTGTTTCTCCCTCTTAGCGCCAGAAAGTATGTGGTAAAATGATACCGTTCAATTATCAAATTGTTTTTATTGAATTTTTTTAATTTTCTATGAAATTTTAAGCTTGACGCTGTTCAAAAAGAAGCTTAATACTCCGGCTTACGGTTTGAATAAGACCGTTTGTCAGACAGGTCATGTGCCTGTTCAGGCTTCGTTATGTAACTAATGTGAGAAAAACATGCCCTTACCACGTACCTATGTGGCAACACCGAAGGATATCGAAAAGAAATGGATTCTTGTCGATGCAGAGGATGTTGTTCTAGGCCGCTTGGCTTCTGTGCTGGCGATGCGCCTGCGCGGCAAGCACAAGCCGAGCTTCACACCGAATATGGATTGCGGTGATCATGTGATCGTCATTAATGCCGAGAAAGTCAAACTGACAGGCGGCAAGCGCACCGCCAAAACCTATTATTGGCATACTGGCTATCCTGGCGGCATCAAAGAACGCACTGCAGATAAGGTCCTTGATGGTCCTTTCCCGGAACGTGTGCTGTCGAAGGCTGTTGAACGGATGATCCCGCGCGGTCCTTTGGGCCGGAAGGTTATGAGCCATCTACATATTTATGCTGGCGCAGAGCATCCACATGAGGCCCAGCAGCCAGAAGTGCTGGATGTGGCAGCTATGAACCCGAAGAATAAGAGATAGGAGCCGGATGATGGCTGAAGAGGCACAAACAGCAGAGAAGGCTGGGTCAGCAGAAGCAACTGTAGCTTTGGAAACAAACACCGCCGCCCCTGCAGTTCAGGCCGAGGGTATGGCCTCTCTAGGCGCGCTGAGCGAAACATCTGCAGCGCCGTCAGAAACATCTGCACCAGCTGAACCCAAGATTGACAAGCAGGGCCGGGCTTATGCAACGGGCCGGCGTAAAAACGCCATCGCTCGCGTCTGGATCAAGCGCGGCACCGGCCAGATCAGCATAAATGGCCGGGATATCACAACCTATTTTGCACGGCCTGTCTTGCAGATGGTCCTGCAGCAGCCGTTTGAAACTGCAGAACGCACAGGCGAATTTGATGTTATTGCGACAGTTGTTGGCGGCGGTCTGTCTGGTCAGGCAGGGGCGGTGCGCCACGGCATTTCACGTGCACTTACCAATTTCGAACCTGGCCTGCGCCCAGCATTGAAGGCTGGCGGCTTTATGACCCGTGATCCACGGGTTGTAGAACGGAAAAAATACGGCAAGGCGAAAGCTCGCCGAAGCTTCCAGTTCTCGAAGCGATAATCGTTAAAGGTGTGTATTACTCTTAGAAGGCTGTCCGCAAAGGGTAGCCTTTTTTTATGATGGATAAGGCTACAATAAAAATTTGGCCTTCAAAGGCCCCTTTGTCGTAAAAATCGGGTAATGGCGAGTCTTGTCCTTTGCCTGTCTATTTTTTTCAGGATTGTTTCACTTCATGTTTGCGTTTGCACTAGCTGTTTTTCTGCTGATCATTACGCCTGGGCCGGGGGTATTATCAACGGCAGGGGTTGGTGCAGCCTATGGCTGGCGGCAGGGCCTGTTTTATGTAGCAGGCTTATGTGCAGGCACAAATTTGGTCAGTCTGGCGGTGATTTCTGGTCTAGCGGCGGTTATTCTGGCTCAACCTCTTGTGCGGACAATTTTGTTGTTCGCGTCTGCCGGCTATCTGGGCTATTTGGCCTTGCGAATTGCGCTTGCAGGAGCAAAAATTGCCTTCATTCAGGCCTCGGCGCCGGGTTTCTTGGCTGGGGTCATGTTGCAGTTTATCAATCCCAAAGCCTATGCGGTGAATTCAACTTTGTTTACCAGCTTTGCTTTCTATCCGGACAGTTTTGTGGTGGAAACAGGGTTGAAGCTTTTAATTATGAATACAATCTGGCTGCCCTTACATCTGCTCTGGCTGTATGCCGGGGTGAGGCTGAATGCGCTAAACCTACCTGCCCGCACACAAAAGCTGATTAATCTGGCGATGGCAGCCTGTTTGTTAGCTGTGGTGCTCTTATCTATATGGTCTTTACTGTCCTTTTCAGATGGCGGCGCATCATGAACAGGTTTTTAATGCTGCCCGCCTCGTTACGGGCGGGAATATGGATGACTGGAGCAATGCTGTCCTTCACCCTGATGGCGATTTCGGGGCGGTCTCTGGCTGACAAGCTGGATACTTTTGAAATTATGACTTACCGGTCATTAATTGGCATTGTGATTGTACTGGCTGTTGCATTTTATGCTGGGACATGGCGGCAATTCTCAACCCAACGCTTAGGGCTGCATTTAGTCCGGAACTTGTTTCACTTCGCTGGGCAGAATCTCTGGTTTTTTGCATTGATTTATGTTCCGCTTTCTCAGATGTTTGTATTTGAGTTTTCTTCACCTTTATGGGTAGCTATATTTGCGCCTCTAATCTTGTCTGAAAGGCTAACCTTAACCCGCTTTTTCGCTGCAACTATAGGGTTTTTCGGCATTCTTGTTGTGGTTCGGCCTGATTTTTCCAATTTACCACCCGAGTTGATTGCAGCTGCCTTGTGTGCAATCGGTTTTGCTGGGGCAACCATTACAACAAAGCTTCTTACTCGCACCGAAACAATTACCTGTATACTTTTCTGGTTAGTAGCTCTTCAGGCCATGTTCGGGTTCATCATGGCTGGATATGACGGGCAGATTGATGTGCCGCAGGGCACAGAATGGGGTTGGCTAACACTTATTGGAGTTTGTGGATTATGCGCACATTTTTGCATTACTTCTGCTCTGCAACTAGCCCCCGCAACCGTTGTAACGCCATTTGAATTTCTTCGCCTGCCGATGGTCTCAATAGTAGGGGTATGGTTGTATAGCGAGGGTCTTGAATGGCAGGTTTTTGTTGGGGCCTTGGTCGTTTTGGGGGCAAACTGGATGAATATCCGGGCTGAAACCAGATCTGTGCAGAATACCAACTGAACAGGGCACCCGGAAAACTGGCCATCTGCGGCGAAATGGCGGGTCAATCTGTTAAATGATCAATTGACCTTATGCCCTTGAAATTCTAATCTCTGCATCGTTATCAACAGACCATTTGCCCATTTTCTTCTGAGTTTACGTCACAGGTGCTTTCCATGTCACAACCCCAAGTTGACCCCTCGCCAAAAGTGTCTGATGAGGTTCGTAAGACCACATGTTATATGTGTGCCTGCCGGTGTGGTATCAATGTACATCTGCGTGATGGTCAGGTCCGTTATATTGAGGGTAACCGGGACCATCCGGTCAATCAGGGTGTCTTATGTGCCAAAGGTAGTGCGGGAATTATGCAGCATTATGCCCCATCACGTCTGACCACACCTCTGCGCCGAGTGGGCGAACGTGGTGAAGGCAAGTTTGAGCCGATCAGCTGGGAAGAGGCCTTGCAGACTGCCACAGAATGGCTGAATCCCATTCGGGAAAATGATCCGGCTCGCCTTGCCTTTTTTACAGGCCGTGACCAGTCACAGGGACTGACCGGCTGGTGGGCGCAGCAGTTTGGCACCCATAATTTTGCTGCGCATGGAGGCTTCTGTTCGGTTAATATGGCAGCAGCCGGAATTTACACGATGGGTGGCGCCTTTTGGGAGTTTGGCTCGCCCGACTGGGAGCGGACCAAGCTTTTTATGATCTTTGGTGTGGCTGAGGATCATGATAGCAACCCGATTAAAATGGGCTTGTCTCGCTTGAAAGAAAGAGGTGCAAAAGTCGTTGCGGTGAATCCCGTCCGTACCGGCTATAACGCCATCGCTGATGAATGGGTTAGTATTACGCCAGGAACGGACGGTCTATTTGTTCTAGCTCTTATTCACGAACTGTTCACAGCTGGTAAGATTGATCTGGATTATCTGATCCGCTTCACAAATGCGCCCTGGCTGGTGATTGACGCACCGGACAGTGATGAGCATGGGCTGTTCCTGCGTGATAAGAACGGCACACCCCAGGTAATTGATCGGAATACTAAAATAGTTGCTGCAAATAATAAAGAGGGTGTGAAGCCTGACCTTAAAGGTGATGTTACACTGAAAGACGGTCGCAAGGCAGTTCCTGTTTTCATGAAGATGGCGGAAACATACATGGACAAAGCCTATGCCCCTGATGCTGTCGCAGAGGCAACAGGCGTATCTTCTGCGCAGATTAAAGCAATTGCAGCTGAGCTAGCCCGCGTCGCCTTTGATGAAGAGATTGTGATTGAGCAACCTTGGACCGATTTAAAGGGCGAGACTCATGATAAAATAATTGGCCGGCCTGTATCTATGCATGCGATGCGTGGAATTTCGGCGCATTCTAATGGATTTCAGACCTGCCGGGCCATTCATTTGCTGCAGATTTTGCTGGGCTCAATTGAATGCCCAGGGGGCTTTCGGTTTAAGCCGCCTTATCCTAAGCCATCGACAGCGCATCCAGCCCCTGGTCGTATTACCAAAGCAGGGGAGGCTGCCTCTGGCCCGCCTCTTGGATATATTCATGGCCCTGAGGATCTGCTGGTTGATGAGGCTGGTCACCCGTTGCGGATTGACAAGGCTTACAGCTGGGATGCCCCGTTTTCTGCACATGGGTTGATGCATATGGTGATTTCAAACGCTTATGCCGGCGACCCTTATCCTGTTGATGTTCTATTTATGTATATGGCAAATATGTCCTGGAATTCATCTATGAATTCCGGCGGTGTAATGGAGATGCTGCGGGCTAAAGATGAAACAGGTAACTATGTGATTCCAAAAATTATCTATTCGGATGCCTATTCATCAGAAATGGTGGCGTTTGCAGATCTGATTCTGCCTGACACAACCTATCTTGAGCGGCATGACTGTATCTCGCTTTTGGACAGGCCGATTTGCGAGACAGATGCAGTGGCAGACAGTATACGCTGGCCTGTGGTCCAGCCTGATCGTGATGTCCGCGGCTTTCAGTCTGTCTTGCTCGATCTTGGTGCGCGTCTTGGCCTGCCAGGCATGACCAATGAAGATGGAAGTGCCAAATTTGCTGATTATGCCGATTATATGATCAATCATCAGCGTAAACCTGGCATAGGTCCTCTGGCCGGCTTCCGCGGCGAGAAGGGCGATCAGTCCGGGCGCGGTGAGCCTAACCCAGATCAGATTGACCGTTATATTGAAAATGGTGGTTTCTGGATGGAAGAAATTCCGGAAGAGGCAAAATTTTACAAACATGCCAATACTGCTTATCAGGTCTGGGCGGTCGAGAAGGGGTTCTTTGATGCCCCGCAGCCCGTGACCTTTCAGCTCTGGCTTGAGCCGCTGGCAAAATTCCAGCTGGCAGCAGAGGGTAAAGGCGCGCATAAAGCCCCCGATCATGTAAAGGATAGGATAAAGGCCCATTTCACGCCTCTGCCAGCATGGTATGCTCCTTATGAAGGGGAAGCACTGTGCCAAAAGGCAGAGGCAGTTTATCCTTATCATGCGATCACGCAGCGACCAGCTGCCATGTATCATTCTTGGGGCTCACAGAATGCGTGGCTACGACAAATCCATACCCATAACCCGCTTTATGTTCCGGGCCCAATTTGTGATGAGGTTGGCTTGAGTGATGGGGACTGGGCTTGGGTCTCCTCACATCATGGGCGGATCAAGGTTCAGGTCAGCCGCATGGAAGCAGTGAATTCGCGTACCTTATGGACATGGAATGCCATAGGGAAACGGCGTGGGGCTTGGGCTTTGTCAGCTGATGCGCCGGAAGCCAAAAAAGGCTTTTTGCTTAACCATCTGATCCATGAATTGTTGCCCGGCAGTGAGGATGGGTTACGGATGTCAAATTCTGATCCAATAACAGGACAGGCTGCCTGGTATGATTTGCGTGTGAATATTGAAAAAGCAGAGGCAGGTGAAGGAGTGACAGAACCTATCACCGGAACACAGGAAGGCCCGCAAAAGGCCTCTGACATTGCTGATGGGGCGCTGCGCTATGGACAGGAGTGGTCATCATGACCATGCTGCCTTTAGAGCCGACAAAAAAGCTGGGCCTGGTAATCGATCTTGATATCTGTGTCGGCTGTCATGCCTGTGCTGTGAACTGTAAAGAATGGAATACAGGCGGCTATGGCAACTCTTTGTCTGATCAAGAACCGTTTGGCGCTGACCCGGCGGGCACTTGGCTAAACAGAATCCATTCTTTTGAGGCTGTGCCTTTTGATGATGCCGGTCAGCCTGCACCACAGGATGCCCGCATTGTACATTTTCCCAAATCCTGCCTGCATTGTGATGATGCACCCTGTGTAACTGTGTGCCCGACAGGGGCCAGCTATAAGCGGTCGGAGGATGGAATAGTGCTGGTCAATGAAGATGCCTGCATTGGCTGCGGGTTGTGCGCCTGGGCTTGTGCTTATGGGGCGCGGGAAATGGATGCAGAAGCAGGTGTAATGAAGAAATGCACTCTCTGTGTTGACCGGATCTATAATGAAAATCTGCCAGAAGAAGACAGGCAACCAGCTTGTGTGCGGTCTTGCCCCGCAAATGCACGGCATTTTGGCGATTTAGCTGATCCCTCTTCTGATGTATCAAACATGGTTGTAAAGCGTGGCGGTGTCGACTTGATGCCCGAACAGGGAAATCGGCCGGTTAATAAATATCTTCCCCCACGGCCAAAGTCAGGCACACATGCTTGCGGGTCGGGCCAGTCAGATCAGGTTTCATTATTGAAGATGGCTGAAACCCCTCAAGCTGCGGGATTTGTCGGCTGGCTAGATAAAGCATTGTCAAAGCTGGACTAAGGAAAAGTCGGCCAGCTTTGGTTCATCTCTGAAGGTTTAAAAGATGCATCCTGCAAAATCTGTAATTTTTTTTACGACTATCTCTGGGGCAGGTTTTGGCCTGATCGCGTTGTTGGCGTTAACTGCTGGCATGGGGCATATCAGCTGGGATAAAAGCTGGGAGCTGGCAGCTGTTGGTTTAGGGCTGTCCATATCAGGCCTGATTTCATCAGTATTTCATTTGGGCAATCCGCAGCGGGCCTGGCGGGCCGTTACGCAATGGCAATCCAGCTGGCTGTCGCGTGAAGGCGTGCTGGCGGTGATGACTTGCGGTTTGTTTGGCTTATGGGTTTTAGCTGGTATGGCAGGATATGTGCTGCCAAATATGCTGGGATATGTGGTTGCAGGTTTGTGTGTGCTAACCGTTTTTGCAACAGCGATGATTTATGCGCAATTGCGTCCTGTGCCGCGTTGGCACACCTGGTTGACGCCTGCGAGCTATTTAGGCTTTTCCCTCTCGTCGGGCATGCTGCTGATGGTAATGCTTCATCCACATTATAACGGCATGGCTGGCGGCGCGCTGGGCTGTTTGGCGATTGCTTGGACGGTAAAAGTGTTGTGGTGGATGCGGGCAGCAAAAGCTGACGTCCGTTCAGGTGGGTCTGATACTGCAACTGCAACCGGTCTTGCCGGTTATGCGGATGTGCGCCTATTTGAAAAGCCGCATATGACAAAAAATTATCTGATGAAGGAAATGGTCTTTGCGGTTGGCCGTAAACACATGCAAAAACTGCGCCTGATTGCTCTTGTTCTGGGCGCAGCTGCTCCCGCAGCTTTTTTAGGATTCAGCCTTATAGCCGGAGGAAATGTGCTTGTTATGGTGTTTGCCGTGGCTGCGCATCTGGCTGGACTGTTTGTCGAACGGTGGCTCTTCTTTGCCGAAGCAGAACATGTGGTGTCGCTATATTACGGCCGGTGAGGGAAGGTTAGACAGGTATAATTAATATCACCCTTTGCCGCGCCAAGGGATTGTTTTGCTGATAACCCATCGCATAACTAGGTCAAATATCAGCCCCAATACTCCCATAATCAGAATGGTCACCCAAATCAGTTCATAGTCGGAAACGGTACGAGCGACATTCTCAATAAAGCCAACACCTGTTGTACCAGCAAGCATTTCAGCAGCAACCAGTGTGCCCCAACATACGCCAATGGCAATTCGAATACCTGTAAGGATTTCTGGCATGGCGTTAGGTAGAATCACATATCGTAGGATTTGCCTATCTGTTGCGCCAAGTGAATGCGATGCTCTAATTTTAGAGAGTTGGGTGCCAGATGCCCCTGTGCGGGCGGAAATTACCATAATGGCAAACGCCACCATAAAAAGCAGAAAAATTTTACCATCATCCCGGATCCCAAAAATAGTCAGGATAAGTGGCGCCCAAGCTAGAGGTGGAACAGGTCTGTACAGCTCAATAAGAGGGTCAAAGAAAGATCTGAAGAAACGGGACACACCCATATAAATTCCAAGAGGCACCCCAAGGAGAATGCCAAAACCCATTGCCACAATGACACGGAAAAGAGAATCCCAGATATGGCCATCCAGCATCGGGATTGATCCCAACCAGATATCCCCCTGTGCGACAGCTAGAAGTTTGTCCTTGTAATTAGGTACAAAGCTACCGTCAGGCTGGTGACGGGCATAGTCACCTGGCAGTATATCGACCAGACCATCTGGAATCAGGAAGGCAACAACATCTGCAACAGGCAGCCATTTCCACCATAAAAGAGTTGTACCCTTATAGCCGCCACCTGACTCTACATCGGGATTGGCTAGCTTGCCAAAGGTGGCAACGACATCTGTCGGCTTGGGAAGCCAACGGCCAGGGCCCTGCTCAGAGCAGATGGTTTTTGACTTCACAACACCTTGGCCAGGAAAGAAAACAGTTTCCACAAAACTGAGGCTGCCTTTGGCACTTTCAACAGCTTGGTAAAGTTGGGTTACAGAGGCATTTACTGTATTGAGGGCATCCGCCGGGAATATTGTACCGTCATCAACACGTTTATAAATTCGTTCCACGGATTTGACGTAAGCCGCTCGGAGTTTGTCTATTCTATCATCTCCCGTTGATTGTCTGATTGCTTCTTTCAGGCCGGCAATATCAGCCTTGGTTTTAATAATCAGCTGGTCAGCTTCATCAGATTTATTCCGTAGCTTTAAAAAGGCCTTTGAAATCTCTTTGATCTCACCAGCAGCCAAATCAAATAGGACGCCCTTTGCTGTCATTGGCAAAAGTGGGATTTCCTCTTCTGCGACACCCCATTTAGGCTGCGACAAGGCCTTGGCACTGGGCTGCATTCCCTGATAGCCAGCATTGATCTGGGCAGTGACACGGTCAAGGTCAACAGCGATCCGTTCTAATGAGGCAAAGCTTTCAGGGTTCTGGTTTTCTGGGTTGGAAAATGCCGAAATAATGGTTCGCGTCTGGTCAATCACAGTCAGTAGGCGTCGTTGTTCTGCAGTTGAAAAAGCATCAACCGGCAGGCGGGCCTCTATATCCGCCAGCTGTTCAACATTTCGTACTACCAGCGTTGTTGATTTGTAGTAACGGGATTTCATGGGCAGAGCAGCAGTAATCGGCGAAATTGCCTCGTCAATTTTTGCCGATTGACACATCTCGTTGCCAGCATCAGGGAAATAAGCTCGGCCTATGCCCCAGGAAAAGTAAAACCAGATCAGCAGCAAAGCTGATATGCCGCATAGAGCCCAATACCATCCGCCCTTGGTACGTTCAGGGTCACCGAAGACTTCGTCTTTTGCACGCAGAGCTGACTGTTTTACGCCAACATAGATAGAGAAGCCCAAGGAGATAAAGAGTGCGAAAATGATGAAGGCAGCAATCAGCGCCCGTTCTTGAGATAAAAAATCAAGCACCACCCATTATCTCCTCTTCCATATCCCAGATCATGGTGAGAATTTCTTCACGCACGGTATTGAAATCAGGTAGTTTTTTAATTTCGCGCAACGATTCACTTAAACCCAATTCAGCAAAGGGTAACTTATATTCTTTGTGAATGCGTCCGGGGCGCGGGGCCATGACAAACAGACGCTCACCCAAAAGCAGTGCTTCTTCAACGGAGTGGGTGATAATCATGATTGTCTTGCCTGTCTCTTTCCAGAGTTCAAGAATCAGAGACTGCATCTTTTCGCGGGTAAGCGCATCAAGCGCACCAAGCGGTTCATCCATTAAAATGACGTCAGGGTCATTCACAAGGCAGCGGGCAAGAGCCACACGTTGCTGCATACCTCCAGACAGCTGATAGGTGGGCGTGTCTCCAAATCCCTGTAGGCCAACGATATCCAGCCATTTAAGCACAAGCGCTTCAGCTTCATCCTCATCCATTTTTTTCATACGCAGACCAAAATCAACGTTCTTTGTAACAGGTAGCCATTCAAATAGCGCGCCTTGCTGGAAGACCATTCCGCGTTCAACTCCCGGACCTTCAATGGTCCTATCACCCAGGGCCACTGAGCCACCGGTGGGGTTTATAAAGCCAGCAACCATGTTCAGCAATGTTGTTTTACCGCAGCCAGAGGGCCCTAGAACAGATAAAAGCTCACCTTCTTTTAGAGTAAAGCTGACATCCTTTAATGCTTCGACCGCACCACCTGTCTGCGGATTTGTGAAGGTCATGCACAGATTGTCGCAGATTAAGTCAGACATATCCGTTTCGGCCCCTAAAATTTTTACTTTATATATGAATAAGGCCCTATAAATAGGGCCTTATTTGTTAATTTACATTAGTGAAAGTTGTCTCACTGTAGGAATGAACCGTCAATGGCAGCCCCAACTGAGCCTTTATAGTTTTTAATATTTGTTTTCACAAATACAGCGCCTAAGGATTCAGCAGCAGCAGCAGCTTCACCTGAGTCCCCGAAGAACTTTGTAACTTGCTCTTCAATTGTTGGGAATACGAAACCAGCCATCTGGTTTTTGGTTGTTGTGAAATCCATTCCGGCGTCATCTGCGACTTTGCGGATTTGTTCGGGAGTCGCTTGCCAAGCAGCATTCGCTTCGTCAGTAACTTCAAGGAATGTCCGCAGCAGTTCTGGGTTTTCATTCGCAAATTTTTCGGTCACAGACACAACGTCAAATGATCCAATGCCAGCATCTGTCTTCTGAGCTGATGACATGATTGGTGTGCCAACTTCGCCAGCTGCTTTTGCAGAAGCGCCGCCAAAGATACAAGCCATATCAACAGACCCGTCAGCAAGTGACACAGCACCGTCAGCAGGAGCCTGATCAACTATTGTCATAGTTGAGATGTCAACATTTAGCGCAGCCATCTGTTTGCGGAATGAGAAGTCAGCCATTGTGTTCAATGGAACAGCAGCTGTTTTGCCTTCAAGTTCTGAAGCATTGGATGAGTCGATGCCTAGGCCGTTTTTTACAAAACAGTCATTGGCTTCATAAATCACAGCGATGGAGACCATTTTCAATGGCGCACCCTGCTGAATGGCTGTCACGAACGGTGCTAGACCCTGTGAATAAGCAATATCGATATCACCGGCAAGCATTGCTTCTGTCATCGCAACACCTGTTGAGAAATCTGTCCAGTTCACATCAACGCCCATGGCCTCGTCATACGCTTTGTTAACCTTCGCTATCTGGTTTGGTGTGGCCCATTCAAGAAAAAAGGCAACATTCACGCTGTCTGCAGCTTGAGCTGCTCCTGACAGAGCGAAGGCGGCAACAGCAGCTGCCACAGTCCTTGAGATAAAAGATTTCATCACGTTCTCCCTTAAAGTTATTTGCAGTGTAATGTAATCGCCCTGTTTTCCTGATGGCGTTTTACAATCCATGATATCGCAGACCCTATCATATCACCTCATTAACACCAAAGGTAATCTGACAATTTAGAAGGCATGATAGTATGCCATGCGAGCTGTTCAGCCTGAATTAAATCAGACACAAGCTATGCAGGCTGACTTCTCTGTTAAATAGTGCAAAAAAGAGACCGCCCAATTTATTTATGTTGGTCAAGTGTCTTAAGAAATTTGTCAATAATTTCATCAATATGTGATCTCTCAGCGACAAAGGCAGGTGCAAGAATAGCGTTATCGCCAGTGAATTTCACATGCAGTCCGTTCCAGAACATATCTTTTTGCATCTGCGTGCCACGCCGGCCCGGCACTCCATCGTTATGAAGTTCAACCCCTGCCATCATGCCATAGGCGCGCAGGTCAGCCACCAAAGGATGGTCTTTCAGTGACCAAACTGCATCGATGAAATAAGCAGACATATCTGCTGCTCTGTCAAACAGTCCTTCTTCCTCATAAATTTTCTGTGTGGCAATGCCTGCTGCGCATGCAGCGGGGTGAGCAGAATAGGTATAGCCATGAAAAAACTCAATCGCATTTTCTGGAGACGCATTTGTAACTGTGTCATAGATTTCATCTTTCACGGCAACTGCACCCATTGGAATTGCCCCGTTGGTCAGAGCTTTGGCCATCGTAATGATATCGGGTGTGACACCATAGCTCTGAGAAGCAAAGGCTTTGCCTGTGCGGCCAAAACCGGTAATAACTTCGTCAAATACCAGCAGGATACCATGTTCATCGCAGATTTCGCGCAGACGCTGCAGATAGCCTTGTGGTGGGACTAATGTTCCGGTTGAGCCAGCAATAGGCTCAACAAAAACAGCAGCTATTGTGGAGCCGCCATAGGTCTCACAAATCCTTGTTAAATCTTCTGCTAGTTCAGCTCCAGTTGCAGGTTGCCCTTTTGTGAAGCTTTGCTCAGGTGTGTGTGTGTGACGCATTGTCACGACATTGGGAAGGGTTACTGGAAAGGTTTCCCTGTTTTTTACCATGCCAGCCAATGATACACCGCCCATATTCACGCCATGGTAGGCACGTTCTCGGCTGACAAAACGAAGACGTTGGGACTGACCATTAGCTCTGTGATAAGCCATGACAATTTTCAAAGCCGTCTCAACAGACTCAGACCCCGAATTTACAAAAAAGACATGATTAAGTGGGTCGGGCAGAATGCGTGCAACTCGCGAAGCCAATTCAAACGAACCTGGGTGACCTAATTGGAAATGTGGTGTGTAATCATTTTCAATCATCTGTTTATATACAGCTTCCGCAATTTCGCGCCGTCCATGGCCAGCTGGTGTGCAGAATAGACCCGATGAACCATCAATAAGCTGACTGCCTTTATAATCCCAGCAATACATGCCTTCTGATTTCACAACCAGACGCGGATTTGATTTGAAATCACGGTTACCTGAAAACGGCATCCAGTGATGCTCAAGAGAATTCACATCGAAAGGCATGGTTTGGACTCCCCAAATTATTCTACTGTCGTGTTGTGTGCAAAATAGAGCGTTATACTACAAATAGGAAGTACCGTGGTTTCATTGCAAGATGAAAACCGCACAACATTATCTGATATACGACTTTTTATTCAGCGCACTGAGTAATGAGTAAACTGAAAAAAACTATTTTGGAAAACACCCTCAGATTAGAGATTTCAAGAGGTGGAAGAGTAAGTAAAGTTTCAGTTGTTCTTTTGGGCAAAATCTCCTAAAAATTCTTAGGTCTATTTTACAACCATCTTTCGCTTGGCGCATATCACGAAAAAGGATCAGCTTTATGAAAATGACTACTGAAGAGGCTTTTGTTAAAGTTTTACAGAGGCATGGTATCGAACACGCGTTTGGGATCATTGGTTCAGCGATGATGCCGATTTCTGATCTGTTTCCACAGGCGGGAATTACCTTCTGGGATGCTGCACATGAATGTAATGCCGGAATGATGGCTGATGGCTACACTCGTGCATCCGGCAAGGTTTGTATGATGGTCGCGCAAAATGGACCTGGGATCACTAATTTTGTCACTCCAGTGAAAACAGCATATTGGAACCACACACCGCTTTTGCTGGTAACACCACAGGCTGCCAACAAGACAATCGGTCAGGGTGGCTTCCAGGAAGTCGAGCAGATGGCGCTATTTAAAGATATGGTTTGTTATCAGGAAGAAGTGCGCGATCCAACACGTGTGGCTGAAGTGCTTAATCGCGTGATCACCCAGGCGGTGCGCTTGAGCGCACCTGCACAAGTCAATATCCCGCGTGATTTCTGGACGCAGGTCATTGATATTGAAATCCCTGAAATCCTCAGTTTTGAGCGGCCATCAGGCGGTGATGATGCTTTATCAAAGGCAGCACAGATGCTTAGCGAGGCAGAATTTCCCGTGATTTTGAATGGTGCAGGTGTTGTTATTGGCGGTGCTATACCTGCCTCAATGGCACTAGCTGAACGCCTTGATGCACCTGTGTGTTGTGGATATCAACATAATGATGCGTTTCCAGGTTCACACCCTTTGTTTGCAGGTCCGCTTGGCTATAATGGGTCCAAGGCGGGCATGGAGCTAATTGCCAAGTCTGATGTAGTTCTAGCACTGGGAACCCGCCTGAACCCTTTTTCAACACTGCCAGGCTATGGAATTGATTACTGGCCAAAGGATGCAAAGATTATTCAGGTGGATATTAATCCGGATCGGATTGGGCTAACCAAGCCAGTGACTATTGGGATTATTGGGGATGCGAGAAAGGTTGCTGAAGGCTTGTTAGAAAAGCTCGGCCCTCAAGCAGGCGAAAAAGGACGGTCCAGCCGTACTGCCGTGATTGCTAAGACAAAATCAGCATGGGCTCAAGAATTGACTAGTCTTGACCATGAGGATGATGATCCTGGTACAACTTGGAATGAGCGTGCCCGCAAAAGGGAGCCGGGCAAGATGAGCCCTCGGATGGCGTGGCGGGCGATTACGTCTGTTTTGCCAAAGGACGCAATTATCAGTTCTGATATTGGAAACAACTGCGCGATTGGGAATGCTTATCCTACTTTTGAACAAGGCCGAAAATATCTTGCGCCAGGCCTATTTGGGCCTTGTGGTTACGGGTTTCCAGCAATCTGTGGTGCAAAAATAGCGCAGCCTGACGTGCCTGTGGTTGGCTTTGCCGGTGATGGTGCCTTTGGGATTTCGATGAACGAAATGGTTTCTGTTGGTCGTGATGAATGGCCGCCAATCACGATGATTATCTTCCGAAATTACCAGTGGGGTGCTGAAAAGCGAAACACTACCCTCTGGTTTGATGATAATTTTGTTGGGACAGAGCTAGATACAGATGTCACTTATGCTGGCATTGCCCAGCAATGTGGTGTGAAAGGCGTTCAAGTTGATGGCATGGACGCGCTCGCAGAGGCCCTTGATAAAGCGATTGAAGCACAGATGAAGGATAAAGTAACAACCTTTATTGAAGTTGTGCTGAATCAGGAACTTGGCGAACCGTTCCGCCGCGACGCAATGAAAAAACCTGTTTCAGTTGCTGGTATCGACCCTTCTGATTTCCGTCCGCAACAGCCCGTATCTTAACGCGGTATTTATCAAGTGGGATCGGGCTTTCTTCATCGTGCCGCTGCAGCGTGCCCTGCTGATCTTCTAGCCCGAGCAAAGGAGCGCGGCACCTGCCGACTGCTGGTTGTACGTGCTGCTGCTGCTCTTCCAATGGAGGCTGCTTTTGAGGCTGTTCAGGCTGATATCGTTGAGCCTGTTCTAGTTGGTGAGCCCGAGATCATAAAGGCTGAAGCTGAAAAGCTGGGTTGGATAGTCCCTGATGACGCTATTATCCCTGCAGTAGGCGAGGCAGAGGCCGCGTCTGTATCGGCTGACCTTCTGCGGCGCGGGCTGGCAGGAGAGGGGCCGGAAATTAATGCGGTTATGAAGGGACAGCTTCACACAGATGTGTTTATGGGCGCATTACTAGATAAGTCTGTGGGCTTGCGCACAGGTAACCGGCTGGTGCATGTGTTTGCGATATTTCCGCCGGACGGGTCTGCCCCGGTCATGGTCTCTGATGCAGCTGTGAATGTGTCACCAGATGATAAGACAAAGCAGCAGAGCATGACCCAGATGGCCCGCCTGTCTCCGCTGATTGGTCAGGACAGTCCAAGGCTGGCGGTTCTATCCGCGACAGAAACACCCATTGAGTCCATGCCTGCTTCTCTTGAAGCAGCGCATCAGGCAGACTGGGCACGCGCACATCTAAGCGAGGTTGATGTCTCCGGACCTTTGTCCTTTGATTTAGCGTTGTCAGCCACATCTGTGGAGCTGAAAGGGTTGGTCGGTGATGATGTGGCCGGTCGGGCAAATTGCTTTCTGCTGCCAGAAATTGTAGCTGGCAATATCCTCTATAAGGCGTTTGTTTATTTAGGTGGAGGCTGCGCAGCCGGGATTGTAGTTGGCGGGGCTGTGCCTGTTCTTTTGACCAGCCGGGCAGACCCTGCTGCTGCCCGCCTTGCCTCTGTCGCTCTGGCCGCTGTAGCGTGCTAGCCTTAACCTTTAATCCGAGCGCTGGTCGGATCATAAAGTGGCTTTAGACTGGCCTTAGCAGCACAGATTTGTCCTGCCACATCAATTTCAAAAGATGAACTGAGAATATCTGTAACGCTTTCACCATTGCGGCAGGCCACGTAGCCAAGCCCGATGGCGCTGCCAAGGTGGTGACCATAATTGCCTGAGGTCAGATAACCGTTAATCTTGCCATCGCGCAAAATAGGCTCGTTGTGATAGAGCAGGGGCGCAGGATCTTCAAGCTGGAACTGGACAAGGCGTTTCTTTAAGCCGGCTTCCTGTTTGGCTAACACTGCATCACGACCGATAAATTGGCCTAATTGGGAAGACGGTTTATCAGTCTTGACTGCAAAGCCTAATCCGGCTTCCAAAATATGATCCTCATCAGAGATATCATGTCCAAAATGTCGGAAGGCTTTTTCAAGGCGGCAGCTGTCAAGTGCATGCATGCCGGCAAGTGTCAGTCCATGTGATTGTCCCGCATGCCAGACTGTATTAAAGGCATGTTCAGTCATTTCGGAGGAGACATAAATCTCCCAGCCCAGTTCACCGACATAGGACACCCGGTGCGCCCGAGCATTGATATGACCTATTGTTATCTGTTTCGCCTGCCCAAAGCCGAAGGAGTCATTTTCGAGAGACTGGTCAATCACAGGCTGCAGCACAGAGCGTGCCTGTGGTCCCATAACGGCAATCACCGCCTCTGACACTGTCATATCCACAGCCACGCATTGGGTGTGATCAGGAATATGGCGGTTTAGCCAGCTCATTTCGCGCCGGATGGTTGCGGCAGGTGTCACCACCAAAAATTCATCTGATGACAGCCGGGTAACTGTCACATCGGCTTCTATGCCGCCAGCCTCATTTAACCACTGGGTATAGACAATACGTCCTGGTTCAACCGCCACATTATTTGCACAGATAAGCTGCAGGACCTTTTCAGCATCGCGTCCAATCACTCTGATCTTGCCGAAAGTCGACAAATCAAAGAGGCCAGCTGCTTGACGAACTGCTTTATGCTCAGCTGCTGCATAACCAAACCAGTTTTGACGGCCCCAGCTATATTCATATTCTGGTTTTTTGCCTTTATGTGCTTCCGATTCAGGCAGAAACCAGTTGGCCTGTTCCCAGCCATACAGCTCTCCAAAACAGGCCCCATTTTCAGCCAGCTTTTGATGAAGTGGGGTGCGGCGCAGGCCTCTGGCTGAGGCAAACTGGCGGTAGGGATAGTGATCTGCATATAAAAGCCCAAGTGTTTCTGTCACTCGAGCTGACAGGTAATGGCGATTTGCCTGAAACGGGTGCATACGCCGGATATCGACATCCCAAATATCCATTTGCGGGCGGCCTTTATCCATCCATTGGGCTAGGGCCATGCCAGCTCCACCAGCAGACTGAATGCCAACAGAATTAAAACCGGCAGCCACAAAGAAATTGTTCAGTTCGGGTGCTTCGCCAAGTAGATAACGATCGTCTGGCGTAAAGCTTTCCGGACCGTTGAAAAAGGTCTGGATGCCCGTTGTTTCTAAAACTGGCAGACGAGCTGTTGCCTTTTCCAGTATTGGCAAAAAGTGGTCAAAATCATCTGGCAGAGTGGTGAATTCAAAATCATCCGCAATGCCTTCACCGCCCCAGGGTTTGGCCACAGGTTCAAAAGCGCCCAATAGAATTTTGCCTGCATCTTCTTTGAAGTAAGCGCATTCATCAGGTACACGCAGCACAGGCAGATTACTCTGTAGTCCTTCGATCTGTTCAGTGACAATATAGAAATGCTCACAGGCATGTAGGGGAACAGAAACGCCAGCCATCTGACCAATCTCTCTGGCCCACATCCCCCCACAATTCACTACATATTCAGCTTTGATCTCTCCTTGCGATGTCGACACACCGCCGACCACTCCGTCTTTCTGATTAATGGCTGTGACTTTTACACCCTCAATAATTTTAGCGCCTCTGGCCCGTGCGCCTTTGGCAAGAGCTTGTGTAATATTCACAGGATCCGCCTGACCATCCTTTCCCAGATAAACGCCCCCTTTTGCGTCAGACACATTTAAGCCTGGATAACGCGACGCGATATCAGCTGTGCTGACCTCGTCAATTTCCACCCCGAAGGCACGGGCCATAGCTGCTCCGCGGCGCAATTCTTCCATCCGTGCATCTGTGAGGGCAACTGTTATAGATCCGTTCTGGCGGAACCCAGTGGCAACACCAGTTTTTTGCTCAAGGCTGGCATAAAGCTCTTGTGAATATTTAGCAAGCCTTGTCATATTCTGGGTAGCACGCAGCTGGGCAATAAGTCCAGCGGCATGCCATGTTGTCCCGCAGGTCAGAGTCTTGCGTTCAAGCAGCACGATATCTGTCCAGCCCAGTTCTGCCAGATGGTAGGCGACAGAACAGCCGACGACACCGCCACCGATGATCACAACCTTAGCATGTGAAGGAAGTGAAGTGTTGCTGCTTGTATCTTTGACTTTATTTGTGTCTGCCATTTGTTTCCTCGTCTGCCTTGCTTTTTTACGGCCATGGCAGGCACTTAAATTACTACGCCACTTCTCAAATATTACCAACTCTTTGATGATGCATGATTGCCAAATCGCGAAAAGAGATCGTCTGCAGAAGAGATAGTGTCTGGAACAGCCGCTTGCCGGAATGGCAGGCAATTGATAACCTCTCTCTAAATTATACTTACGGGTGGAGAGCGGCAGATGCGCACAGTCGGACTTCTTGGCGGCATGAGCTGGCAAAGCACCCAGATCTATTACAAGCTGATCAATGAAGATGTGCAAGCCCGCAAAGGGGGGCTTCATTCTGCCCCTTTGCTGATAAAGTCCTTTGATTTTGCTGAAATTGAAACGCTGCAAGCATCGGGGCAGTGGGCAGATGCGGGCAGGCTGCTGGAAGAACAGGCTGCGGCACTGCAGGCGGCAGGGGCAGAGGCTATAGCTCTGGCTACAAATACCATGCATAAGCTGGCTGATTATATCATTTCTGCGGTGACAGTTCCGTTCCTGCATATTGCTGATGCGACAGCCGAGGCGATACTGGCTAGCCCATCACGTCAGCCTTTGTTGTTGGCAACGGCCTTCACAATGGAACAGGATTTCTACACCGCTCCTTTGGATGAGTTCTTAGCATCCGTAGGCGGGAGGGTTCATATACCGGAAACACAGCACTGTCACATCGTTCATCAGGTGATTTATGAAGAATTATGCAAAGGTGTGATTGATTCAGATTCGCGCACAGCCTATCTGCAGATAATCAAGGATGAATCGGAAACAAAAGGCTGCGACGGTGTAATTTTAGGCTGTACGGAAATTGGACTTCTGATCAGCCAGAAGGACACAGATTTACTCGTGTTTGACACCACCGCCCTGCATTGTACGCAGATTACTAATTTTATTTGCGCTGGTGATAGGTCTGCCCAAAAATGATTTCTGTGTAATGCTTGCCAAAGCCCAAGCAGAAGGGTAAATCTGCCATCGGAACGTTTTGAGGTTTGCGAACCGTTAAAGACACCGCATAGTCAGGGACGAAAGATAGACCATTATGCCAGATACAGATAAAGAACTGAGGCTTTCTACCAGACCGGATTTGACTATAGCTATTGCTGGTCTAGGCGTAGTTGGCGCGGAAACAGCAAGGCAGCTTGTTCAGGCGTCAGACAGACTATCAGCGCGAGCTGGTCGCTGTTTGCGCCTAGTAGCCGTCAGTGCACGTTCAGACTCAGATCGCGATTTTGACAGAACCGGAATTGCCTTTGAATCCGATGCTCTGGCTCTGGCTAGACGCGCTGATGTGGATGTAGTTATTGAATTGATCGGCGGTGAGGGCGGGATTGCGCTGGCGCTCGCTGAGACTGCGCTGCAGGCGGGAAAACATGTTGTCACTGCTAATAAAGCTTTAATTGCCCATCACGGTCAGCGGCTGGCAGGGCTCGCTGAGCAAGCAGGCGTCAGGCTTAAATTTGAAGCTGCCGTTGCAGGTGGGATTCCGGCACTAAAAGTGCTGCGTGAGGGGCTCGCAGGTAATGATATAAGGCGGGTTACTGGCATTCTTAATGGGACATGTAATTATATCCTTTCTGAGATGACGCAAACAGGCCGAGGTTTTGATGATGTGCTGGCTGAGGCGCAGGCAAAAGGGTATGCTGAGGCTGATCCTAGCTTCGATATTGATGGTATTGACGCTGCCCATAAGCTTTCGATTTTAACTGCAATGGCTTTTGCAGAACAGATTGATTTTGGAGCTTTGCAAATCACTGGCATTCGTCAGGTTACAGATACAGACATCTCCTATGCAGGTGAATTGGGTTATGTTATTAAACTTCTGGGTCATGCTCAGCCTCAAACTCCCGCAACAGTTCAGCCCTGTCTTGTAGCAAAAACCGGCCAGCTGGCACAAATCGGCGGAGCGCTAAATGCGGTTGAGTTCACGGCAGACCCTGTTCAGACTGTGATCTGTACTGGACCTGGCGCAGGGGCTGGGCCAACAGCTTCAGCTGTGCTTGCAGATGTCATTGATGTCGCCGCATCACGTGGCGGCCTTCCTTTTGGCATGCGTGTTGGACAGCTGGCCCAAGCAACGCAAAAAATAGATAAGCAGGCCAGACGATATTATTTACGCCTGATGGTCATGGATGAAACAGGGGTGCTGTCTGCAGTTACCTCTATTTTGCGAGACCAACAGATATCAGTTGAATCCATGCTGCAGAAAGGGCAGTCAGATGATAAGCCTGTTGCGCTTGTTCTGACCACTCATCCAACTGCACCTGACCAGATAAAGGCTGCTTGTTCCAGCTTGTCATCAGCTCGCTTTATCTCTGGTGCAATAATGGCCCTGCCGATTGTGGATGAGGCGTAAAGCCCGACGAGATGAGGATAGCTTCAATGGCTCTTGCCAGTGTGAACAGCTCGTATTCCGGGGCCAGATGGCAGCAAGCGTCCACCCAACTGTCAGACGCTGAGACAGCGCGTATGGCAGCTTTGTTTGAAGAACGGTTAAACCTGCCCTATTCCTTGTGCTGGCATTTAGCCAGCTTAGGCCTGAACGATGAGACAATCGCTGATTTTCTTGATCCCAAATTACGCACCAGCCTGCCTGATCCCTATGTCATGAAGGATGCCGAACATGCTGTAAACTTAATTAAAGATGCAATAAAAAAGAAACAACCTATTGGTTTATTTGGTGATTATGATGTTGATGGTGCATGCAGTGCGGCTTTATTCAGGCTGGTTTTAGGAGCGTTTGGTGTGCCTGTGTGGTGCCATATTCCTGACCGATTTAAAGAGGGTTATGGGCCAAATCTAGAGGCTCTGAAGGCGCTGAAGGCGCAGGGTGCAGAGTTGATCCTCACAGTCGATTGCGGGATCACAGCACATGCGCCTCTGGCAGCGGCAGCTGAAGAAGGCATGTCTGTAATTGTTATTGATCATCACAAAGCAGGTGTTGTGTTGCCTAGAGCAGAGGCGGTTGTCAATCCGAACCGGCTTGATGATGACAGTGGTCTTGGCCATTTATGTGCCGCTGCAGTGTGCTTTCTGGTTTTAGCTGGTGTAGTGCGGGCCTGCCGCGCGCAGGGCATAACAGATCAAACGGGGCAGTTGCCAGATATGATGGCAGTATTGGATTTGGTTGCGCTGGCAACAGCCTGTGATGTAGTGCCGCTGAAAGGGGTTAACCGGGCCTTCATCAAACAGGGCTTAAAAGTTCTGGGACGGCGGGGCAATGAAGGCTTACGAGCTTTGATGGACATTGCCCGCCTTGATCAATTTCCTTCTATGCATACGCTTGGCTTTGTGCTTGGGCCGCGTCTGAATGCTGGTGGGCGGCTTGGCTGCTCTGATCTGGGTGTACAGATTCTTACAAACTCAGACCCAGATATTGCAGATACGCTGGCCATGCAGATTGATCGGCTGAATACAGACAGGCGGGCTGAAGAGGATGCTGTGCGTAACGCTGCCGAACAGATGGCAGAAGAAAAGCTAGCTGCGCAGCCTGATTTGCCTGTTCTAGTGCTGGCCAAACAGAACTGGCATGAAGGTGTTATTGGTATTGTTGCCGGCCGCCTGAAAGATGCCTATCACCGACCTGTGATTATAATCTCGTTCGACGCGCAGGGTCGGGGCAAAGGATCAGCCCGTTCAGTTGCTGGATTTTCAATTGGTGATCAGATATTAGCGGCTTGTGAGCTGGGTCATTTGAAGAGTGGGGGTGGGCATGATATGGCTGCCGGATTGGGTCTAGATGAGGCGCAGTTAGCTGATTTTGAGATGTTTCTTATCGACAGAGCGCGAACTGTTTTTTCAGGTGTACCTAACCGTGTGTTCAGCTATTGCCACAGCCTTTCTGTCGCAGGCTGCAACTCTGCACTGGTAGATGGTCTGGATGCTGTTGGTCCCTTTGGAGCAGGGCATGCTGAACCAAGGTTTGTTATCACGCATTGCCGTTTGAAGAATCTGCGCTGGATAGGCAAGGAAAAAGCGCATCTCTCAGTTTTGCTCGATGATGGGACAGCTAGCCCTCTGCGGGCAGTGAGTTTTGGCATTGCGGGTACAAAGCTTGGCCAGTTTCTTGCGGAAACACCTGAACCTGGTCCAGTGCGGGTATTGGGCCGCCTGCAGAGAGACAATTGGCGAGGGGGAGGGGCCGTTCAGTTTCTAATCGAAGATATCGCTGCATCCTGACAGCATTGTGAGAAGACTATCGTTTTGGCGAGTGGCATCAGGCCGAAATTTAATTTTGATTTCATTTTTTGCTGATTTTTTAACCGTTCAGGCTTGATTTACCAGATGAGTTTGGATAGATAACAGATCACACCGCTTGCGTCCCGTTCGTCTAGTGGTTTAGGACACCGCCCTTTCACGGCGGCAACACGGGTTCGAATCCCGTACGGGATGCCATTCTATTTAGAAAATTATGATAATAAGTTATACGCCCCTGGCCCTTGAAGCTTGGGGCTATTTTTTGTTTCTAGTCTAATTTCAGTCTAAAATTGAATTATCTTTACATGCGAATAGTTGTCATTTCTAATGATAAAAGTTCAAGGAGTATTTAGTGCCTATACCCAAAACAGTTAATATACCAGCTGCTTGGCTTGGTTCAGATATGGAGAGTAAGCGATATTTATGGGAATATGATCTATCATCCCAAGATCTCAAAGAACTTGAAACAGCCGCGGAAATATTTAAAAAAAGTAAAAAGCCTTTAGGTGTAATTTCTAAATCAGAATTTAGCCTTCCAAACCTGTCGAGTTTTCTTGAAGATCTGCAAAAGGAATTGCGTTCCGGAATAGGTTTCAAATTAATTCATGGCTTGCCAGTAGAAAAATATGATGCGAAGACTCGGGCAACAATTTTTTGCGGTATTGGTAGTCATTTAGGTTCTGCAAGATCTCAAAATGCTCAGGGCCATCTTCTTGGACATGTTCGAGATGTTGGCGCAGATGTAAATGACCCAAAGTCGCGTATTTATCAAACGACTGCTCGTCAAAGCTTCCATACAGATAGTTGTGATGTAGTTGGTTTACTATGCTTAAAAGAAGCAAAAGAGGGCGGTGATTCTATGCTCGCTTCAAGTGTAGCTGCGTATAATCATATTTCAAAATTTAGGCCCGAACTTGCAGCTGCACTTTTTGAACCTGTCTCCACTGATAGACGAGGAGAAATTCCCGAGGGTGGAAAACCATTTTTTACAATACCTGTTTTTAATTGGCACGATGATAAATTAAGTTGCATTTATCAAAGGAATTATATCGATTCAGCTCAACGTTACAAAGATGCTCCTAAATTGTCCGCTCTGCAAAAAGAGGCTTTGGATTTTTTTGACGAAGTTGTAAATCGACCCTCATTTCATTTAAAAATGAGGTTGAAGCCGGGTGATATGCAATTCGTTTATAATCATAGCTTGTTACATGATAGAACAGAATTTAAAGACTGGGATGATCCAAAAGAAAAGCGGCATTTATTGCGTCTATGGTTGGCTTTGCCAAAAGATCGAATTCTACCTCCAATTTACATGCAACGCTACGGAAATATAGATGTTGGGGACCGTGGTGGGGTCATTACAAATGAGACTGTTCTTCATGTTCCAATGAACTAACAACTATTTTTTGTTAAAGTTGAGCGCATGGCCAAGGTACATAGCAATTCAGCCGCAAGTAGAAAAAGGTCAAATCAATAGGGCGCTGGTGGTAAGCCAACCAACGTGGCAACCATCACTTAAATTTGCTATTGTTTGTTAAAGGTCGTGGGGTCACATAAGCTCCCATAGCGTCCCAAACACTCCCCCAAAAGTTCCGAAAATACCACCCAATACCACTAAAATCCCATCTTTCACGGCGGCAACACGGGTTCGAAACCCGTACGAGATGCCACACTATTCAGCAACCGACTTTAGTAAATCAAACGCCTCTAGCCCATGAGGCTGAGGACTCTTTTGACATTTGTTTTGGTTTTGACGAACGGGTATTTGGTCGAATTCGTCAATTGAAAACAGAGTAATCATATACAGAACTAAACACTTTTTTTCACGTAGAAATAATAGCATGTAGTTTTGCTATTTTGAATTGGCAGTCAAGAAGCTTTTTATCCTTGTTGGATAACTCCATTAAGGAACTCTTAAGTTTGTCTAAATATAGACTAAATAAAAAACCTAGTTTTTTTTGAACAGAAAGTATAATTTTGCCGTTTGCTCTTAAAAGCCCTCAGAGTTGGATAAACATAAATCAACTTGTGCATACTGAACCTCCTCGTACAATAACACCGTTTATAATTTGGTGTCTTCGTGGGACACATATTTCATTGGCGATCGCGACTTTTGCTAGCGTAACGATCGGAGTAGTCGAGACTTATATAGCTGCGATGATTGGGTATATTCTGGACCTTGTTTTAGAAACAGAGCCAAGCTTATTGATCTCGGAAAAATGGCCTTTAATTGCAATAGCTTCAGGCTTCTTACTATTCGTTAGACCAGTATCGTTTCTGCTATCGGCATATCTGCAGTCTGTAGTGCTGAGTCCAGGTGTTCGAACTTTGGTTGCTACGCGCTTGCATCGTTGGACTATGGGTCATCCAAAAAGTTTTTTTGATGACGATTTTGCTGGCAGAATTGCTCAAAAAGAAATTCAGGCGTCAAATGCTTTAGCTGACGTTGTTGTTGAAACAATTCAAACTGTTTTTTTTGCTATTGCCTCTGTTATAGCATCTTTTTGGATTATTAGTTCTGTTGATTTGGGAATAGGTTTGATTGTGGTTTTCTGGCTCATCGGGTTTTATTTTCTGATGCGTTATTTCTTGCCGCGAATAAAAACAAAATCTGCAAAAAGAGCTAATGCACAAGCAGTAGCTTCAGGGCAAATAGTAGATACGATTAGCAATATAGGTATTGTAAAATTGTTTGCAAATTCAGTATTTGAAGATAAGTCAGCTTTAAAGGCTTTCGATAGTTTAAAAACATCACTTTGCATATATGGAATGGAACTGGTTCGTTTCAGGGTATGCATGGTATTTTATGCCAGCCTTCTTTTTTTCCTTGTTATGGCAGGTTGCTCGTTTCTCTGGACTCAAGGAACTATCTCACCTGGCGAAGTTGTAATTGCTGGTTCGGTCTCTTTAAGAATTATGATGATGGCAGGTTGGGTAAGCTTTTCATTGTTGACGATATATACAAACCTTGGTGACGTTCATGATGCAATGGAAACATTAGCAGTGCCTTATAGTCTGGTAGATGAGAATCAAGCCCCGGCTCTAAGTGTAGAAAAAGGGGAAATTGAGTTTAAAGATGTCACATACGCTTATGGAAAACACATTGGTGGTATCAAAGGTATCTCACTTCGTGTTAAGTCCAGAGAGAAACTAGGAATTGTAGGGGCTTCTGGAGCTGGAAAATCCACGTTTGTCTCTACACTTTTGAGAATGCATGACCCTGAGAATGGGTCTGTTTTCATCGACGGTCAAAACATAAGAAATGTAAATCAGGATAGTTTACGCAAGCACATAAGTATGGTTACCCAAGAAACTTCCATGTTTAATAGGAGTGCCCGTGAGAACATTCAGTATGGTTATCCAGATGCAACAGAAAATGAAATAATTGAAGCATCAAAAAGAGCTGGCGCGCATGAATTTATAAGGAATCTCGAAGATAATTATGGGCGACAAGGATATGAAGCGCATCTTGGTGAAAGAGGTGTTAAATTGTCTGGCGGACAACGTCAGCGAATTGCTCTGGCTCGAGCTATATTAAAAAATGCTCCAATATTAATTTTAGATGAAGCCACAAGCGCGCTGGATAGTGAGGTTGAGGCAGTAATACAAGAAGCACTTATTTCTGTGATGAGAGGAAAGACAGTAATAGCAATAGCACATCGGCTATCAACAATATCGCATATGGATAGGATTTTAGTTATGGAGGAAGGAAATATTGTTGAGCAAGGTGCCCATTCTCACCTCCTGCAAAAAGACGGTATTTATGCTAGTTTTTGGAAACGCCAATCTGGCGGGTTTCTTGGCATTCAACCTGCTGAATAAGAAGGTTCTAAAAACTCAAGTTTTTTAAGTTTATGGTTATAGTTTTTCATATCGAGTTCAGAACTTCAGTAAGTTCTTCACTCGTTCGCTTATCTTGAAAAAGCTGAGTGGAAACAAATTTTTCACTCGTCATTTCACTTTCACTCATAGCCATTTTAAGCATTTGTTTTGCAATGTCATCATTGCCCAAAGCTTTATTGCAGGCCGCGCAGTAAAATAAACTGGTTCGTGTTTCAATTTGCATCTTTTTAAAGGTTGATAATGCTTCCTTATGCTGTCCAAGTAAATAATGGCAAAGGCCCTGTGTCTCTAGCACTAAATCCGAGCAAAATGGATCTAAACGAAGAGCCCTTTCTATTTGGATTAGACCTTTCTCAGGATTTCCCAAATAGCATAATAAAACCGCATAGCGAGCGATGTGGTATGTGTCACTAGGGCAAATCTCGATCGCTTTTTCATGATGAAAAATTGCCTTCTCCATATCTCCTTCAAATAATAGTTTTATTGCGCCCATGATCCGATGAGCTTCAGGGTCGTTGGGGTCTAATTCCATTGCTTTATTTACTGATGCAAAGGCTTCGTCCATCCATCCGTCTGGCATCTCTTCCTGAAACCATTCGGCATTATTTGCCAGCGAACACGTTTTCCAAGCATGCGCTCTGGCATAATTTGGATCTGCTTCGATCGCTTTATTGAAAAAAGATAATGCTTTTCTGTTATTGTCAGCATTAACTGAGCTTCTTCGGTGATATTCTAGACCTTGTAAGACAAAGTCATACGCTTGTAGGTTTTCCGGTTTGGCATTAGCAAGTTTTTTTACTTGATCCCTCTCAACAGACCCTACAATTACAGAAACAATTCTCTCTATTATCGCATCTTGCACATCAAATATTTCGTCAATCGTCGTGTCAAAATTGTCTGACCAGATGGCCTCTCCTTTTTCGGTTGATAATAAATTTGCGCTTATGCGCATCTTATTTCCAATTTTTCGAACCTTACCTTCAAGAAGATATCGAACGCCAAGTTCTTCACCTATTTCGAAAGAAGTTTTATCCTTAGTCGAATAAGAAAAACTTGCGTTACTCGATATCACGAGTAGTTTTTTATAACGAGACAATGCAGATATAAGGTCGTCAGAAAAGCCCTCACAAAAATAGTCTTGATCCTCGTCGCTGCTAAGATTTTTAAACAACATTATTGCAATTGAGCCGGCTTCTTTTTGAGTGACTGTGATTTTGGGTTTTGTATCTGCACTCACTAATGCTCTTTGTGCACCTCGGCATTTTAAGACATTATAAGCCTTTATAGGTTGTTTTATGTTCTTAAGGCTTAGTTGTCCGGCATCTTCATAAGAAACTTTTACTTTTAAATTGACAAACTGATAAACACTCTCAGAAATGCATATTCCATCGGCGGGTGACTGCGCCTCCAGCCTAGCGGCAATATTAACAGCATCACCAAAAAGATTTCCATCAGAATTCATTACATCGCCTAAGTTAATGCCGATGCGGAAATGCATTTTTTCTTTTTCTTCGAGGTCAAAATTATTTGCTTGAGCTTGTCCCTGAATCTGCACAGCACACTCAACAGCCTTTACCGGACTAGAAAATTCAGCAAGTACACTATCACCCGCTGTATTGAAGATGCGGCCTGAATTGTCTTTTATGGTGTAGTCAATCCTTTGACGATTCTTTTCCAGATTCTGAAGTGTGTGTGCTTCATCCTCTCCCATCATTTTGCTGAAGCCCACGACATCAAGAGCCAAAATCGTAGCTAACCTTCTTTCCATTGACAAATTTCCAGTTCCGTAATGACGTGATTTTTGGGTATAATATTGGGTGTTTTTATTTTTTTTTCAATTTTTTAGTCATTTTTATATTTAGGTGTTCAATAGAAAGGGCAATTTTTTTATGATAAAGTTTATCTAATTAAAATCATGTTATCTATTAGTCTTGTCAACTGTCCCGTTCTAGTGATTGTTTGAATCTGACTTATGTAAAGCATTTAGCAAGCAGACAAACGTGGCAACTTTTACTCACTAAATTTAGACTTTCTCAGTCCAGTCCAGTCCAGTCCGGTCTAGCCTAGCCTAGCCGAGCCTAGACCATGGGTTATCATAGGCTTCCACGCCGTCCCAACCGGTCAACTCAGACTGCCAAAAATACTACCAGATACCACTCAGAATCAAACTTTCACGGCGGCAACACAGGTTAGAACGCCGCTCGTGATGCCAATTTTCTTGCATGTGTCAAAAGTTAGTGGCTGAGATACTTAGGTTTATGATTAAGCGCTGTTTGACTCAAATCTTGTTATCACCCAAGAGGTAGTTTAGATGCGCCTGCGCCAGCTCGTTCAGCTCATCCACGGACTTTATTTGGCATTGGCTTTTCTGATTTCGCCATTTCATTTGAAGGGTTTTCCGGTTCAGGGTCAGCCCTGATTTCCGATTCAACAGCTCATCAGGCGTTTTGCTGAGGCCAATTGGCGGCGCATCAAAGCTAACTCTATCGTCATTGAATGAGGCGACCAGCATACGGCTTTTCTGAACATCAATGACAAAAAAATTATCTAGCGCTCTATCTGGAAACACAGACTGACAAAACAGTCCCGTCTTCCAGACCTTATCAAGAGTGGTTGCTGTTGCGCCAGCAATTGGCCATACCATTAAAGAAATCAGGCAAACCAATATTTTGTACATCTTGCTTTTCGCCTTTGCCGTAAAATTTCTCAACCCTATAATTTCGAAGTATGATGTAAGTGTGGCTTTTTCAAGGGGTGGAGAGGTAATTACGGCTTTCCAAAACGAGCCCGGCGAGGCAGTTCCAAACTAAAAATATGGAGCAAGGTCAGAATATGAAGGATGTAATTACAGCCAGCTTGGCTCCGCATGGAGTGATGCGAGCGGCAATCAATATGAGTAATTTCCTGCTTGTATCGGGGCAGACAGAATTTGGGCAACCAGATGGATTATCACCTGATATCGCAAATGAATTAGCCCGCCGGCTAGGCGTTTTCTGTGAGCTAATTCCGTTTGAGGGGCCTGGTCTGCTTGCCGATGCGGCAGGATGTGATATTTGGGATATTGGTAATATTGCGATAGAGCCGGAAAGGGCTGAGGTTATTGATTTCAGCCACCCCTACATTCAGATCGATGCAAATTTTATGACACGTGAGGGCAGTACACTTTCCAATAATGCAGATGTAAATCAACAAGGTGTTGAAATTGTGCTCTATAATAGAAGTGCCTATGATTTGTGGCTCAAGGAGAATTATACGGCGCCGTCTTATTTGCGTTTTTCGTCAATTGGTGAATCTGTAATTGCTTTTGAGGAGGGGCAAGGCGACGTGCTGGCCTGTCTAAAACCAAAATTGATGGCAATGCAGTCAAACCAGCCAAATTTTCAAATTATTAACTCTCCCTTTACAGCAATCCGACAGGCAATTGGGCTGAATAAGGGGCATCCTGAAGCGCTAGGATTTGTGAATGAAACTATTGCTGACTTGCTGGCAAGTGGATTTGTGGCTGACAGTCTTAAACGGCATGGTGTTGGAAATAAATTAAGCCTTCCAAGCTGAGTAATTAATGGTCGGGGGAGATGGATAAGCGGTCAAAATCAACCTCAATTGCATAGAACTTGAGTTGATGTTTGCCCTAAGTTAAAATATCTCAGGTGTAAGGCATTTGAAGGTGTCCGGCATAAATTCAAATATGTTACCTAACGGGGAATAATTACATGGATCCAACAATAGGTTTATTACTGGTTATCGGCTTTCCGCTGATATTATGCATTGCGATCTGGGCTTTTGGCCGCTCATCTATCGAGCCTGAATAGGCACTGCTATTCGTATTTATGGAATATTCAAGGCCTCAGATATGTACTGAGGCCTTTTTTGTCATTTAATGAGGCGAATTTTATCACGCTCTTTTAAATTTATCAGCTGTAGAAAACGCAAGTGATACGCATTTATGCCTGTTCTTAATTGGCCGCACAGGTGAGAAGCTGTCCAACCCATTTGGGAATTTACCTGAGATTTCAGTATTATCCTCTCCTGCAAGCCAGTTTTCAAGCGCTGCATGATAGCTTAAAAGAGATGAAATGTTTTGGCCCACCACAGTATCAAGCCAGAGGCCTGCGCCTGCTTCACATAAAGCGCAGCCTTTTGCTTCCGCATGAGCGGCGATAATCAAATTATTTTCTAACTTGATGGTAGACAAGACACGGTCACCGCATACCGGATTGTTTACTTCTGCCACATGTGTAGGTGCACTAAGAACGAGTGAGCTGTTGTCACGCACGCGGCGGGCAAGGGCAAGAAGTTGATCCTGATAGATTGACTGCATATGAGCTAAACCTATTTACTCTCGAGAATTTGTTATGCCTCTTTAGGCAAACATCAGCATATAGATTGCTCCGCACGCGCATAAGAAAGCTAAAACTACAGTCCAATGCAAACTATGATATTCGTTTTCTTCTGGTACGCCTGCTGGTAG
Organism: uncultured SAR116 cluster alpha proteobacterium; assembly: GCA_902523435.1. Lineage (GTDB taxonomy): Bacteria > Pseudomonadota > Alphaproteobacteria > Puniceispirillales > Puniceispirillaceae > JADHLI01. The sequence goes on from CABYZM010000006.1 coordinate 44,042, forward strand.
ATCTTTCTTATTTTCCATTATTTATACCCCGATATAAAAAATTTTATTTTCTACTGATAACAAATAGGTGCATACCTGCAAGCCCGCCGGTGCTCTTTTTCACCTCTCAGGTAATCTTTTTCACGCCTATGACCTTTGCCACGCCAATGGATATAAAGACAGCACCAAAAGAGAATAGTGCACCCATTTTAGCTGCATCCTGAACAAGGCCTGGCGGGAAGGCAACTGCGGATATGAACAGCGAGACGGTAAAGCCAATCGCGGCAACAAAGCCAATAATCAAAAGGTCAATTATGCGCATGCCCTCAGGCAGGCCGAGTCGCATTGGCGTGGCCGCAAGCCAGCCAAAGAACAAAATGCCTAGTGGTTTACCTAGAATAAGCCCAATCAAAACCAGCCAAGTTGCCTCCCCAATTGATGAAAACACCACCCCTGCGTTTGCAAAGCCAAACAACATCAAAATCACCTCAACGGGCGCTTTTAAGCCGTGTTCAGCATCATTTAGCATATCATGTTTATAGCTTTCTTTCTTCCCGAACAGGCCAAAAGGGGTGTCAGCATGCGGAAGAGCAGGAATGACTGGAAGCAATCCAAGGGCGGGGTGAATGCCTGCTTCTTGGAAACCATACCAGCTCAATGCTGCAGCAACCACATAAGGCCAGAAGCCAAAGCGGGTCCGGACCTTTGTTGAGACTGGCCGGGCATTGTTGTCCTTGTCCATCTGCCGGGGCAGATAGTTAAATAGATACCAGACTACCAATGCTGCACCTACTGACAAGAGCAACCATTCAGGTGAAAGATCACCTTGCGGATAGAACACAGCCAGAATTACAAGTCCAGCCGCATCATCAGCGATAGCCAACAGCAGCAAAAACCCAACAGCCGGGTGTTTGGCCCCAAAGATAATCCGGCCCACAAGATAAGAAAAAGCAATGTCTGTGGCAATCGGTATAGCCCAGCCATTTGACAGGATGGCTAGCTTGCCCACCATATAAGCTCCCAGAAGATACACGCCTGCTGGCCCTATAATGCCGCCTGCTGTAGCGATTAAGGGTGTCATAGCCTTCTTGCCCCTTAAAGAGCCTGACTTAAGGGCTACTGCTTCCCACACCTCTTTACCGGCTATGGCAAAGAACAGCGCCATCAGCACATCATTAATCAGATAATGCAGAGTTAGGGTGCGGTGGCCATCATGAAGATGACCAATAAAGAAATGGTCGATGAGCACCATATCGACAATATGATGATAGCTGTCGTAATTAATGTTTGCCCAAATGAGTGCGCCAAAAGCCCCAAAAACGAGAAGAACCGAATATTCTTGAATAAAGCTCCAGAGCGAGCCATTTGATGACGATGACATGTTCTTTATCCTGTGTTAAACAACTTAATATTTACCGGCCAACTTCGGGTTAGCCTACGTTAGGCGAGATGAGTTAACTAAGCCGCAATTTAGCTTTCTGAATTATAATGACTAAAAATGAGAAGATTTCAACATCAAGATTAGGTTTATCTGCTGGGCGTGTTGATTATGTATTTTTTGGCTCTGATATTTTTCGTGGATCTGCTTATGGTAAAGGTCATCCGCTGAATATTGCTCGGGTCTGGCCTGTGATCGATTTATGCCGTATCTTAAATTGGCTTCCAGATGAATACTATCAGGCTGTTGAACCAGCGTCGCCCGAACAACTGAACCTGTTTCATGATATGTCCTACATTCGTGCCTTGCAGATGGCTGAGCGGGATCAGGCACTGCAGGATGCAGACATGCAACGCTATCGGATTGGGCTTGATAACAACCCCATCTTTGCTGATGTTTACCGCCGGCCAGCAACAGCTGCTGCAGCCAGTCTAATGGCTGCTGATGCCTTGTTTGAGAGTAGGGTGAAAACAGCCTTTAACCCTTCTGGTGGAACACACCATGGTATGCCGGACAAGGCAAACGGGTTTTGTTTTGTTAATGACCCTGCATTGGCGATTTTGCGGCTTTTACTCAAAGGAGCGCAGAAAGTCGCTTATGTTGATATTGATGCGCATCACCCTGATGGTGTGCAGGCCCATCTTTCTGGTGATGAACGTGTACAATTATGGTCTATTCATGAGAAAAACCGGTGGCCGCGGACAGGGCAATTAGGAGATAGCGGAGAGGGTTTTGCTCGGAATTTTACTCTTGAGCGGGGGGCTGGTAATGATGAGTTGTTGCGCTGCATGGACCAGTATATCCTCCCTGAGGTCGCGCGTTTTGCACCTGAATATATTGTGTTGCAAGCTGGCTGTGACGGTCTGCAAGATGATCCCCAATCCGGGCTGGTTTTTTCAAATAATGGCTATTGGCAGGCGGCAGAGAAGGTTTTAGGGCTGAACAAGCCAACACTAGTTCTTGGCGGTGGTGGCTATAACCCGATCAGCACGGCACGGGCATGGGCTGGTCTTTGGGGTTTGATTTCGGGGAACGACCCTTATCAATGTGACTTACCGGAAACGGCAAGCAGGCTTCTGGCAGGGCTTGAATGGTCGCATAGGTGGGCGCGCAACAAACCTCGCCGCTGGTTTGAAAGGCTTTATGATGATGCGTCTTCCTAGAAGTGCGCGATTGATGCGCTTTCTGACAGCTCTGATTATTGCTTGTCAGGCAGGAACAGCGATTGCTGACTTGACCAGTTATCCGGTTGTGATTCAAACACCTGAAGGTAACCAATTTTACTATCTGCTTGAGCTGGCAGCCACCCCTGCAGCGCGCCAAAAGGGGCTTATGAACAGATACGATTTGGGTGGTGGGGACGGGATGTTATTTGTTTGGCCGGGAGAAGATTACAGAAGCTTCTGGATGAAAAACACGCCGATCAGTCTGGATATTCTATTTTTTTCTTCTGAACTGACCCTAGTGTCTCGTCATGAAAATACCGTACCTTTTTCCAAAAAGCAGCTGCTGTCTGGTAAACCAGCCCGCTATGTGGTTGAATTGGCAGCCGGGCAGGCAAAATTGCGGGGTCTGAAAACAGGCAGTCTACTGATCCTACCAGAAGTATTGAAGCGTGCTCTGGACAGCCAAAGTTAAGCCCTGTCTGTATATTTTTTTGTAAATGCCAGAAAATTTAGGGTTGAATTTTCTTCTTAGGTGGGTGTAAAACCAGGCTGTCGGAGTGTAGCGCAGCCTGGTAGCGCATCTGGTTTGGGACCAGAGGGCCGGGAGTTCGAATCTCTCCACTCCGACCATTTTCCATCCGTATCATGTCTTTGTTTCTGAATACAATTAGATTAAGGTATATTCCGGGTATATAAAGTGAGGGTTGTCATGCATGTTGCCAAAATCTACAAGCCAGCAAAGACAGCAATGCAGTCAGGCCGTGGCAAGACAAAAAGCTGGGTTTTGGAGCATCCACGTGCATCTAAAGTGGTGCCCGAGCCACTGATGGGCTGGCAGTCATCAGCAGATACAGCCAGGCAGGTAAAGCTCTACTTTGAAAGCTCTGACGCTGCTATTGCTTATTGCAGGGCGCATAATCTTGCTTTTGAGGTGGTTAAGCCGAAACAACGAAGGCTGCGAATGAAGGCTTATGCCGATAATTTCGCTTTTGACCGTGTGGGCAGCTGGACACATTAGCCTAAATTTTCAAAAAGACATCTGGCAATTTCTCCTGGCATCAGATTGCTGGCTTGATTCTATGTTGTCACGCGATTACAACAAAGCTGTGGCTCCGTAGCTCAACTGGATAGAGCAGCTGACTTCTAATCAGCAGGTTGGGGGTTCGAGTCCTCCCGGAGTCGCCAGGATTATCAAATGTAAACTGATAGTTAATCAGCAGGTCAACTGTACGTTTTGTGTAACTACAGGAGACCAATATGACTACATTTGATGATAATCAGTTGACCTTTTTCCTCCATGAAAAGTAATTGAGTTGTTGCTCAATCTCTTTAAGCGAACAAGGAAAAGCTGTTCAATGCAAGAGGTTTGTTATTTGAACATTTATGAGCCACATTTAAATCCCATAGATACACCGAAAAAGTCATCCTCTGGGAAATATCCATGTTCCAAGAGCTGATAAGTGCAACTGTCACCTTTAAATGTTTTTCTCAGGTCAAGCTCGCCATTGACGGTAACATATTGCTCAATTTGTTCTGATATCAACAAAGCGTCATTCGCTTTTTCTTCAGTCTGTGAGATGCAGCTTATGTAATTTTCACCGTCTGAAATAATAACCTTTTCAACAAATAGGCTGTCACCATAGAGGGACTGAAAATCGATTTGCAGACCTGCAACCTTCAACTTGCTGCTGGAGTTGTTACCTTTCATTTCAGTTTGTATATATAGAGCAACTTCTTCGAACCCTGCGCATAATGCATGTTTTAGAGTTGGTCCTTCTGCTCCAACTACAATCTTTTTACCCTTGTCAGAATTTAGCAAATTTATTCCCAATTCAAAAAGTGGAACTTCCTGGCCCGAATACACTTTGAAATCTGCAAAAGCGATGGATGGAAATATTACATGAACGTGGAAACATAATGCTAAAATAATACGCTTAGGAATATTCATGAATACGCTCCTGGTAACCTTTGAAATGGCTCCATTCAAGTTGTTTTGGTAGCAATGCCCTTTTAGCTTTTAACATTCAGTATCTTTTAACTCACCCATTATTGCAATCGTGTTTGTTAAATTCAGTTTTAACGGCAAAAACTCGCTTGGACAGCATTGACTGAGTCTCTGCCAAGTAGCTCAGGCCAATGGCTGTCTCGAGACTTATTGGCTCTTATAGTTTCACCTTTTGGACTGAAGTCCATAGGTCAATTCAAAGGCAAATAACTGTACGTGTTCCGCAGTCAACTGATAGATCCTTATGGGTCAACTGATAGTGTAATTTGCATCTGTTTTGCCCCCTGTGGTATAATGAAGTCATCAGTTGACCTAGTTTAACACTAGATAAACCGTGACTGCTCAACTGGATAGAGCAGCTGACTTCTAATCAGCAGGTTGGGGGTTCGAGTCCTCCCGGAGTCGCCATAAAAAACAATGACTTAAGTCGTTTTCATTTCCCTATATTCTGGTCTGCCACACCTCTGCCACTCGGAGGGTTGTATGGCTACGATAAGAAAAAGAGGAAATAAGTTTCAGGTACAGGTCAGAAGAGCTGGCTTTCAGAGTGCAACGAAGAGTTTTGAGCGGCTCACTGAAGCCAAAGCCTGGGCGCGCCAGTGTGAAATACTTTTCGACCAGGGTGAGGCAGGCAACCAAAAGCCTGCCCGGATAAGGCTCGCAGATGTACTTGGGCGCTATCTGAGAGAGGTGACACCTGCAAAAAAGTCGTCTGCGGGTGAGACAAGACGCATAAACCATCTGCTCAAAGATAAGATATCAGCTACATTCCTGTCTGATTTGTCTGCAAAGAGGCTTGCTGACTTCAGGGACAGGCGCATTAAAGACGGTGTGCGCACGGCAGCATACGACCTGCAGATAATTCGTCATGCATTAAACATCGGATGTTCGGAATGGGGTATTTATTTTAAAGCCAACCCTGTGGAGCAGATACGCCTGCCAAGGCCGCCAAAACCGCGTGAGCGCCGTGTAACTTCAGATGAATATGAAAGCCTGCTGTTTCATGCAAAGTCTTCCAGAAGCCGGTTCATGTATCCGCTGATTATTCTAGCTGTGGAGACAGGCATGCGCCTTGGCGAGCTTCTTAAGCTGAAGTGGAATGATTTTGATGAAGAAGCTTGCCTGCTGACCCTAAAGGATACGAAGAACGGAGAGAGCAGGGTGGCGTGGCCTTGCTTCACTCTCCGGTAAATCTATTGCTATTCTTAGTCCCTCAATGCCAAAGCCAAATACTTTGAACAGTTTCTGCTCAAAGTCCTGATACAAGCGGTCTATGAATTTGTTGTCGTCTGTTGGCACGTTTTCTCCTGACAGAAGCTCAGAATGTCACCCGCGGCGCGAATGGGCAAGAAGGGGTTGGCAAATGCAATCGCCTCTGGAAGGATTATTTTTAGGCAAGCTTAGCGAGGATGAAATTGGAAGAAACAATCATTAAAGAGGCGGTTCTGGTTTCAGGTGTTGCACTAGTTTCGTTAGTGGTAAGCATATTTGTGATCAGGCTTATAGCGAATGTATTCATTATAGCGGCTTTTCTGTTGGCCATTATAGTGCCGCCTGCCTGGCTTTATGTTCAGCGTTCTCAGGGATTGGATGTTGACCAAGGATTATTATTTATTGGTTCAGCGCTTTTTGCATTTTTCGTAGCACTCTGCACAGTACCTCTCTGGCCAATGTCAACAATCATGCAATGGACAGGCAAAAAAGAGGGTAAGAAAATTAGAAAACTTGAGGAAAAATTAGATAAAAGCCCTAGTGGCCGTCAGAGGATACCACCTCGTTTTGATGAGGACTTAAGATGATGCGCCTACTTATCGCAGCTACTCTGTTACTGACTGCCTGCTCCACTGCTTATGGAGAGGAATTTTATTTACAAGTTTCTACCGAAATTTTGGAAAATCACTTGGGTGAAATTAAAATTTTGAATAACAGCACATCCGATGAAAAGTTCTCTTCTTTAAGCGAATGTGAGGCTTCACTAATTAGTTGGCTAGACCGGCTCAACGCATCGATTAAAAAATCACCTTACGGTGCCTTTGTTACTGCTCCACAGGCTAGAGGACTTTTGGCTGTTTCGTTCTTGAGGGTAAATAGCGCTCTACATTAGCTGACAATTTTACAAAATTACTTTTCCTGAAAACTCTTACCCATTTGAAATGCAGGCCCTAGTTTTCTTCAATATGCACCTACTGTTTTCTAGGGATGGATTAATCTATTAGTTCAATGAACAAAACAAAGGGATGATTAAATGAAATTAGCTAAAATTAAATTATACCTATATCGATTTATCTACTCTCAAATAAAGCATACAAAACTTATGACACAAAATATGAAGAGTCCTGGCAATGGTTTTTTAGGAAATATTGCGAAGGAACTAATGATCGTATTTAACGAATTTGTTTACACCGACTCAATAAAAAAACTAAATGTTCAAAAAAATGATCATGTTATTGAAATTGGATCTGGTAACGGCCAAGGAATTAAAAAATTACTAGAGTTAACTTCCACAGAAATTGTTTCAATAGAAGTAAGTGATTCATTCCGTAGTAAATTAATCCAAAAATTTAAAAATCAGAATGTTACTATCTTATCCAATGATGCAAAAAGCTTATCTGACATAATCAAAGATGATTCATTTGATAAATTACTAGCTGTTAATGTGATTTATTTTCTGCACCCTATAATCGACTATGCCAGAGAATTCTTCAGAATTTTAAAAATTGATGGATTAGGTATTTTAGTCTGTAAATTCGAGGGTATTAAAAATTTTGATGATAAAGTTGCTCCAAATAAAAATTTGGAGGATATAGTCAAGACTTTTGAAAAAGTTGGATTTGCGGTGGAAACAGAATTTATTAAATACAAAGATGCGCAAAAAGAATATCATGCAATTTATCTTAGAAAAAATTAACATGTTAAGAGAGTTTGATATAAATTTCTTTAAGTAATCAATCATAAACACATTATTCACTTGTTTGCGGCAACTCTTCTCGCATATTTGCTTATATGAGGATCGAAAACATTGCTACAAACGTAGCGTCCCATCTCGCATGATTTCAGCGACGAGGTATTGTTTAGAAATATTAGGAGAATAAAATGACTGAATTAAACGCAGCGTCTGATCGAATGGTTTTGATAATTGATTCCAAAGTAAAAGATACAGAGGGATTTAAAACTTGGGCTAGAGATCGTGCAGCCAAGTATGTCTATGAGCTAAAGGAAGAAAATAGCATTAGTTATGAATGGCACATCTCCGAAGACGGAAGTGAAGCCACCCTTATAGAAGCCTTTACCGATAGTGATGCAATGATGGTACGTTTAGGAAATCATGCTGCAAGTCCATTAGCCTCTGAGGTGTTAGAGCTGATCGATATAACTTACGTCTTATGTTTAGGTAATGCGAAACCTAACGCAGTAGAGACATTGAGTGCTTGGGGGGCTAGCTTTCGCTCTCATCACTCTGGATATAATAGAGAAATTGTAGCGCCTCGATAGAACAAATTCAGGCTAAGTTTTGACACCAACTCACTTTACCTACCATTCACTTACTAAGTTATTTATTTGAGTCACTTGGTTTGCTACGGTTGTAGCAATACAATCTTATTAAAGAGATCAATTAGAGCGAACAATATTCTTAGTTGATGGTGTTAGGTTAATACTAAAATGACTTCACAAACTAAAATTTGTACTGTCGAGGACTGCGAAACAGAAAGACACGGCAACAAATTATATTGTAAAAAACATCAAACTCGCTTCTCACTCTGGGTTCCGTTTTGGGTTCCACTAAAATATCACCCCTTAATCTGATGGTTTTACTTGAAAATGTTTCCCCAGTGTGGGGCACCATTTAATTCATGATCCACGAGAAAGTTTAAGGTTCTCAATCTTTCCAAATTTGACTAAGTCCGTCAATTAGGTAGTCCTTACAAATAGACGGAGCAACCTTTTTATAATCTTCTATTGTCTTCACTTCTGGACGCTCTTCACGAAATTTTGTTAAAAATATTCTAGCGCGCTCAAAATCTCCCAGATGAACATAGATTGCTGCCCTCCAACCATTATAACGACTATGCGAACCCCTATCATAAAGGATATTGCACCACTCTAAGCTCTTATTTGAATCAGCCATTGCCATGTAAAGAAAAGGCATTAATCCCTCATAGCTTCTCCTGCCAATTGGATTCATGTCCATTGCTTTTAATAGATAATATTCTGCTTCTTCAAAACGCTTTTCATTACATAGAGCCCAGCCGTAGTCATTATTTGACCCATCGTGGCTCGGGTTCAGGTCCAAAGCCTGTCTGGCATATTTCAATCGCTGTGGGTAATCTTTTTTAAGATTAAAAGATCTACTATACATAGCGACTGCTTCAGGATTATTGGGGTCGATAGAATAAGCCTTGAAAGACAGATCATGAAATAAAACCTCGTTTTCTGTGCGTTGATGTTGATGCACAGACGCAAATAAATTGCCATAAATGCGTCGAGCTTTAAGTACGTAAGCGTCGCACAAATCTGGATCCATCTCTATTGCTCTATCACAAAGTTCGAAAAATGCCTTGTTTGCAGCTTCATCTGGGTCGTCACCAGCCCATGTCTGGTTATATATAGCCAGCGCCTTCAAGTAACTGTCCCAAGCAGACAAAGATGAAGGCGATTTGTTTCGTATGCGTTCGTGCTCTTTTCCTTTAAGAGCTGGAAAAATTAATGCTGCAACCTCCTGTGACACCTCGTCTTGCACCTCAAAAATATCATCCAATGAGCGATCCCAGCGTTTAGACCAAACTTGTTGATCATCTTTTGAGTCTACTAAGCTTGCTGAAATTCTTATCTTATTGCCACCTTTGCGTACGCTTCCCTCAACGATATAATCCGCTCCCAATCGCTGACCCAGCTCTGAGGGTTTTATCTCTTGTCCTTTGAAGCTAAAGGTAGAGTTTCTAGCGATAACTGGAAAAGATTTCCAAGAAGAGAGATTAGCAATTATATCTTCTGTAACCCCATCAACAAAGTATTCTTGTTCTTCATCATAAGTCATATTTTTGAACGGCATTACAGCAATTGTTGGTGGCTTGCTTTCAGTTGTTTCGCTTGAATCAATTAAAGACCCTAAGGCCCGCTGTTCTAATCCTTCTATGATCACGTCATAAGCATGTAATACAGTATTTTTTATTTTCTGAGTACCGAGGTCAGTAAATTTAAATTCCACTTTTTTATTTACAAAATCATATATTGCTTTTGATAAAGACACCCCCCCTGGTTGGCTTAATACTTCTAGCCGTGCAGCATTATTTACCCCTTCGCCATAAAGGTTTGTCCCCTCGACAATAACGTCACCTACATTAAGACCGATACGAAACTGCATCTGTAAATCTTCTGATACAGAGAGATTACGTTTATTAATCATTTCCTGAAATTCAGTAGCACAAACTAATGCAGCTACTGCACTCTGGAATTCAGCAAGAACTGAATCTCCTGCTGTATTAAAAATACGAGCATCATATTTCTTGAAAAGTTGGTCCAGGATATCACGACAGGCCCGAAGACTTCTAAGTGTAGAATTCTCATTTTTTTCCATAAGGGTGCTAAAATTAACCACGTCTGTCACAAATATAATTGCGATTTTGCGAATAATCTGATCTTCAGTCATCTAAGCTCTCCTTAGATACAAATAATATTTGAACAAAGAGATATAAACTCTGAAAGCGCAAAAATTATATAACACAGCAATATTTCTATAATACAAGGAAATAGACTATGCAAATATACAGCACATGGTCTATCTAAAAGCTAAACTCAAACAAGCTGGTTCTGACGGATATATCATTGGACCCAATGCTACGAAGTTTGATTTTTTAGCACTTTTTGGACTGATGCGGTTTCGTTAACCTGATTAAATATTTTCTCAAGATTTGGTCTTTTGGCGAGTTCGTCTGTTTTATTGTTATCCCAGCTCATCAAAACATAAAAGTAGAAGTCTGCAATCCCACAAGTTTTTCCTGATAAGAAA
>CABYZM010000007.1 GCA_902523435.1 uncultured SAR116 cluster alpha proteobacterium
ATAGAGGCTCTGACATGACGGATATTTCCCCCTTACACCAAGCATTGCAGTTCACGGCAGATGGACTTATCCCTGCTATCGCCCAACAATTTGACACAGGCGAGGTGCTGATGATGGCCTGGATGAATAGAAGCAGTCTTGCTGAGACACTGGCTACTGGACGGATCTGTTACTGGTCGCGCTCGCGCGGTACTTTGTGGCGCAAGGGCGATACATCCGGCCATATCCAGAAGCTGATTGAGCTGCGCTACGATTGTGATGCAGATACAATATTAGTGCTGGTGGACCAATCCGGAGCCGCCTGTCATGAAGGCACGCGAAGCTGTTTTACCCGAAGGCTTGAGATGGATGGCAGAATCAGTCAGGCGGAAACCGCCTACCCCACAAGGATAGACGAAAGCGCACGCCAATGACAGATACACCGCCAGTGATCCCACCTGTAATAAGAGTATCAAAAGAAATTATCTGGCATATGACCTGTGGACAATGTGGCTATTACTGGACTGTCCCCACCATGCGTGAGGAGGATAATCCCAGCCGTCGCGCTTGGACCTGCCCTCTCTGCGCCACTAAAAGCACGGCTGAACGCGCAGACTAATTGATATGATCATAGCTATGACTATCGGGCTGTGATCTGCTTTAAGGCTGCATCAAAGCTGTCAACCGTTCGGTCAATATTCATCAACTTATCCAGACCAAATAAGCCAATGCGGAATGACATATAATCAGTGGACTCACCAATTTCCAGCGGCACACCTGCTGCGATTTGTAAGCCAGCTTCAATAAACTTCTTACCTGATCTCATATCCGGATCATCTGTGAAATTCACAATTACAGACGGGGCTTTAAAGCCTTCTGCCGCAACAGAAACAAAGCCATAAGATTCAGTTAGAGCGCGCATTCTGACCCCCAAATCAATCTGCGCCTGTTTGACCAAGGCAAAGCCGATATTCCTTGTTTCATGAACCGCATCACGAAACAGGCGCAGCCCATCAGTTGGCATCGTAGCATGATATGCATGCCCCCCATTTTCATAAGCCTGCATAATCGACAGCCACTTTTTTAAATCTGCAGCATATGAAGTGCTTGTGGTCTTTTCAATACGGTCAAGACCGCCTGCCCCCAGCATAATCACTCCAGCACAAGGGCTGGCTGTCCAGCCTTTCTGCGGCGCCGTCAGAAGCACATCAACGCCCAGGCCTGCCATATCCACATACAGCGCGCCAGAAGCCACACAGTCTAGAACAAAAATAGCTCCGGCCTGATGAGCAGCCACGGCAATACCGGCAATGTAGTCATCAGGCAGGACCATACCTGCGGAGGTTTCTACGTGCGGAGCACAGACCACATCGGGTGCATAGTCGGCGATCTGCTGCTGGATATCTGCCAAGGGAGAGGGCGCAAAGGGCTGGCGTTTGTTTGCGCCGGCCTCTGCCTGTTGCTGCCTAGCATATAAAACTTTGGTATCCGAGGTGATTCGGCCTTTTTCAAAAATTTCAGACCAGCGGAACGAAAACCATCCATTACGGATGACAAGACATTTGGCATTTGTGCCAAACTGACGTGCGATCGCTTCCATGCCAAACGTACCACCCCCTGGAACTAGTATCGATGCTTCTGCATTATAAGCTGACTTCAGATCCACAGACAGATCCCGCATGACAACCTGAAAAGATTTCGACATCGAATTGAGCGAACGGTCATTAAACACAACTGAATATTCAAGCAAGCCGTCCTTATCCACCTGTTCGAAAAGTGCCATTTTTGCCTCCTTAAATTTTCAACGTCGCTAATTATCATGCTACCGGTTCATGAAAATCAGCAACAGAACATAATACTATACAATTTATATGTTGATAATGATATTTATAGATCACTTTGTTGTTTCATCCATTACTAACATTCAAGAAAGAGAGACCATGGCTGACACTCCTCAAAAGGCATCCCCAGGCAGCCCCACATTCCACCGATTATGGCCAACTTTGTTTATGGCCGTCACCCTGCCTGGCCATGAACAGGCCAATGCCATGCTGAGCGGTCTGGTTCTGGAAAAAAATGCTGAACAGGAGCAGATGACAACAAATTATCTGGACCAAAATTTGTTGGACGACGAAAATCCTGCTGTTCTTTGGTTGCGTCAGTGTTTTGACAAAGCGGTCCATGACTATGCACAGGAATTAGGCATCACCTATCCGTTAGACTGGACGCTTCAGGCCTGGCCTAATGTGAATTTCAAAGGCGATTATCACAATCTACATAACCACCCGCATGCCTGGCTGTCCGGAACCTATTATTTAAATGTGCCTGATCAAGGCGCGGCAGATACCTTTCGGTCTGATTTGAACCCCGGAGCAATTAGCTTTTTTGATCCTCGCCCACAAGCCAACATGGGAGCTGTGCGCGATGATGGGCAATTTGATCCTGAATTCAGGCGGCTACCAGACTCTGGTGAACTCTTCTTATGGCCCGCTTTTCTACATCATCTTGTGCATCCAAACTTGGTGGATGTGCCGCGGCTGTCAATTTCATTCAATGTAGTGCTGCGAAATAAGGCAAATTATCTGTAGAGCAGAGCCAGATAGCGGCAACTTGTCACCAGGTCAGTCATCACTTCGGCAAGTATAGGTGCGCTGGCATTGCAACGAGGGTGACATGCTGACAGATGTGTCCTCAAGGTCGCGGCCCTGACGCATATAAACACACATGCGCGAGCCTGTTTCAGGGTCAATATACTGGCGGCGCAGGCGACATATATTTGCGACTTGTGTGGGCGGTTTAGCCTTACGGCGGCATTTCGCCTTCTCGCGGCCCAAAATTGTCTGTGGCCATTTCAGACGCAGATTATCCCACAGAGAGCAATGCGCTTTCTCCTCTGACCCCTCATAAATACGCCCTTCGCCGAAAGCAGGCCCTATCATTACGATAACAGCGACGATAACAGCCATACCTATTGATAAAGTCGCTTTATGAAATGGCCGATTTGTTTTGACTTGCAATGACACAGCTGAGCCCATTCTTTTTTCAGCACTGCCACACCTTAATGATGAGGCTGCTGCAAACTTAACTAAGTGTAACGCCATAAAATAGATGATGTATAGAGCTTGTGACTACAAAAATGATCTTTGCCTATCCCATTAATCTAAATTAAATAAATCTCACTGATTGCCGTTTATACTCGGTGAGAAGATCATAATTGAAGTTGCGATGATTGATCTTAAATTATCGCACGGATACCAGCACATTACCTCAGAACAGGAGAGAGGGAATGCTTAGCAGATTTTGTATGCTCGCAAGTTTATTTTCAGCTTTAATCGGGTTGTCCTCCTGCCAGTTCTTTGTGGATGGGCGTAATGAATCTCTGCTAGTGGTTAGTGCTGCGGATTGGGCTGAATTGCATAGGTTTAAAGAAGAGCAGCGTCAAGCTAAGCTTGAGGCCAACAAACCACAAGCTCTGCCTGGTTCTGAGACGATCAGTTTTTCAAACGTGTCTGATGCGTATCTAGCTGGATGCCGGACGCTCGGCATTGTTGAGGTGCATCATTATGGCAGCTATGATGAAGCCCTGATCCTTATGCGCAATCAAGCCCATCAGCTTGCCGCAAGTGTAATTGTTCCACTTGATATCTATCAGGACCAAACTGTGCGTGTTGACGATGCTGGCCGGCTGAATTTCGTGAAAGGCCGGATGCTGCGATGCCCTCAGAAGCCTGCTTAATAGGAAGCGTGAACAAATGGTTAATATCATTGAACTTGACCTTTATAGGGAACGTCGTGCAGCAGCGCAAAAAATGAATCGCAAAGCTAGGCCACGAACAGCTAACAAATTTATGAAGGCACAGGCCTTCGAAAAGCTGACTTTGGAAATTGACGATATGCTGGAAGATAAAGCTCGTGATCGGGCCATGCCTGACGCAGTGGCCATGGCAGCGGGTCACTACGCAGCAATGCGATTATTCCAAAACTATGGCCGCGCACAGACACTAGCCTTTTTCGAAGACTGTATCCAGACAGCTGAAATTTGTGATGAAATCCTTACTCAGCTAGATGACGAACTTGTCTGATCAGGCTTGCGTCTGACAGTACCAGAAATATCAGCACCAGCATCCACTGATAACGCATGAGCGACCATTTCACCAGCAACTACCGCCTGTTCCGAAACAGTCAGATGGTCTGTCTCGAGCACCCCATTGAAGCGGCCCGCAATGTCCATTTCAGTTGCCCTGACTAGCCCCTCAAATACAGCTTCCTTTGTAATCTCAACTGAACCTGCTGTCATTTCGCCTTCAAAACGACCGGCAATTACAACAGTCTGGCCAGGGGCATGGAAGACACCTGTCAACTTTAAATCAACACCGATATAAGTTGAATCACTCATCGGAGGCCTGTTTTTCTGTCTTGGCAGACGGCTCGAGATCATGCAGGTCTGTTAAAAACTTTGCTTCTGTTATTGCTAAAGGATCTACACCTGCATCTTCAAGTTCTGCCCAATTATGCAGAATGTGACAGTTCAGTGCCGCACCTCTGTCCATTTGCAGCGCGTTGTACTCGATCTCGCCAAAAATGCGGGCTGTACGCATTATCCAAACGCTGGAAGCTTTCATCCTACCTTTATATTCGCCAGCAAACACGCCCAGCTTAATGTCAAGATTTCCCGCGAGTCTGGCCCCTTCATGAAGATGAAGACGACCTGTCGAGACATCGGCATTAACCTCACCGTGAATATCCAGCGCAGCCGCCTTAACCAGCTTCCCAGTGAAGGTAGCACCTGCGCCAATAACTGACTTACGGGAACCGTTTTCTGACATGCCCTACCTGTTTATTTTTCAGTCTTTGGTAGAGTAACCGCTTCTTTTTGCGGCTTTTGGGTGACTTGCACAAAATTGCCGTCAATCTGCGCACCTTCAGCCACCTCAATGCTCTCGTAAGTGAGTGAGCCCTTAACCACAGCCTTTGATTTAATCTGCAGCCGCTCAACCACAATATCACCATCAACATGGCCATCAATTACAGCAAGCTTAGCTGATATCTTGCCTGTGACCCGGCCTGTGCCATCAACTGTTAGCTGATCACAGGTAATATCACCATCAAGACTACCTGCCAAAAAGACATGCTCAGGCGAATCAATTTCACCTTTAATGCGTATACTTGCGCCTATATTTGCTGTCTGCGGCGTTGAAGACCCTCGGGCTGGTTTATTTCTAAACATAATTTATACTGCTATATCAATAGGTTAAAAGATGTGCTCTGATGTTTTCAGGGACAATGACTCAACAAGAACGGATTCGCTAATGTAGAATAAACCAAAATAACTCTAAACACTACATCAGCTATAAATGCTTGCTTGTTTCAGACGTTGAACAATACAGGGTGTTGGCGCAATCGAGCAGGGCAAAGGCAAAGATTAATGGTCGTGGACGTAATTGATATCCGCAAACGGATCGAAAAAATCAGAAATGAGGTGTCGGAGGCGATTGTATCTAAACACAGCTACAATCTGCCCGATGAGAATCTGCGCGATGATGTAAATTTCTCAATTCAGGATTCTTCGCTGAATCAGCCTGAAGCTGACGCGTCACTTGATGAGCAACAAGCTTTGGAAAAAAGGCGAACAGGCGTGACCGATACCACCATCGCCATGCATAATGCGCTTACCAAAGCCATGTCAATGCCTTCATTCAACCTAAACATCAAGAATCGGCAGTCAAGTGGCCTAATAATCACGCTGATTCTCTTGCAGCTGATCTCAAATGTAATATTGATGGCGATTTTACTGCTTAAATAAGGACTGGTTATGTTCAGCTGGGTGATACATAAACTAGCTTCAGTTCTTCCGCCCGCGGTTGATTCCAACAGTGAACACATGCGCTTTTCAACAACGCAAAATCGTCTGTTCCTACGCGAAACACGATTCTTATTTTTAAGCGCTAACGGCCCAAAAGAATTCTGCCTAAGGCCCGCACATATTATTTCTGGTTTCACTGGGGGGATCGGCCTCACTATTCTTATTTTACTGGCCCCTGCCTTGCCAAATCTACCCTCTTTTTCATCATTGTCCTCCCTCAGCTTCGTAAAACAGCTGGCGACACGAATTCCCATCACATCTAAGCAAACAGACCTAAAAGATACCAAAGCAGCCTGGCCACCTTTTTTGGAAGACTCAGTTATAACGACATTATTGTCTCCCCATTTGCCAGCTCTGGACAACGTATCTGAGCAAAAGTTACCCTTAAAAGAGAATAACGAGCAAAAAACAAGCCTGTTGGCCCTCCAGCAGACGATCATCATAGAGCCCCAGCAATATTTAAGTATTGAAGAGCCGAATGATGAGTTAGTCTCCACACTATCGACCCTGCAGAAAAACAGCGATCTAGAAAGTGCTGAACGAAAAGTTGAAGTGGTAGCCACGCCTGTTGCTCGCCCGGCTGCTGAGCCCATGGACCCTGAATTTGTTAGTTTTGACGGACTGCGCAACCCGCCTCTACAAACTCCACAAATGAAGCTACATAGACGTTTTGCCAAAGTACTAAAAGAGGTTGAGCGTATTAAAGTCATGCTGGACAAACTGGGGATCACTCCTGACAGTGAACCTGAACAATGGAACCCTGCACTTGCAGCTGCTGAAGAACATGTGCCTGCGCTATATCTTTACCGAGACAGCTGGCGTGAATTGTTGCATATGCTGCCATTGCAGGCCCCGTTGCGCTATTATTATGTGACAAGCCCTTATGGCATGCGCACTAATAAAAAGACCGGGGTGACGCGGTTTCATCACGGAGTCGACCTGGCAGGAACCTGGAAAGCCAAGCTGCGTCCTCCAGCTAGTGGCGTAGTCACATTTTCTGGACGGGATGGCGGTTTTGGGAAAGTGGTCAGGGTCCAGCACGCCCATGGCATTGAGACTGTTTATGCGCATCTATCCTCTGTGCTGGTCAGCAAAGGCAGCTTTGTAACCACACAGGATATATTAGGCACAATGGGTAATACAGGCCATTCAGATGGCATGCATCTTCATTATGAGATCCGGATTGATGGCAGATCCAAGGACCCTGAAGATTTTTTCACCTATGGCCATAAATTGACAATCACTGGTGCTTTGTCAGGCGAAATGTAAGCAAATAATTTTCTGTTTTTTAAAGCTGTTGAGCACGTTTGTTCCCTGTCTGGCACAGAGGTTGCACCTTTTACTTTGTTTGCCCAGGATTAGGCATCGGATAAGAAGGACTAGAAATATGCGTGCAAAAAAACAACCTGCAGAAAAAATGGCCATCAAGTTTGTTGAATTTGATCAGAACGACGAGCCTATTTGTGAGAATCTGATACCGCTCGGACTGTATTTGCATGAATATGAAGCCAGCGAGCATGAACGTGAAATGACCGCAAAACTCTCTGCAATGTTTGCCAAACGCTGAGCTACTCCCGCAACTTTTCTCAAGTAAAAAACCCCGACGGTTTCGAACCGCCGGGGAAAGTAAAGCCACATACAACTGAGGCTTTGGGAGAAACTAAAAAGTTTTTGTCCAATTCTCAGCGGAATTCAGATAATCTGGCTCGCATCCGCCGCTGAGAAGAGGATGGAATATTCAGCATTTCGCGATATTTCGCAACCGTACGGCGGGCCAAGTCAATGCCGTGTTCTGAAATGACTTTTGAAATGGCTTCATCGCTAAGCGGTTTCCCTGGAACTTCTTGTGAAATAATTTTCTTAACCATATTCCGCACAGAAGCAGCAGAGGCATTCATATCTGAATCACGCGAAGCGATATTGACGCTGAAGAAAGACTTAAGTGGCATGCCGCCTCGCGGGGTAGAAATTAGCAAACCAGTTGTCACTCTGCTAACTGTACTTTCATGCATGCCAACAGCCAGCGCCACATCCCGCAGAGACAACGGTTTTAGGTAGTCTAGACCTTTTTCAAGAAAGTCAGTCTGGTGACGTATTATCTCGGCACTGATCTTCAATGTTGTCTGATTACGTTGCTCAACAGCGCGTTTTAGCCAGCGCGCATTTGTTAATGTTTCTGCGGAATAATCCTGCACCGCCTGATCAGCACATTTCTTTTTAGCCATCAGCTCTGCATAATGTTCATTTACCAGAACCGATGGCAGGGTTGACCGGTTTAATTCAACTGACCAGCCCTGTTTTTTCCGAGTCACAATGACGTCTGGGTTGGGCATTTCTCGGAATTCAATCCCTAGATGTTCACCTGGCTTCGGGTTCAACGTTCGGATTATCGAAAGCATCTCGATAATATCTTCGGGTGCGCACTTAAATTTGCGAGCCAGTTGTTTAATCTCACCGCGGCCAAGTTGTTCTAGATTATCCAGAAGTTGACCAAATAATGGGGAAAACTGGTTGTTTTCAATCAGCTGAATCTTTAAACACTCGGCCAAATCTCGGGCAAACAGACCAGCAGGCTCAAACCCTTGTAACGCTGCCAGAACGGTCTCAGCCTGCTCAACTGAGCAGCCACTTTCTTCGGCGATAGCCTTTACCGTATTGCCGATCCAGCCAGATGGTTCAAGTGCATTGATAAAGTGTGTGGCAATAATTCGGTCAGCTGGGTCGGTAAAGGTCAGGTTCATTTGTTTGAAAAGCATCGGGTAAAACCCATCTTCAGAAGCAAGACTGTTAATCAAGTCAAAATCACCATTCGTATAATTCTGTCCCGTCCCTGCTTTGCGCGGCATATCGACAAGAGCCGTATCAAAGCGATTCTCAATTTCTTGGTTTTGGGTTGGATCATCCGCCAAGGCTGCACTTTCGCGCAGAGCAGACACATCATTCTGACCTTCAGTAGTTGCCAAATTCTTGTTCAGAGCTTCAGAGTCTGATGGTCCGCTGGTCAGTCTGGCTTCTTCACTCAAATCTTTTTCGGTTGCTCCGGTGACTTCCAAAAACGGGTTATCATACATTTGTTCCTGCAAATGCTGGGATAATTCCAAATTGGTCATCTGCAATAACTTTATTGCCTGTTGCAGCTGAGGCGTCATTACAAGTGACTGCTTCTGACGTAGTTTTATAGATTGTGATAATTGCATAACATCTCTCCCTGCATGTTCTCTTCGCAAACAACGGTGCGCAGACGGCACAAGTTTTGCAAAATAAACGTTTGACGGGATGATTTGTCAGATTTTCAACACTTGATTTTGTTTAATTTCAATGGTTTAAGAATTTTAAGTAATAATTTATTAATTTTTATGTCAGAATTTGGACATGATAAATAGGCTGTTTCGCATCAACTAGAAGCGCAAACAGCAAAACTAAAGAGTTAAGATAGAGAATGTTTTCCACTCGTACAGAAGTCAAACGCGAGCCCTGCCGACGCTGTCAAATCCTACGGGTTTTTCTCGCTATGATTTTAGGAGTGATTATATTTGGTGTTCTGGCACGTGACCTTCTTCAAACGCTCGCTGGGTTAAAACCTTCGATGTTTGGATGGTTATTTGCCTGTCTTCCTATTGTGTTATTTGGACTGAAGTTCTGGGCACATAAATATAAGTCAGCTTCGGACAGGTCTCCAAACTAGATGGCGCTAACGATTGCGAACTAGACGGACTGCTAGTCGCTGATAGGGAAAAAAACGGCCATAACTGTGCCCGGTCATAAAATTAACCGACCAGAGATTTTTTGGAGAAATCCAATTCTGTTGCCCCGTCCAATATGGTTCAGACACTGTCCCAGGAAAAATGGATTTGTGGATTTTTGGCGCTGGACAACTTTCACAGACCAGAAATTCGAGTTCTTTGCGGGTTGGTAGGCGCCACATACCACCCAACTCACGATTAGCAATCTTAATGGCCTCAGCCACCTCATCTTGAGTCAGACGTAGTACCTCCCCTATGCATTGCCCCTCATCAAATTGCTGACCAAGAGAACATCTTAGCCATTCCACTCCAGAACGCAGATCAATAACTTTGTCGTCCTTGACGATGTAAGCACCATCATCTTGTTTCTGGGCCTGAATAAACTTAGCGGAAGCCATCTCACTATTGGTAATGCCCAAAAAGCAAACACCAAAGAAAAATAGCATTACAATACGCTTCAAAACTGACGTGGTTCTAGGGCGGTCAAGCTTCATATTTTAATTATAGGCAATTTAAGATATATTGACTATGTTAAAAACAGAAACGGGTTTCAGAACATCCACAAATTGTATCTTGTTCGCTTTGCAAACAGAATGGCGAAAAATATATGATTTTGCTCAGTTTGGTATCAAACTTGCAAACTTTTCTCGGTCAACTTTGCAGCTTCTTAATATGTAACAGGCAAAACAGGTGAATTGCTAATGGATATAGCATCTCTAATTGGTCTAATCGGCGGAATTGGTATGATTCTAGGCGCAATGATATCAGGCGGCGGAATTGCTCCGTTTGTCGACGTTCCATCTATTCTAATTGTATTTGGAGGAACTGCATTTCTCGTTATGTATGCCATCCCTTTACCCGTTTTTCTAGGCCATTTTGGCGCAATGGGTAAAGCCTTTTTGCCGCCTATCAAAAAGATGGACGAGCTAATAGAGCGGATGGTTGAGTTGTCAGGGATTGCCCGAAAAGATGGCATGATGGCCTTAGAAGGGCAAGAAGTGCCCGATAAGTTTTTTCAAAAAGGGCTACAAATGTTAGTTGACGGAGCAGATGAGGCCAAGCTCGTTACGCAATTAAACAAAGAAATCAAAGCTATGAAAAAGCGCCACGAGGTCAATCAGAATGCGGTGAAGTGTTGGATTGACATTGCCCCTGCCATGGGCATGGTTGGAACACTCATCGGTCTGGTGCTCATGCTAGGTAATATGTCTGACCCGAAGGCTATTGGCCCAGCGATGGCTGTGGCGTTACTTACCACAATGTATGGTGCTATCATAGCTAATGTTCTGTTTCTGCCTCTGTTAAACAAACTGGAGGGGTACACCGAATATGAATTGGTTTACCGTGAGATGGTTGTGACCGGTTTGCGAAACATCGCCCGCAGCGAGTCACCACGCAATATCCAGGATCAAATGGTGGCTAATCTTGCTCCAAAAATGCAAGAAAAATTAGAAATGGCTTAATGCAGAAGCAAAATAATTAGGCTTTCAGTCCGAATGAAACAAAGGCAGAAATAATGGCAGAAGAAGTTGCGCAAGAAGTTGAGGAAGAAGAAGAGGAATGTCCTAAATGCCCGCCCGTAGGCGCTCCAGCATGGATGGCAACATTTGCCGATATGGCTACGCTGCTGATGGCCTTTTTTGTGCTAATTCTATCTTTCGCAGAATTTAACGTTCCAAAATTCAAGCAAATTTCAGGGTCATTGCGTAACGCATTTGGCGTACAGAAAATTGTGCCTATTGTTGAGCAGCCCAAGGGTACAACTGTTTTGTCCTTAAATTTTAGTCCATCGCCAAGTAAATCTGTCACGAATGAAATGACTCAACAAACTACTCAAGTTAATCAACCCGATCTTGAAGTTCAGAATAAAACAAAAGATGGGGAGGGCGACGCTAAAGATAGCGCTGATGATGTAGTCAAAGCGCTGGAAGAAGCTATTGCTAGGGGTGATGTTGAAATTCAAACTTTAGGGGAAAAGGTAGTTGTTAATTTCACTCCGACTGAAGCTGAAGAACAGGATTTGCCGCAATTACTTCAAAAAACATTGAATGCAGTCGAACGAGCAAAGTCTGCGGCGGGAAAATCTGATCAAGAGGTGATGTTTGGCGGGCTGGAAAATACGCTGGCACAACTGGCGCAGGCAACAGCTGAATTAACAGAACAAGCTCAAGAGCAAGCAGAAAACCAGAAAAAATCAGAGGATGATGCAATTAAAGCTGCTGATGAGCTAAAAATCGCCTTAAAACAGCAAATAGATCAAGGTCTGGTTGGAGTTGAACAGGATGAGGATAAGGTAATTATTACCGTAGGCGCTGGGGGGGCATTTGCTTCTGGCTCAGCTGACCTCACCGCAGAAGCAATTGCTATTATGCAGCAGATCGCAGGAGTGAATGCAGAAAATGACTCTGAAATAACCGTATCGGGGCATACAGACGATGTTCCACTAATTTTCGGTTCTCGTTATCGTGACAATTGGGATTTGGCAGCTGCACGTTCTGCATCTGTTGTTCAATCCCTATCTGCCGATGGGATAATTTCAGATGAACGGCTTGAAGCTATCAGCTATGGCGAAAGTCGCCCCGTAGACAGCAATGAAACAGCTGATGGACGGTCAAAAAATAGACGGATCGAGATTGAAATCAATTACTAAATTTTCGGTCAATCTTTTTTGCAGAGCCAAAGTAATTTTGAGGTCTCCTTCCATAACACAATCATTCATGCTGCATTATTGATAAATTCTTATCTGAACTAGACCTAAGATTTTTGTATTACAAAACCTCTTCAATAGATTTTTGGTTATCTAAAATGTCAGAATTAAATGTGAACTTAAAAGTTGAAGATAAACATTTTCTATCTCTCTATGAAAAGGGAAACTTTGACCAACTACTTCGTTCAACAACGAAAAAAATTAAGCTTGGCAAAAAAAGTGCGAATAATTTTGTATTAAGAGGTCTTGCTTTAAATGCTAAAGAAAAATTCACGTTGGCACAAAATGATTTTCTTGAAGCAAAGAAACTGGGTGCTAAAAACGCGATCATTGAACCGTTAATTAAAAAAAATCAGCTCAACGCTACCTTCATAAAATATTTAGAAGCATTCCTGATTGACGAAGATAACAAAGACAATCTTTTTGATTTGGGAATAACTCTAACCCAGTTGGATCCCAACTCAACCATATTAACGAACAAAACAAGATATAAACAACTATCTTTACTCTTTATAAAATTGATGGATACAAACGGCTCAGTTATTCCAACAAAATTAGGTCCAATAGTTTACAAACATATAAAAGCGGATCCGGAAATTATTAATTTTCAGGATCACATAGCGAATGAAAATAAAGGGCTGTCTGAGAACCAGTTAAATTTATTGGAACGGTTGTCAGTAAATCCACTATTAAAGAGAATTCTCTCATATTGCGTGTGCACGGATAGACGAATCGAAATAATTATACGTTTAGCTAGGAGGTATTTCCTTAGTATCCAAAATGATATCAAAATAAGTCAGCAGCTTTTTGAAATGATGAGCGGTATTTCGATTCAAATGTTCTTAAATGAATACGTGTATGATATCTCTGACGAAGAAGTCAAAATTGTTAGCAACCTACTCAATGAAGTAGAAAGAGATCTGAGTAACAATAAATCTCCTGACGAACGAACACTGCTAAAAATTTCTTTGTATCAAGAGCTGTCAATATTTAACTTAACAGAGCACAGAAAAAAATTATCCCGCTTGGAGCAAATTTTTCAGCGTCACATAGACAATAAAAATGATGAGAAGCTCATTGCCGAAACGTTCAAAAAAAATGATTTAATACAGGATACAGTATCTGAACGAGTACGGCGGCAATATGAAGAAAACCCTTTTCCACGATGGGAAAATACGAAATTCAATCGAAAACCACTATCTCTCGAAAGTATTATCCAAAGCCAGCAGACTAAATTAAAAGTGCACAATCTTTTTGCCGAACCCACGCTTAAAGCTTTGGTTGCAGGGTGCGGCACTGGGCGAGAACCGATAGTTTTGGCAAAAAATATAAAAAATATAAAGGTTGATGCAATTGACTTAAGCATAAAAAGTCTTTCTTATGCAAAACGCAAAGCAGATGAATTGAATCTCCAAAATATTGATTTCATTCATCAAGATATTTTGAATCTGGCAAATACTAAAAAGAAATACCACATTATACACAGCTCAGGTGTATTGCATCATATGGACAAACCCAGTGTTGGGCTGGGAATACTTTCCAACTTGTTAGAGGACGAAGGTTATATGCATATAGCACTATACAGCACGCAAGCCCGTCGTGGCTTTAGGCAAATACAAGACGCTATATTGACGGAAAAAAATCTAGAACCTGACCTCAAAACTATAAGAGAACTTCGTGAGTTCTTATTCGCGAGAGCATTTAAAGATACTTCAATTTATCCCGTGACTAATATGGTTGATTTGTTCTCAACCAGCCAATTTCGAGACTTATTGTTTCATGAGCAGGAACATACGTTTTCTCTCTTAGAAATACGTGACCTCCTTGAGGAGAGCGAATTAGAGTTTTGCGGTTTTAGCTTAACCTCTGAACTTCCAACTCAGGGGCTTGATGAAAAGACGTTTTTTGAGCTAGAAAAGTGGCACGAAATAGAGCAACAGAACCCTAATTTATTCATAGGCATGTATCAATTTTACTGCCAAAAAAAACACTGAGCATTTAGGCCTATAAATAGCACTAACTATTTACTTCTGCCTCAAGTTGTGCCCTCGCCTCTCTCATCAAGTTAGCTATACGTTCTTCCTCCGCCTCATCGACCACAGGTGCAGGCACATATGAAAACTTGAAACGACATTTTGGATCAAAACGGCGCAGCGTTTCTTGTGCTCTGCGTGTTGAACATTCTGCAAAAACAAACCAAAAGGTATATTCCAAATATAGGGCATAGCCGCGCAACATTGTAACTTGAGCCTTATGGAAATAAACACTCATCATCAAATAGATTAATCCGAAAAGAATAGGATGAATCAAAAATGTCACGGCATATGTTATTAAGACTGCGGCCAATGGCGCCCACATGCGATGATAAAGCAACCAAAATGGGGGCACAAGGGTTGCATAGGCTGAGTGTTCTGTGCTGTATAATTGCACATTACGTCGCATATCTCGCTGTGCTTCAAAACTTTTGTAATTCTCTTTTGGTTCTATTTGATGCTCGGGCAATTTTTCGGTAATCTTTGCAACATCCTCATCTGATGCGTATTTATAATTACAGTTAAGAGATTGTTCCACGAGGACTTCAAAAAATTCACCTTTTCGGAAGATCGTGAATAATGCTGGCAACTCTTCGTGGTCACTTAGTTTATTATCAAATTTGTCAATATCCCAAGTTATTGGGTTATGATCGATAGCAACAAAAACATCATCTGCCTTCAGGCACAACTCCCGTGCGTAAGACAATCTGTAAAACGATTCAATGGCAATAAAGTTCGTGCCCTCAGTTGACATATCTGTCTTATCATCCCTTTTACTATCCTCGGCCATGTTACACAGTCTACTGTTTAATGGTTATGGTGGCTCGCCCCACCTAAGGGAAGCTAATCTTATCTTGTTGAACTTCCAGAAGTTGCAGAATTTTCATATTTTGTCCTGTTAGCACTTCAACCTGAGCAGAAGTGTTTTTCTGGGTTGCAGATAGAGCGCTGATTTCGCTATTTTTAACCAGCTTGCTTTCAATGTTTTTAATAGTCTTGCCTAAGCCAGCTTCCATGCTCGCCAATTTGATCGCCAACTGATTATTCTGTCCCATAGCCTTTGAAATCACTTCATTTGCCAAGCTTTCTGAGAGGGCTAAATTCGAGTCAGCTACAGCTTTAGTCGATGCTTGCATTTCACTTGCGAGTGTTGTTGATGTCTTCTCAATCAGTTTCATCATTTGGGTCATTTTGTCAGATGATTCCTTGTTTAGTTCAACAAGTTCAGCCTGTTGCTCTAGGGCAACATTCAAATCAGCTAGAATAGTATTCAAATTGTCAATGTTTTCAGCAAACACAACAAGACCTTCGCGATTTGTTTTTGTCATAAGACGCAATTCGCCAAGTGTTTTGAAATAGAGTACAGCAGAAAACCCAAGACCAGCAATAGCAGCTGCCATCGCCGTTACAAAAGTGATAGAGGTGTATTTATGAATTTGAGACACTTTACTCTCCAGCTTTTTGTGTTCACGTTTAACTTGACTGTATTCAGAGGTCACATCGGTTGCAGCGTCAGCTGCGTCTAGGGCCAGCTTGATGCTCTCCTGCACCGAATTCAATTCGCTAGACATTGATCTCAATCCTCATTCAAATCTACCTAGAGAGGCGATAATTTTTTAACCAGTTAAATCCACTTCACCTGGCCGTTTTTTTTGCGTTACTTTCCGCAATTTGCTAATCGATGGTTTCTTTAAATAATATGCACATTGTATGCCAGTTGCCTCATAAACAGTTTGCGCTGGCAGGTTTTTCCCTTTGAAGCCAAAATTACGACATCCCCAAGGACGGTGCGGATCATAGGTAATAAAAAAGTGCTGGCACCCGTGACAGTTAGTGCGGAATTTTGGCACGTTCTTCATGCCTAACCTCTCAGCTTTTCAATAAGATCATGAATTACATAACGCAGCCCACCTGCAAAACAGGCTAGAGCGCACATCATAAGACCCCAACCCCGCATGCCATAGCCAGACTGAAGATAATCAGATGCCTGAAGAGCAAAAAAAGCTGCTAGTACAAAATAGCAAACTGTACTAATCATCGTGCCAACAGTCCGCTCATGTGATTTACGCTTCATAATCCGTCCTATTGTTGTTTTTAGCTGCCAAAGACTGCCCATTTTCTGAGAATTTCATTTCTTCTGGTATTTCTACATCTGGCTCAGCTAGCGCCTCACCTTTATCTACACGATACAGATAGGCCAAAACAACTGCTACCGCCTGATAAAGCTGTTCAGCAATCTCAGAACCAATTTCTCCGGTGAAATATAAAGCACGTGCGAGAAGTGGCGAACGAAACATCGTCACATTCGAAGCCTTTGCACGGTCAATGATCTGATGAGCCATGTTGCCTCTGCCCATTGCTAATATCCGTGGTGCTTCTGATGAACCGACTTCATATTTCAAAGCAACAGCAAAATGGGTCGGGTTGGTGATCACAGCAGTAGCATCAGGCACATCAGAAAGCGCCGCCTGTTGACGGCTGGCATTTGCCGCTGTTTCCATTTGCATTCTGCGGATTTTCGCTTTTACCTCCGGGGAGCCTTCGGTCTGTTTATATTCATCTTTCACTTCCTGCTTAGTCATTCGTAGAGACTGTATATGTGTATGGCGCTGCCAGAAATAGTCGATCATTGCAATAATTGCCAGAATTATCAAAAGCATCCCAAGAAGAAATGGAAAATTCAATAGAGATGAAATGGTTGCAGCTCCGAGATCGCGTGACGGCAATTGCAGAACAGAAGGCAGACGAGCATAAATAACAACGGCAGCAATGCTAAATAACAACACTACTTTCAAAACGGATTTTGTAAGCTCCATTAACCCTTTTGTTCCAAACATTCTTTTGAAACCTTGCAATGGGTTGAGACGATTTCCTTTAAAGTTTAGGGCCTTGGGGGCAAAATTTAAACCGCCGACTGCAACCTGTGTACCGATCACAATAATTATCATCGGCACGCCAATTACTAAACCAGAAATGATAATCGATAAAATTAATTCATAAAACCGCTCAAAAATCATTGTGATAAGATCATCAGGACGTGTGAAATGAAAAAGCCGTGACCAGTAAGAAAGGGCTTTCTGAGCAAAAAAAGGCGTCACAAACATCATTAGAAATGCTGCAAACATGGAAGTGAAAACAAACATCTCTTTCGAGGTGAGGATCTTGCCGTCCTCAGCAGATTTTTGAAGTTTTCGTTGGGAGGGGTCTTCGGTCTTTTCTTGACCATCCTGACTTTCTTCAGCCATAGGTTACTGCCCCCATCACAAAGTGAAAATTATCAATTGTTGATTGAACTAGGTCTTTGAGAGCAAGTGATATTGTTCCAATTGACATGTAAAGAACAACAAAGACAGCCAGCATCGAGATCGGAAAGCCAAAAGAGAATAGGTTCAACTGCGGAGCTGAACGCGTGATTACTCCAATCGCCAGATTTATGAGCAGCATGGTTATTGCAATGGGCATCATTATAATTGTAGCTGCTAGGAACATAGAACCAGCCGCGGAAATGCCACCATTTATTAAAACTCCAAAAGCTGGCATTTGACCAATTGGCAAATAACTGTAGCTTTCAAGCATTATTCTTATAACAACAAGATGTCCGTTCATACCAAGGAATAAGACAACAAGAAATAAAGAAAACATCTTTGAAACAACCGGTGTTGAAGCTCCTGTGCTCGGATCAATCTGAGCTGCAAACCCAAGACCAGCAGAAGTTGCAATCTTTTCTCCTGCTAGCACGGCAGCTGAAAAAGCTATTGTGATGATCAAACCTGCGGAAAGGCCAACAACAAGTTCGGTGATAACCACACCTAGAACTTGTAATTCGCTGTAGCTGTCTACTGTGGGTACATCTACATAGCCCATTATGACGACACCCAGGAGTGCAGATAAAATAATACGGATTTGCAGAGGCACATTCGCGGCCCCAAATACGGGAACTGCCACAATAAAAGCCCCAATACGAAGCGTTGCCAAAAAAAACTGGGCTAACAACGACATAACAGCCTGCAGCTCAAGCCCTGGAAGGCCTCCCATATTATTGAGTAATGTGAGGGGAAGATGCATTATTGGGCGTCCTAGGCTTAGCCAATTTGAGTGATTTGGTCAAAAATGAAAGCAAAATAATCCGTTAGATTCACCAGTATGAAATTGGCTGCAAATCCGAATGTCAGTAAAACCAAAACCAATTTAGGCACAAAGCTAAGTGTCATTTCATTTATTGAAGTCGCAGCCTGTATGATTCCGATCAACAAACCAATGGCGAGAGCGACCCCCAGAATAGGGCCAGCTATTATAACAATCTGCCACATTGCCATCCGCAAGAACTCAACATTCATATCAAAATCAAACATTATTCAGTCTTTCTTTATTTCTACATTGACCCTTTAGGCCGAATATGTTGCGACCAAAGAACCAACAGTCATTGCCCAACCATCAACCAGAACAAATAAAAGCAGTTTGAAAGGCAGCGACACCAGCATAGGACTTAGCATCATCATCCCTAGGGACATCAACACAGAGGCAATAACCATATCAATCACAAGGAATGGCAAAAATAAAAGGAAACCAATCTGAAAAGCTGTTTTAAGTTCAGAAGTGATGAAGGCAGGTAACAAAATGGTGAGAGGCACATCCTCGGCTGCCTCAAATCCTGTTTCATTTGCCATGTCAGCAAACATATTCAAATCATCTTTACGGGTATTTTTGACAAGAAAATCCTTCATGGTATTGCTGGCATTGGTTAAGGCAATATCAGCTGACAGGTCTCCATTAAGATAGGGATCCGCAGCCTCCTCATAAACAGTTGTCAGCGTTGGCGCCATGATAAACAAAGACAGAAACAAAGCTATTGCAATGAGCACCTGATTAGGTGGCGTCTGCTGCGTGCCCATTGCCTGTCGTAAAATTGACAGAACAATGATTATCCGAGTGAAAGAGGTCATGCCCAAGACCAGTGATGGCAATAAAGTTAGTGCCGTCATTAGAGCTAGCACTTGCAATGAGAGGCTGTAGGATGTTGAACCGTCACCGAATTCAGTTGAGGTCAAAGCAGGCAAACCACCTGTAAGACCAGCAAGGTTGTCGGCGGCCGTCGCTATCCCGCTAGTTGCCAAAAAGATCAAAGTGCCTGTTGCAGCAATGCCCAAAAAACTTATAAAGTTTATCAAAAATCTGAATGTTAAATGTTGATATTGCATCAATTATTTCTCCAACCTTTGAATTTTGCTGCAAAATCTGCAATTTCTTGTGGCCCTATCTCATGGGGCTGTGGTTCATCATCAACTTTATCACTATGACGGGAAAACTCATTCTTTAGTTCAAGTGGGGTCTGGTCGGATGAAGGCTCTTGAGAACTAACTTGGTCAGACGGATTATCATTCCGAGTAACGAGGGGATCAAATGGCAGATTTGATGTTTGGGGAACTGTTAATGAGAGCGGTAGGAGTGAAGGCTGAAATCCCTTGCCAGAGAGCATAACAAATTCATGTTTATCGATTGCAATGAGGCGCAGTCGCTCAGTAGGACTAACAGCTGTCTCTTCAACAACGTGAATACGCTGACCTTTATGTAAATTGGCACGTATAAAACTACCCTTCATACGTAAAAATAATAATAGACCTATCAGACATGAGAGAAACACAACAGTTATGACAATCTGTTGCATTCCTACAATTTGAGTAATCATAATCTTCAACCTTTTCTTTTCCAGCCAAGCCAAACGTAAGTTTTTCAGCCCAGCATTTAAGAAAGGCAAAAATCATGCCATTGAAAAAAATTCTGTTAAAACATTTTAACACAATGTTTTAATTGTATTTTTTAGAAAGAGTGTGTTACTAGATATTTGAAATGTTTTGTCGGATTATTGACAGGCCCTAACACCTTAAACTAAAGGTTCTCAACCCGCTTTTCAGGATCAACAATCTCCGTAAAACGCACCCCGAAACGTTCGCCAACCATTACAATTTCGCCTTTTGCAATCATGGTCCCATTCACCAAAATATCGAGTGGGTCACCTGCTAAACGGTCCAACTCAATTACAGACCCTTCATTAAGGCGCAACAAATCTCTTATTTTGATTTCTGTATTGCCAACCTCAACGGAAAGCTGAACCTCGATGTTTTCAAGCACACGGAGGTTTTCAGATGAAGCAATTCCCGAGGACGCGCTTGGAGGGGCGCTGAAGTCACGAAGCCCATCTTCTTGTTGCTGCTCATTCATTTCTTGTTCTTCAGCCATGATTTTTATCCTCGTAGATTCATGCCAACGGTTTTTCTGCTGGTCTGCGTTTACAAACGTTTTTGTAGATTAATCGCCGACTTTCCTGCCACTTCACCCATTTCGCCAGTAAAAAAGGGTTTGTCTTCCACTTTAATAGTAACGCCCTCATTTATCATCATCGGGACCACATCCCCAATTTTAAGCCTCGTCATATTGCCAACTGACATCACCGGTTGCCCTAGGAGAGCCGAGAGATTCAGTGGAATATTCAACACTGCCTTTTCCATCATTTCACGCCAAGAGAGATTATCTTGGCTAGAATCTGACTGAACCCTAGAACGCAGCTGGGTAGCAATTGGCTTGAGCGTCTGTAAAGGATAAACAATGTCCAAAGTATCTGACCCCGCTCCTGGAAGCTGAATCACAAACGAACAGATTATTACCAGCTCATTTCCATCTACAACAGAAGCAAATTGGGTATTCACCTCACGCCCTTGCTCTATCAATGAAATCGGCATTAAATCCCGCCAAGAATTCATCAGAGCATCATTTAACCCTTCAGAAACTAGCTCAATCACTCGCTCCTCTGTCGAGGTAAATTCAGCGCGGGTTCCTCCGGCGCTGGTGATTGTTCCACCATAAAATGCGGCCGTCAGTATTGAAATAAATTTAGGTGGCATAGTAAGTAGCACTGGCCCCCTGAGCTCTTCTAAACGGGAAATATTTAAATTCATAAAGGCATCGATGCTGGCACAATACTCGTCAAAAGTTTTAACCTCAGGTGCAAATGATGTTATTCTGGGTTGGATGCGCAACATTGGCAAAAACACTGTTCGGGCTTGACGGGCAAATCGCTCATTCACTTGACGAAGAGCATAATAATCACCCATTAGAGAAAGATCGTCCTCGCCAAAGGCAAAAGGGCGAACATCATCTGAAGATGAAACGTCAATATTGACCGTTTTTGAGCTATCCTGCAGCCCTTCCATGAGCGCATTTACTTCATCACTGGTCAGTTTTTTTGAAGCCATCATCTAAACCTGTTTTCGATTTGAAACTTTCTTTATTACCTTTAGTCTTATAAAAGTTTACTGAAGAACAAAAGAGGTAAAGTGCACCTCTTCAATGCCACCAAAATCTTCCAATTGCATCAGCTTTTCATTCACTCCATCTCTAAGTGCACGTGCCAGGGCCTCTCTTCCCTGCTTTCCCTGTATTTCTTCTTCGGTAAATTCGCTCATCACGTTCAGAATTTGTGATCTGAGCGCGAGCTGATGATCTTCAACATTTCCTATAACTTCATCATCATATTGTGTAGATACACCAAGTCCAACCTGCAAGAATTTACGGGATGCCTTCAGGTTTGTGGTGAAAGTGCCAGGAAATTCAAAATAGGTAGTCACAAAAGTCTCAATTTCAGGCGTTTCCTTGACAACCTTCTGATTGCCAAGGGCTGCCTCCTCTTCAGCTTCACGCGCAGCATCGGCCTCTGCCATTTTCTTTTCAATAATCGTCTCTATTTCATCAGAGGGATCTGGTTGAGCGCTGCCAAAAAGAATATAGCCTCCACCTAGACCAGCCCCGACCAAGATTAGACCTCCAACAACAAATAATAGAATACGCAGAATAAAGCCTTTTTTCTTTGGCTCATCATTTTCTTCATCTGCCATCTTTATATCTCCTTAGCTTTTATAACGGCATGTTGCCGCTACCTTTTTCAGCTCTTCCAATTTTTAAGACCCTGTATTGACGGTAATCACGCCTTCAAATTAACTAACCCGTCAGATGTATCAGGATCATCACTCTTGCTATCTCTTTCAGCTCCACCGGGTGCACCCGCTTGTTCATTTTGCTTACCTTGTCTTTCAAAGCCATGATTTTGCCCACCGGCAAATGCATCGAACTGACCAAGCTTTAGTCCAGTTTCGCTCAGCATGTTTGACAGCCGCCCTTCCGCCTCAATCAAGATTTGTGCAGCTGAACTTGTTTCCGTCCTCAAAATCACATTTGTCTGATCCATGGCAACTGAGAGACTAATTTTTAAACGTCCAAGACTACGTGGATGCAACTCAATTTCGAGACCCTTTGCGCCAGTTCCAAGTTCACGCTCAATTCGGCGGATAAGTTTACTCGTCCATTTTTCATCTTGCATATCTAGTACGTCAAGCCATTGTTCGGCGAGGTCAGAGGGTGATGTTCCTCCATAGGCAGAGCTAAATCCTGATTGCTGACCCCCATTTTGAGTGGAATTTGTATATTGACCAACTGATGAAAAGCCAGTTTGGATGTCAGCAACAGTAACTTTGGAGAGCTGTGGTGATGGAACCGCTGAGCGGGCAAAGCTTCTAGCAGGTTGCTCGCCAACGTCAATGAGCCGCTCTGTTTTCAGACTATTTGTGTCAAGAATTTTATTGTCCTCTAGTGTGCTTAATTGCGCATCAGGTGATAACTCTACCCTTAATACAGACCTGTGCGCTCTATCACCTTTAAGATTAATAATCTGACGAGAAGCTTTCGCCCCTCTTCCTGAATTATTTCCTTCTTTGTTCAAAAATCCAATACTAGTTTTTTCTCCAATCCGCGGCGGAGGTGGGCCAATAAATTCGGGATCAAGTTCTGACACTTGATGCTTCTGCCCAGCCTGTGCAGTGCTCGCTGACTTTGCTGCAGTTTCTGTGACGTGGGATTGTTTTAAATCCTCTGCAAGCGCAGCCATCTGTGGCTCTTTCTGCAGGAAACTTGTACCAGCAAGTCGTTGAACATTTTCTGTCAATTTGCTGTCTGCAGCCAAAAGGCCAGCATCAGGCAGCTTTTTCACCTCAAGGCTGACATTGTCAGTCTTCCCATCTTCAGTTGTGTTTTGGTTTGAGGTGTCATTTTTCTGATCCAACTTAGACGGGCCCACCCCCCCCAAAGCAGTTAAAAGGGACGGCTCGGTTATCAGGTCAGCATCCGTTATGTTTTCCTTTGTCTGGGCTGCCTCAGAATCATCTTCTTTCTGTGCAGGATGCATTCCGCCAAATAACGCTGAAAACAAACCTTC
Organism: uncultured SAR116 cluster alpha proteobacterium; assembly: GCA_902523435.1. Classification (GTDB taxonomy): domain Bacteria; phylum Pseudomonadota; class Alphaproteobacteria; order Puniceispirillales; family Puniceispirillaceae; genus JADHLI01. The sequence goes on from CABYZM010000007.1 coordinate 23,588, forward strand.
ACCGCTCTCACCAGCCGGGCTATCGCCTTCTTTTGTAGTTCCTTTGATAATCGGCGTTTGAGCGCCAGATGTAGCAACAATTTTTGACATAAACCTATCCTGTTTCTCAGAACGAAAACGCAAATTCGCCTAAAGGCGGGTGCAAGTTGAGTGCCAAAGTGTCTGTTCTAAGCCGGTCTTAGTGTTTTGTTGAGCGCCTTCGAAGCTCCGTCAACCGCTCATCAGCCTTGTCTAGTTCAAGTTTTTTGGCTTGGCTGACTAACTCATCAGCCCGCTCCTGTTTTCTAGCCCTTTTCTGTTCTGCGCGGACTAGATCACTCTGCATCGACTGCATTTCTTTTTCTAGATGAACGCAACGATTTTCAGCTATCTCAAGCTGGTCACGGACCTGCGTATTATACCAAGATGAGGAGTGCAGAGCCATTGCAGTCTTTGCCAAATCCTGCGAATTGGTCTCTTCAACTAAGTTTTCAAGCTTGTTGCGAACATCATTATTCTTGTTCAGTTCATCACGTAATGCATTTAAGGACTGTCGTTTTCGGAATGCGTCAAGCTTATCACGCAGCGCCATTTTCTTAAAAATAGAGGCTCGCCTCATCTTTTCCTCAGAACTCATTATGACGCTCCAGCGAAGAGCCCCTGAAGCCCGGCCACAGCCTCCTCAAAGGAAGATTTCTCATTGTAAGGCTGTTGAATATGACCCATGAGTTGAGGCCAAAGCTGGACGGCAAGATCAAGATCAGGATCTTGACCTGGACTATAGCCACCCATCAAAATGAGGTCACGATTTTCAAGATAAAGCGAAACAAGACGTCGGAACACAACGGCATTCTCAGTCTGCTGCGGTGTAACAATCTCGTTCATCACACGACTGACCGAGGCTGGCACGTCAATTGCTGGATAAATGCCAAGTTGCGTCTGCTGACGCGACAGTAATATATGCCCGTCTAAAATCGCTCGAGCGGCATCAACCACCGGGTCATTAGCATCATCACCGTCTGCGAGAACTGTATAAAATGATGTGATTGAACCCTGACTTTTGAGACCTGTGCCAGATCGCTCTATTAGCGACGGGATGAGGGAAACCACAGACGGAGGATACCCTTTTGATGTTGGCTGTTCGCCCAACGCCAAGCCAATTTCACGTCTTGCGTGAGCAACGCGCGTCAAAGAATCCATGATAAGAAGTACATTATTACCTTTATCCCGAAAATATTCAGCAATCGCCGTTGCCCGTTTAGCTGCGCGTATACGCAATAAAGGTGATCTATCAGCTGGTTCTGCAACTACCACAGTGCGATTTTTGGTATTTGCGCTAAATACCGTATTCACAAATTCTCCTACCTCTCGGCCCCGCTCTCCAATTAATCCAACTACCACAACTTCCGCCTCTGTGAAGCGTGTCATCATGCTCAGGAGTACAGATTTACCAACCCCGGAGCCAGCAATAATTCCTAACCGCTGACCCTGACCAACGGTCAAAAGTGAATTTATTACCCTCACACCCACATCAAGGCGTGTATCAATAGGCTTGCGAGCAAGAGGATTGATTTTTACCCCATCAATTGGCCAGTTATCTGTCAATTTTGGTATCGCTTGACCGTCAAGACTTCGACCAAGGCTGTCAATCACTCGACCAAGAAGACCTTTGCCAACTGGAATCATGTAGCCGTCATCATATACAGCCACCTTGGCCCCAACACTTATACGAGCCCCCGTTTCATGAACACACAAAAGGTTATTTTTATTCTGAAAACCGATTACTTCAGCTAATATTTGGGCATCTTCTATAGTTTCAATTAGACATAAGGTGCCTATAGTTGCGGGAAATCCATCACATTCAATTAAATGGCCATCAAACCTACTTACCCGACCAAAAAAATTAACCCGAGCTGGCTCAGCAGCATTCTTGGCTGCGCTGACTAGACTTTGGGTCAATATACTCATTTTTCATCACTTTCAACTGGTTCAAAACCTTCCAATACAGGTATTTCATCTTCGCTTTCAACTGGTTCAAAACCTTCCAATACAGGTATTTCATCTTCGCTTTCAACTGGTTCAAAACCTTCCAATACAGGTATTTCATCTTCGCTTTCAACTGGTTCAAAACCTTCCAATACAGGTATTTCATCTTCGCTTTCAACTGGTTCAAAACCTTCCAATACAGGTATTTCGTCCTCTCCCTCAACTTCCTTACTAGGCTCTGGTATGAAAGCAGGCCGTTGCGCAACCGTAGCATTTTGCAGAGCGGAAACAGAATCTGTAGCGTCTACTTCATCTGGAATAGACATTGACGAATTTTCTCCATTTTGTTCTTCAGACTGTATAGGTTCATTTTCCTCCGGAATTTTTTCTGTGCTTAATACTGACTGGCCATCATCAATATCGTTATATAATTTATCTGCAGAAACACCAGAGTAACCTTCTGAATTTTGTTCATCAGTCCTTACCTTTTGAGCTTTTTCCATACTCTTTTCTAAGTTTGTACCAGAATCATCATCAATGAGATGTTCACCTTGCGATTTGTGAAGTGTCCCAAGTATTCCCGCTCTTTTCTCTGCATCAGGCTGGACTTTGTCAGAAATTTCTACACCCCCTAATTTCAGGTGCATATCGCCATTCATTAAATTTTCATCAGATACAAACTGCCAATCTGAAGGCATTGGTCTATCTTGAAGCCAACCTTCAATCGCAGCCAAATCTGCTGGATTTAGTCGGATCTCTGCTTGTTGAGCTCCAATTTTTATATCCTCAACGGTCTTTTTAATCCGAGCTACAAGGCCATCAGGATTTTCACTAATTTCTAATCCAGCGCGCTCAGTTGCCAATTCAAGAACAGCTTTGTTGATTGCTGTTTCCAAAGCTGAACTATCGACAGCATCAGGACTTGCAATCGCTTCTATTGCTTTTTGGAATTTTTCGATTACTGCTTCACGCTCTCGCTCCTTTTTCTCAAGGAACCTGATTTCCTCTGGGGACGGATCAGCCGTTTTAGCGGCTTCAAGTCCAGCTTCAAATCCCCGCTTGTATCCGTTTTCTTCGGCTGCTATCCGAATAGCCTCCTCTTCCTCCCGACGCTGCTGCTCTTCTGCTTCCTCTGCTTTCTGCTGGGCCTGATCATCGAAGCTTACAGACTCATCAGAGAGCTGAGCGTCAATTTCATTGCTAGAACATTCTTCCGCGTCCAAGTTAGAGCCACTACCTTCGGTTTTGGCAGCGCTTTCGTTGTGCGCCGACTCCATGGTGGTCTCGGATTTCTCAGCTCTCTTCTGTTCTTGTTTTTGCTCTGCTGCAAAGGCGATTTCAACCAAAGACCGAGGCTTAAATACTTTGTCTTCTGTTGCAATCAGTGTTTCAGATTTTTGAAACCGTGCCGCCTGAACAGTTTTCAAAATACGGGTTATCTCGCCTTCTTCAAGCGCCTGAGCATAGTCATTTTGACCATCTTTTTGCTCTAGTTTTTCTTCGGTTAAAATTGTCATTCAGTGACTATCCTCTTAGATCTTAACTGATGATCATAGACGGGTGTTAGCAACGGTATCAGACAAAATCGTCTCCGCCACGGCCAGCTAGCACAATAGTCCCTTCATCAGACATCCGTCGAGCAACATTGATGATTTCTTTCTGCGCTGTCTGCACCTCTGTGAGGCGAACCGGTCCAAGCGCTTCCATTTCATCAACAATATTGGCTGCTGCCCGCTTTGACATGCAAGAAAATAGTTTTTCACGAAGGGGTTCGTCAGCTCCCTTGAGGGCTAGAACCAACAATTCATTATCTACCGATCGCAGCAATGTCTGCAATGAGCGTTCATCAGACAAAATTAGATTATCAAAAACAAACATACTTTCCGTGATAGCCTGCATCAATTCTCGGTCGTTACGAGAAATATCCTTCATTATGCGCTGTTCCATATTCTGCTTTGTGAAATTCATAATCCGCGCAGCAGCGTCAATACCACCCACCTTTGCTGCACGAAGTGAGGTATTGGCCTTAAATTTGGTTTGCATGACGTTTTCTAATTCTGAAAGAGCGTCTGGTCCTACTGTCTGAAGAGTAGCAATTCGTCGAACGATTTCAGCCTGTAGGGGGTCTGGCAGCAGACCAAGTACGTCAGCTGCCTGTCCAGCATCTAGATATGAAATAATCAAGGCAATAATCTGAGGATGTTCATCGATGATCAGCTCGGCTATTGAACGAGCATCCATCCAGTCAAGAATTTCAATTGGGCGAGCGGAGGTCGATGGCGCAATTCGGCTTAGCACTGATTGAGCCTTGTCCTCACCCAATGCTTTACTCATCACATTTCGGATGTAATTCCCAGCGCCCATGCCAAGGCTAGTCTGTGCTTTAATAATTGCTAAAAACTCATCTAGAACAGCATTTACTGTATCCTGGTCTAAACCCTGAACTGAATACATCGCTGTACCCAAATGCTGTACCTCTTTTGGGGAGAGATTACGAATTATTTCTGATGCTTCATCCTCGCCCAAAAGCATCATTAATATTGCTGATTTCTGTGTCCCCGTCAAACGTTCAAATTGGGTTCTTTCGTCATCGTTCATCGCTTCTGCTGCTACAGCCATTTTCATATTTCCTTATTAATATTAGCCAATGCTTAGAAGTTTGTTAAGTCAAATTGGACGGTTAAGTTATAGGTCTATGTCACGCTGCATCATGCTTTTGAAGACATTTGATACGCGGCCAGCTTCATCTGCAACAATCATTCGAATAACTGCCACTTTGTCATCATAAGTATTCGCAGTGTCTAACATTTCAGCAGATATCGCTTGTTTCTTTGGCTTTAATTTAGCTTTGATATCCTCAAGGCTCTCTCCTTCACCAACCTCTATTTGATCCAAATCAACGTCATCTTCACTCACACTCGCTGCAGAACCGGGTGTTGCGGCTGGAACCAAAATACGACTCAGAAGCGGTCTGATGATCCCCAAAATAACAATCGCTAATATCAGGATTATTGCAAACTGGTTTAAAGTACTCCGGAACCAAGATGAATCATACCAAGCAGCTTCCACACCTTCTAGCTCTTTTATAAACGCTGAACTAGAAACAGTAAGGCTATCCCCTCTATTTACGTCGATTCCGATAGCATCTGCCACAAGCGCCTCTATTTTCCGCATGAGATCATCAGACAGGGGTACAGATGTCTCTAAACCTGTCTCAGGATCAATAATATTTTGCTCACGAACTAGGACTGCAGCATTTATCTTTTGAATTCGATGTGAGGGCTTAAGCGTATTGGAAACAGTTCGGCTTACTTCATAGTTTTTTACCTCACTAGAGGATTTTGAGCGCAAATCCTCTTCCCCAGAAATTGACGTATTTTGTGTAGAAATATCTGGTGATTGTGGCGGCGTATTTGAGACAGCCCCGGGTATTCCTTTCGCTGGCGTTTCACGAGTTAAATCCTCTGTATTTTGCTCAGAACGAAGTGCATTCCCATCTGGGTCAACAATTTCCTCTGTTACCTCGGACCTAGTGAAATCAATGTCAAGATTTACTTGTGCATTAATATTACCGGGCCCAACGATCGGTGTTAGTAATGATATAATACGGTTGCGGTAGGTTTCCTCCATTCTAACCCTATGCTCAAATTCTGCATCGTTGATGCGCCCGTTGGCAGTAGTTGGATTTGATAGTAAACTACCACTTTGATCGATTACAGAAACATCTTCCTTTGCCAACTTAGGCACTGAGGAAGATACTAGATGTATGATTGCTTCAACTTGTGTCCTGCCAAGTATTCTTCCTGATGCCAACTGTACAAAAACAGAGGCTGAGGGTCTAGCCTCCTGCCGAATAAAAACTTCGCGCTCCGGTATTGCCAGATGCACACGCGCAGACAAAACGTGTTCAATTTCGGCAATAGACCGAGCAAGCTCTAATTCTTGAGCTTGTTTCAAACGCATCGACTCAACAGAACGACTTGACCCCATCTGAATCGAGTCAAGATTCTCATAGCCAGTTGGCACAACTGTTGGCAGGCCCTGTGCTGCCAGCATAATGCGCGATGAATGATAGTCAGATGTTGGAACTAGGACATCTCCAGTCGTGGGGTCGAGCACAACACTCACACCGGAATTTTTTAACGCCTCAAGAACTCGTGATTTTTCTGTTTCAGGTAGAGAAGAATACAAGGTCGTAAGTGATGGCTGCTGCATGAAAAAATAAGCGACTAGTCCAAAAATAGTGACGAGAACCGCCACAATTGTTGGCAAAGCACGCTGAAAAGCTGGCTGTTCTGAGACCTTTTGGAAACCGTAAAAATAACTTCCAATTCTCGAAATAAATCCAGCTCGTTCATTCGTAATATCTGTAGAGCTAGTTGCCGCTATATCTGCCATGTTACTTCTCTCTTCACTTCAGGTAGAATTATTTGTGAAACAGCCATCAAACTGGCATATTCATGATATCTTTGTACGCAGTCATAACCTTATTTCGAATATTGAGTGTCAATTGAAAACCTAATGAGGAGACCTGCTGATTGACCATCACTTTTGACAAGTCCTGTTCTCTCCCTAATTCGTAGTCTCGTGTGATCTTTGCTGCCTCGTTTTGAGCATCAGCAACGGAGTTTAGTGCATTTGCAATGCGGCTAGGAAAGCTGGTTTCTACTCGGTCGGGAGTAAATACCTTATCCGCCTGTTGCAATAATTGAGTGCGAAGAGATGTCTGAGTTGGCTGTTCTGCTAGCCCAGTGGCCAGACTAGATTTAGCCTGTTCATTCATGTATGGGATGCGTGTGGAGGTCATGGATACTTTATCAATCATTAGTCGGTCTCAATCTTTATGTTTGGTCTATAAATCTATCATGCATGCAATTCAGAGTGCTGGTGTGATTTGGGCTGTCCGTGCTCAGACAATTGGGTATCGACTACGCTATCGATCATAATGTCTTCTGCAGTTATGTGCTTATCAACACAAAGAACCAAAGCGCGCTGCAAGACGTTTTCTAACTCACGCACGTTCCCGGGCCAGTTATAAGAAATGAGTATTTCCGCAGCACTGGTATGCAAAGCTGGAAGCAAACTATTGTCCGCGCAATGTCGTTTCAGAAGAATCGTACTTATGGCAATAATGTCATCTTTACGATCATACAAATTTCGGGTGGCTAGCGGAAATACATTCAATCGGTAAAACAAATCTTCACGAAAACGACCCTCACGCACTTCGGTTATCATATTTCTGTTGGTAGTGGCTATTACACGAACATCTACACTCATCTCCCGCTGGCTGCCTAGCGGGGTGACTTTCTTTTCCTGCAAAGCCCTTAATAATTTAGCTTGAAGGCCAAGTGGCATTTCTGAAATTTCATCCAGAAGAAGAGTGCCGCCGTCAGCAGCGCGAAATATACCCTTATTGGCAGTTGATGCTCCAGTAAAAGCCCCTTTCTCATGACCAAATAAAATCGCTTCCAGCATGTTTTCGGGGATTGCAGCGCAGTTTACAGCAACAAATGGGGCGTCATGGCGGCCAGATTGATTATGGATAAAACGAGCCAAGACCTCTTTACCCGTACCTGTTGGCCCGTTAATAAAGACAGTAACATCTGTCTTACTAACACGGCGGGACAACGCCATTAATTCAAGACTTTTTTGGTCAGCTACAGCTACATAATCATCATCAAGAAGCAGAGTACAAGCCATTTGTAGCGAATAATTCGAACAACATTCGGGGCTAAGACTGTTGTCTGTGCAATCCGATGCAGCCATATTTAAGTTTATGAAATTGCCTTTCATTTCTGTGCTAACAGAAAATTTTCCACTGTCATCACAACCCAAAACAAGCACGCGACTGGCTTTAAGGCTGCGTGCAATTTCTGTTACAGCAGAGACCCCACCTTTTGCGTCAGCATAACTGCGGCTACACACAAACGCATCAGCTACCTTTGCCGGAGATGCTGATTTTACAGTGAGATTGTTTTCTGACCTATCTATCTTTTCAAACCAATAAATTTCTGCCATGCGGCGTTCCAAAAAAGCCGCTAACTGCTGTGCACCAATTAGGCTAGTTTTTTCAATTGCTATAATCGCCACGATTTTTACTCCCGTTACATGTGCTACGTGTCAGAGGCAAAAAGTAGGCCAATTTAAAAAACATGGCTAAAAAACCATTTAAGGTATTGTTTTTTCGAATTTTTTTAATTTTTTATTTTTGGTTCATTTTTTTGACATTTTTAAAATTGACCTTAATATTAAAAGCAATTTTTTGACTCTTTTTCAATTCAGTTAGTTAGACGAGAATAGAAGTAGAAGCGGTTTATGGCGAATGAGCGGACTTGATGAACTAATAGTAGGCCAGTCTGCACCTATGCGTGAAGTGAAGCGGTTAATTGAACTAGCTGCTCCCTCCACCACAACCATTTTGGTACAAGGTGAAACTGGAACTGGCAAAGAACTCGTCGCTCGCGCTATACATAATTTATCAAAGCGCAAGGGAAAACTAGTATCCGTCAACTGTTCAGCAATTCCGGCCGAATTGCTTGAAAGTGAGTTATTCGGTCATGAAAAGGGCGCATTCACTGGTGCAGATAAAACGAGATCGGGGCGTTTCGAGATGGCATCTGGCGGAACTTTATTTTTGGATGAAATCGGCGATATGCCTCTTTCTCTGCAGGCCAAACTTCTACGCGCATTGGAGAATCGTACAATACAAAGGGTTGGTGGCGGCAACGAAGTTGAAGTTGATTTTCGTTTGGTTTGTGCCACACATCAGAACATAGAAGGTGATATAGAATCTGGAAAATTCAGAGCTGACTTGTTTTACAGGATTAATGTGTTTCCAATTACTGTCCCCGCACTAGCAAGCCGGTCGGTTGACATTCCTGCTATTCTGACATCCATGCTCAGAAGTGAAAAAAAAGATAATAATAATCAGCCTGTTTTTACAGACGGGGCTCACGCTGAAATGATGCGTTATCCATGGCCAGGCAATGTCCGAGAACTTCGCAATGTGCTGGAACGCGCCTGCCTTTTATTTCCTGGACGCCAGATCGAACAAGCGGATGTCAAAAATAATCTGCTAAGGATAAAGGTGCCTGACCCTATTGAAGAGCAAGAGGCATTATGGGCAGCCACATCAAATCTAGACTCCGTTGCAAAAGTTTCTGAGGGTAAAAATAGGGGATCTGAGATGCCTTTGCCGCATCCATCTCATTATCAGGACTGGTTCTCTTTCTTTGACGACATTGATTTGCGTCGACATCTGCAAGATGTTGAGATCGTGCTAATAGAAGCTGCACTTTTGAAGTCTGATGGAATGATATCAGCTGCAGCAGACAGCTTAAAACTCAGGCGGACAACTTTAATTGAAAAAATGAAAAAATTTATGATTGAAAAGCCCATCAATGCAAACAGGCCACCTGAAATAGAATAGGCTTGCTAGTTCGTGTATGCCATCTGTGCTCTGCGGGTGCGACTTTGTCGGAACGTGAGTTCCTCCATTTCTTTCTCAATGGACTTGATTAACTCGGCATTGTCTTTGGCGCATTGCTCAATAAAATTGAAAAAACTTTCATCTATTTCTGACATTTCCATCAAACAAAGGTCTCGAAGAATATCCTGACGTGCACGATCAAGAGTTATAGCACGGTTAAAATCTTTGTCCGTGATAGCTGTCGCAATGTGGCCGTTGAGGGCAGAGAATTGGTCTCTGATTTCAGCCATATTCAACATTCTGCTTACCCATTTCATCCCAAGCATCGCGGATGTCAGCGAGACAGTGAATCGCTTGTATAGTGCCTTCAGCCTTATTCGTACTCAAATCCTCCATAAGCTTTTGGCGAGCAAATTCGTAAAGTTGAAATAAATTTTCTGCAATGTCTCCGCCCTTTTCAAAGTCAAGACTGCTCTGTAAGGCATAAATAATTGTCAATGCTCGCGCAAAGTGTTTAGATTTCAGTTCTTGCTGACCGCCATTCAAAATATCAATATTTTCTGCAAAAATTCCCATTGATTTTAGAAGAGCATTCAACATGGCTAGCACTATTAAATGTGGATCTTCTGTTTCCTGCAGAGCCTGATTTTCAGCATTTTGATATGCTTTTGTGATTTTCCCGTAATTCATTCCTGCTTTCACCTCGATTTCTTGCATAAATCGTCGCAATGTATTACTTTTAACTTATGTATGTTCCCATGCTTCATGATGCGCAACCAACAAGACTTGCTTCTGCTTCCGACCGCTCATCGAAAGCTTCCCATATCAGTGCTTCTGGAGGCAGTGCAAGTCTTATGCCAGCAGAACGGCTGACTAGCGGATATATTGAGCCCACTGAGAATGTTTCGAAGATATTTTCTGAACAATCTGGGCTTCCATTGGGTCAAATCCGGTCTGTCCGGCAGGCACCCTCCTCTGTTGTTACAGAACAGTACTTGCAAGCTAGAGCCGCCTCTGCGCCAATTTACATTCAGAACATGAGTGCAACTCGGACGGAACGCATATCCAATTTATATGCTGATACTCCACGTTTTAGGAATCAAATAGATATCTTAGCCTAAAGTCCGTAAATCGTAGACTCAACCGTGCTCGAGCTTGTGCACGTCCGACTGAGCCTTCAAGTAGACCAAAAATAGATCTGCTTCTGTCACAATTCCCAAAAGTACGCCACTTTCTTGATCAACAACCGCCATAGCCTCCCCGACAAAGTCTGAAGCAATTTTTATTGCTTGAAACATTGAAGAGTCTGCAGGAATGATAATATCTGAAGTCAACACACTCGTATGGACCTCATCATTTTGCCTTGATTTTAAAAGTTGTGGTAGAAACAACTTGCCGACATAAGTGCCATCCTCTGCTACACAATATGCTTCCGTCTGCTGTTCTTTTTTAAGCAATTCTATTGTTCTTTGAACACTTTCATTTGGACGCACTCTGAGAAACTCTGTTTTTACAATTTCAACTATTGGCTGCTCCATAAGAGCAAGATTTCCACGACCAAGAGACACATCAATATTTCGACGCTTGAGTTGTTCATCAAATAATGAATGGCTGAATACTAGATGACTAAATAAATTTGCCACTACAACACTTAACATAGCAGCAACTGCAAAATCATAAGATTCTGTTAGTTCAAATACCAACATCACCATTGAAATAGGTGCACCAACAATTGTTCCAGAAACAGCAGCCATTCCAGCAATCATGAGAGTTACGGAAGAGACTTCAAAACCAATTGACGACAGTGATACAGACAACAGCGCTCCTGACAAAGCCCCAATAATTAAAGCCGGAGAAACAAAGCCTCCTACAAATCCAAAACAAATCGAAATTAGAATGGCAATAATCTTGGTTATGAAAAGTAAAATCAACGCATTAGCTGCATACTCTCCAGACAAGATACTTACAAGGGGTTTCATTCCAATTCCAATTGTTTCTGGAATATATATGGCAAGGACACCCAGGCCTAAAATAGCAATTGTTCCAGTGTAAATAACGTGCAGATTTAACTTATTCACAGCAGCTATACCACTTAACGTAGACTTCATTATAAACACAGCTATCAAACTAAAAAGTAGGCCTCCAACTAACAAAGCTGGAACTTGTTTGATTAACGGTTCAGGAACAAAATTCAATACTAAAATGTTATCGTTTAAATTTAACCATTCACCCACTGAAGCTGCACAAATGCTAGAAATAGCGATTGGGGCGACTGCTTTCACTGAGAAATGCCTTAAGATAGCTTCATGAGCAAAAATCACACCGGCAATAGGCGCTTGAAACCCTGCAGAAATCGCTGCAGCTACCCCACAGCCCAGAAAAATGTCATTTGACAAGTTTACCGAAGCGAGATTGTATTTTCTAAAAAGTCCGCCGATTAGCGCTCCCATGTGCACTATAGGGCCATATTGTCCTAAAGAGGCTCCAGCACTTAGTGAAGTGAATGCAGCAAATACTGTCCCAAAACCTTGACGAATATCCATATTTCGGTCCGGCCTATGAGCACAATAAATTGCGTCCGCCGGACCTTGCCAAGAGGTGCAGCCTAAAATCTTTTTTATGAAAAAAACAAAGATAAAGCCGATAGTTAACCAAGCAAATGGTATTACGTATTCAGTAGATTGAATAAAGGAAAACTGTGAAAGTAAGGACAGACGAAGTGCTTCAAAGAATTTAATTCCATAAACAAAGATGTTTGCCGCTAAAGAAACAACGGCTCCAATCGTTAACCCTGTTAACGAAGAAATTAATAAGTATTGAATTAATCTTAATTTAGTTTGCAAATTACTCGACTGACTATAAAAGACTGCTTTTTACTTCCTTTAGTGTTACACAATTTCGATTTAGGCACAAAAATTGCTCTCACTTACAGATACTTTTTCAAGGTTTATGGACTGATTTATGCAAAATGGGATCGATTACCTTAGCGCATTAAATGTGGGAAGTGGTCTCAACGTTACTCAGATTGTTGATGCAATCGTTGACGCAGAACGCGTGCCACAAGAAAATGCCATCCAAAAAAGGATTGATGACCGAACAGTGTCGGTTTCAGCTCTCGGTCAATTAAAGGGCGATTTAACTACACTGGATAAAAGTCTTGAGTCAATTGACGGCAAGACCGGCCTTGTCACTAATTCATCAAGCACAGCAGTTACTGTTGAAGAAACTGGAACTTATTCAGTTGAGCCATTTGAACATGAGTTGAACATTACACAAATAGCCAAAAGTCACACCGTGTCTTTTGCTGGTTTTACCTCTGCCACATCAACATCAAGTACAGAGAGCATACTAATTGAATTTGGGGAATGGAACACTGCTCGAGACACTTTTACTGTAAACACCGACCGTGCGGCTCAAACCGTTAATGTTGGGACAGGTCCAAATACAATAAGTGCAATAGCAGATGCGGTAAACGCAGCGAATATTGGTGTCACAGCTAGTGTCATCAAATTGAGTGAGGGTAGCTATTCTATATCTTTTATGAGCCCAACTGGTCTGGACAATCAAATGAGGATTACAGCAACAGGAGCTTCAGACAGAATTACGGATATTACGGCTACAACTGTAGAAGGTTTTGACATAACGATACCAGCGCCCTCTGCCAGCAGTTCAGGCACGGACTTAGAAAGATTTGTAAACGATTATCCTGGGGGCAACTATTCAATTTCCGGAGATATTAAATTCACTATAAATAGCTCTACCGGTGAAATAACAAGCACGGATATGATTGCCTTTTCAGATGGCGCGAACCGGACTTTGACAAGAACTTATACTAGTGGGAGCAATACAATTAGTGAGACAGTTTTCATAACTGTCACAGAGGACACTGCTAAAACAGTCATTAGACAAGCTCGTTCAGAGCTCGACATTCATACTCTTGATGGTCTGACTATAAATGCAATCTCTGGAGGTCAATCTGGAGCGACCCAAGGTAGTTTAAGTGCGCAGCTTGCCACATTTATTTCAGAAACTAGAGCATTAAACGGAACAGATGGAAACTTCTCATTAGGTGGAGCCGATGCTAGTGATTTCACGCTTAACACCAGCACTGGTGCAATAGTTTATTCAGGTGGTGGCCAAATTACTGGAGATAAAAACCTAACACTAACTTATCAAGCGGCAAATGGGGACACTTTTGTTGAGACAATCGTAGTTGACCACGACAATTCTCATGTATCAATTCATGAATCTACCCTAAATGCAGTGAACGGCGGCGGAAAAATTGTCTACGATTTAGGAAACAATACAAACTTTTCGTCTCGTCTTCAGACTGTATTCAATGCTGCCTCCACACCTCAATTTTCGTTGTCCGGGCAGCCAGCAGGCGTGACGGTTAATCATGTTGAAGAAACTTACACTACCAGCGGTGTTAATATAGGTTCTGCGCCAGCAGAAAACGATATTTATGAGCTTGTGGTAGGTTCCACAACTTTGAGAACAGCCTCTGCTGGCGTAGGGGGATATACCTCTTTAAATGATATTGTAACCGCTTTGCAAAATGATAGTGATTATGCAGGGGCGCCCTTTACTATTTCAGACACAAATGGCGCAACTGCTGGGGGAGAAATACAAGTAATCTATAAAACGGGCGGGCCTTTAACCGACCAGACCATAAATTTCACAAAAGTCCAGGAAACCGAGAGGTATCGTACATCTACATCAATAAATATTGGTTCGACCAACCAATCGAATGACGTTTTTGAGCTTGATGTCGATGGCATTGTTTTAACAACTGCTGCTGCTGGAGCGGGAGGATACACATCATTAGATGACGTGATTACAGCGCTTCAAGCCGACGCAGATTATGCCACAGCACCCTTCACGGTTGATTTAGGCGGTTCTCTTGCCACGCCCAGAATTCGCGTCGAATACAAATCACCAGGCGATCAAGGCGACGTGAACATTACATTTACTAAAACTGCAGGAACGGTTGATGGTGATTTTAACAACGGTGGTTACGATGGTACTGTGATATCACCATCTAGGAATGGTTATGGAATTCAAACTGGTTTTAATAATGGAGGATTTAATAACGCCACCCAAACCCCAGATGCAGGGTTAGATGGAAGGTATGCCCTTGAGTTTGACTTTTCAGACGCATCACTGAATGCAGGGCAGAATGTGAATTTTGATATCAACTTTAGTGATGGTGGAGTTTTAAAACACACAGAAAAGGTATCTTTCACAGTAAGCGCAGGGAGTGATTCAGTCTCACGTGCGGCAGACAATGGTCCAGTAGATTTCACAGTTGAAACAGCCGGCATGTCAGTCAGCAATAATACAACTACCGAGCCCGATTATGAAAACACCGCAACGACCTCAGCGGCTTCTCTTTCGTTGAACTATAATCCCACAATACGAGTTGCAGATAATCGCCATTTTGCAATGGCAGGGCAAAATGCTCTATTCACATTCAATGGTGTCAATATCATCCGTGAGGAAAATGAAGTTGAAGACCTGATTAACGGTATAAAATTAACTCTCAATGATACAACTACAGGCAACATAACAATAGGCGCGTCCTATGATGCCACTAAAGCACTGGCAGACCTGAAGGGTTTTGTGGCCGAGCTAAACGGTATGATCTCGAAGCTAACTACACTTACGTTTAGGGGAACGCCAGGAGAGGCCGATCAAGGCCCATTAGCAGATGATAATTTAGCAAAATCGTACCTAAGGACATTGAAGTCTCTAACAACTAAGCCGATTGTAGGCTATGGCGACTCGGACACCTTTCTATCAAATTTTGGTGTTATGACAGAAAGAGATGGCTCCCTGACTGTTGATGAAACGAGATTTAACAAGTTTTTTGCAGCAAATCCTGATTCCTTTTCAGCTGTTATGAACAGCAGGGTCGTCGCAGATAGTAGTTTAGTCAAACCGGAATTATCCGGCACAGCATGGGAGCCTGGAAAATTCGAGTTTAATATTGACCCAGACAACACAGCAGATATAAGAAAAGTACTGCCAACACCAGCAGAAACAGCAACCACTGAATTGAGTCTTTCCAACGGTAGATATCTATCTACATCTGGCGGAGCGAGGGGCCTTGCTGTAACTCTTTTAGGTGAGGGACAGGATACTAATATTTTTATCGGCAAAAGCCTTTTAGATATGGTTCGAGATTTTGCCGCCCCTATTATATCTTCCACTAGTGATATCACTAGTAGAATAAGCAACTACAATAAAGATGTTGCAGATTACAAAACAGATTTAGAAGAATTAAACAAAAGAATAGAAAACTCTAGATTACGCTATACCAAACAATTCAGTGATATGAACTCTGCAGTCTCTGGTTTCAAAAAAACAGAAGAGCTTCTTACAAATTTTCAAGAAGCATGGAAAGCTTCATTGAGCCGATAATAATTTCCTTATTTAAAGGAAATCTAAAGGGTTGCTGTTTTTACTTGCGATTTCAGCTAAAAATGGGATTTCAGTTTGAATAGATAGTGACCAATTGTGTGGCGCTAAAACTGCCTTTTCAGAACGATGAGCAAATAGATAAGCCTTAAATCTTTTTGGTGTTGTTTCAACAGAATACTCTTTTTCCTTAATCCCTGCCCATGCATTGCCAAACATTGGCTTTAGATTGCGTTTCACACCCTGAAACGAATAGTGAAGACGAAAGTAAGAAAATCCCTCAAGCAAACTTACAGCGTGTTCGCCAGCCTCTATTTCACCTAAGACCCGGACCATCGCCTCCGCCGATAACTCCATCTCATCACCAGACAATTCCTTATACTCTTCCGATAATCCAGAAGCGTATTTGGCAGCGCCTAGAGTTAAAGCCACATCATTCTTAATGAAAAGAGAGGCAATCTCAGCGCACACAATATCAAAAATCCAGTCTGGGCAATACATTTAGCAACCGTTATTTAACTTCAGTGAACTATTCAGTCTTATCTCTATTTTTCATGATAAAGTATATTGGTTTTAGCTGTTAACACTCGATAATAGTGACATAATTGATTTTCTTCAAAGAATTAAAAAAAAATTTAAAACATTTTTTACTCTGTCGTTGTATTTTTCGTGGCCGCTGTTGGCCTTTTACCCAGTTAATACAGACTTTGGAGAAAAAAATGACTGTTATTAATACAAATGTTGGAGCATTGAAAGCGCGTGTCGCTAATTTTGCTGCCCAAACAAACATGGAAAAGGCCATGGAGCGTCTGTCCTCAGGTTTGCAAATTAATTCAGCTTCTGATGACGCCGCTGGTTTGGCCGTTGCTACTAAGATGGAAAGTCAAATACGTGGAGTGAATATGGCCATCAGAAATTCAAATGATGGTATTTCACTTGTACAGACAGCTGAATCCGGTATGGCAGAAATTTCGAACATGGTTATTCGGATGCGTGAACTATCAGTCCAAATGGCCAACGGAATTTACTCTGACGGCGACCGCACCAATGCTCAGTTGGAAGTCGACGCTCTTCTTGCCGAAATCAACAAAATTTCAGAAAATACCGCGTTTAACGGGGTCAAAGTGCTTGATGGTTCTTATGACTCAGAAATTCGCGCTGGTAATACCAATGCTGAAGTGGTGAACATTCAAGTAGAACGTATGCACACCGACTCCCTTGGTGGAACCGCAATTACCACTCGGTCTGACGCCGCAGTTGATACATCAGCGACTTTCGTCCACACAGCCGCTAAGACATTGATAAATGTTCAGGAAGGGCAGGTTCAAGTATCAAAGGATGTATTCAGTCAGGGTTTTAAGGACTTTGTCATTGCAAATGCAGCGGGCACTTATGCTGTTTCAACGACAGATGACGGTGCTTTGTTCCAAGTTGATCAGACAACTGGCGGCATTAGTCTCAAAGAAACCACTGGAGAGCTCGATTTTAACACGGCTCGCGACTTGAATTTCGACGGCGTTTATGAATTTTCAGTTACTTACACTGTTGGCTCCGAATCTGTCACTGAACACGTCAAACTGACAGTAACCGATACTGCGACTAAAACCTCTGCAGCCAACACTGGTACAACAAACTTAACTGTCGAAGAAGCTGAAAACGTTCAATTCGAGACAGTTGGTGTGAACGGTGTTTTAAGTGACGCATTTAAAGAATTTGTTGCCTCCGATACTGGAACTGGAACATTCGCTCTCGTGGCTGGCGATGACGCTGACCACAACGGCTCAACCACAGCTGGAGATTTTACTGTCAACTCTGCAACCGGCCTAATTACAGCAAAAACTGGACGGTTAGATTTTGAAAACCCTAATGACGTTGGTGGAACTAACCACGACAATAGTTATCTGATCACAATGACCTACACATCGTCCACAAATAAAGTGTATACAGAGACAATCAATATCGACGTGACTGATAACGCTACAGAAGATGCTGGTTCGGTGGCAATTGCATCAGAAAGGGCGCATATTGGAAGAAGCGCAATACAGCTTAGCCAAGATGATAGCACCAACCACCTAGATTTTAGTGTGTCAACTGTTCAGGATATGTTGTCATCTGGAGCAAAAGAATTTATTGCTCGTCACGGCGGAACCGCTGCAGCAGGCAATGTGTTTGGTCTCCTCGCCATAAGCTCTGAAACAATGACTGGTGGAGCTGCTGCTAACGTAGGTGCTATTGCTACTGGTAACGAGTTCGGTATTGACACTAATGTCGCCGCAACCGCAGATGACTTGAACACCGCCAACGAAGTGCGACTAGGCGTTGGCGATGATTCTGGGAATGGTGTTATTACATTAACACTAACACTCTCTAACGCAACCGATCAGACTGCCGCTACAACCGAATTATTTACTGAAACTATTGTAGTAAGTGTAACTGACAACCATGCAGCGGGTACTGGTAATTATACCCAGGACTCAACCGGTGCAACAGAACAGGGCGGTGCTATCAGCACTTACACTGGCACATCAAACGGTGAAGCGGTTACGTTAAACCTTGGCGATAGAACAATATTTGCTGACCTGGTAGCCTACACAGAAATTGCAGGAAATTCAGGCGGTAGCTATGCGCTTTTTGACTTTGATGGTAATCCTTACACTAAGGCAGCTGACGGTATCGCAAACGCAGAGGCAGGTTCTAACACTGATGCTAAAGGTTATGAGCTGGTAGGAAGCACTCTTACACTTGATGCTGGTGCTGACGCAGGACAATACAAGGCTCGAGTCGTCTACACAGATTTGGGGGGCAATACATTCACCCAGCAGATTGACTTGACAACTACAGCCGCAGCGCATCCTTCAACAGCTTCAGTTTCACAGAAGTCAACCGACCAATTAAAAGATGGAATAACTGCATCTACCGAAGTGGTTGGCGGAAAATCTGTTCTTAACGTAAATGAAGCAATGGAAGCAACCATTCAGGTGAGCGGTGGTTCAGGTGTACTTAGCCCAGAGCTAGGCACTTTCCAGACTTCATATGCAAAAGGCACCTTCAGTCTTTCCGGTGCTGATGCGGCTGATTTTGAAGTGTCTAAAACTGGAGATATTACGTCAAAAGTTATCATGAACTTTGAAGATAAAGCTCAGTATAACTTTAACCTTGTGTATTCTCAGGGTGATAATGTCTACACCGAGACTATTCAATTGAATGTTGTTAACAGCACAGCTGATGATGGAAATCACATTGCTAACGTGAATATTACATCGCAAGCAGGTGCATTAGAGGCGATATCAATTTTGGATACTGCTCTGAATTCAATTACAGCTGCACAAGCGAAATTGGGTTCGACACAGAACAGACTGCAGCATAACATAGATAACTTGACTGCTTTGTCTTCACAGACAGAAACGGCAAAAGGGCGTATTACTGACGCAGATTATGCCGCAGAGACAAGTCAGCTATCAAAGCAACAAATTTTGTCTCAAGCTGCAACATCTATGCTTGCTCAGGCAAATCAATCCAAGCAAAGCGTATTAGCTTTACTTCAGTAAAATTGAACAAAATAACGAAAAAAGGGCGCCCTCACCGGCGCCCTTTTTATTTTACCCTTGAAGAAGAGTTAGAATTGATTGGGAGGTTCGATTAGCTTGGGCTAACATGGATTGGGCGGCTTGTGAGAGAACCTGAGCTTTTGTCATCTCAGTTGTTTCCACAGCTATATCTGCATCTTGTATGCGTGACCGCGCAGCTTTAGTATTCACAACAACATTCGAAAGGTTGTTTATTGTATGCTGCATCCTAGACATGACAGCACCAAGGTCCGAACGTTCAAGGTCAATTCTTACCAAAGCACCGTCGACTGCCGTAAGCATCTTTTTAGCACCTTCAACAGTCATGACATCCAAAGATGACACAGAAGAGAGTGTTGCTGCCCCAGGCACTGTTTGGAAAAGACCACCACCATTTACACCTGTTTTTCCTACATCAACCGAGAAAATATAGGGTGAATGGAAGGTAACTTGACCGGTTGACCGGAAGGTATCGTTGTTGCCAACACCCTTTCTCAATTGTTGGGTCTCACCAATACTCACAAAGTTGTCATCTGTAGATGAAACATTCATCGGGATGTCGAGCACGGACAACGTGAAATTTTCTAGCACGATATCATACCCTTCATTAGAGAATAGGTGCATAATATCGCCTCTATTGGAAACCTTGGCGCTAATACCTGTTTTTCCAGATATTGAATTAACAGCATTTGCCAGATCACGAACACTTGCATCTCGTCCGCCTATCAAGCCAAAATCAACATTAGCTGCAACCGTAATTGGGGAATCATTTACGCCTTGAAGACTGAAAGTTACAGTATCAGTTTTTAAGTCTGATTGGTCAGGAAAACTTATATTGACCCTAGTCATGGCGTCTGCATAGACACCCGTCTCGCTCTGCTCAGCATTGATAGCCTGAACGATGTCATATGCCGAAGATTTTCCATTAACATCGATTACTTTGGTGCCAACATTTCCAAAGATTGTTAGATCCTCATCCTCGTTTATTAAGCTAGCCGCTGTAGTACTATCTGTTCCTAAAAGAGGTTTGCCAGCTGCTTGGTTCGCGTTGTTATCTGAGGTATCATCTGTAATTGTAACAGTGATCACATCCGTGAAGTTGTTGGTACCTTGGGTGTATTTTAAACTCACCTCATAAGTGCGGTCCAATCCATTATCATCTGGTATTTCAAAATCGACATGTGATTTGGACTTAATCTGCCCTGTCGTCGCGTCAACCGAAAATAACGCTGCATCAGTGCCCGCTATAGAGAATGTACCACCAGTATTTGCAGTAACAAAGTTCCTCAAATTGACACTCTGAGAATCAGGCTCGAGTACTATTTGAGCGCCCTCTGCCATGGTTATTGCAGTGTTAATCTGGCCATTTGTGCCATCTGTATAACTAGGCGTGCCACTACCAGAAGTGTATGCTGGGCCTTCATTTCCAGTGTGATTTGTAGTTGTGGAACTAGCGTTAGGTACAGTGAAGCTTCCAGGACTAACATCTGTAGCTCGCGAGACAGAATCAGCCGGCTGTGAGCCAGCAACAGTAAATGAAACTTGCTCTGTATGAGCTACAACGCCGCCATTAGTTAAAGTCATTTCAAATGAAACAGTTGTACCTGCCGCCAAGGTGCCATGTGATAAATCAAATGCCAAATTGTCTGATGCTGGTGAATTCACTGTTACACCTGTGGGAGCACCGGTCAGAGTTACTACTGTGGCGCCACTTGTAAAAGCAGTATCAAATGCAGTAGAAAAATTTCCAGTAGTGTTCATATCATAGTTTACAGAGCCGGGAACAGCAGCAGAGGCCACGTTCAAAGTTACCTCACCAATCGACGGATTAGAAGTTGAATGGTCTATAACGATAGTTTCTGTAAAGACGTCACCTACATCTGAAGTAAATGTCAATTCAAGGGTTTTATCAGTATTGAGCAATGTCGGCGAGGACGCCCATGTAATTTGACCTGAAGTTGCATCTACCCTAAACTGTGCTGCATCCGCACCACCCAAAGTAAATGTCCCGTTGGTGCTAGATACTGCTCTCGAATCCTGAACAAACGTCGCAAGTTGCGCACTAAGTGAGCCTTGAGTGGCGTTGCTTTGGTTCGTCGTTGAATCGATAGCATTTATAGTTATATCATCCACGCTATTGACATTTATGGTAGAAGTAGCAGAGCGGACGATAGTATTTGGGTTCACATCAGTGAGAGTCAATGTAATTGTCTCTGTGAAGATGTTAGGGCCCTGCGTATAAACCCTTTCAACAGTTTGTGTGTTTGGAAATTCCGTTGTAGCTTTAGTATTGTCAAATTGCTTTAAACTTGTACTAGTGATTACACCTGTGGAAGCGTCTACAGAAAAACCTGAAGTCGTGGTCGAATAGGATCCGCCGGGATAAGTGGTTGCAAAAGTATCAAGCGCTGAACCACTAGAAGCCGGACCGGTGATTGTCATATGAAAACCCTCGTTAAGGGTAACAGCGCCTGTGCCACTATTTACAATATTGTTAGAAGTGGTTGAAGTAGTCGCCAATGACTCGGTAACAATCCTATTTCCAGAGTTAATTACATCTGTCTTAAGGATGAACTCGCCTAGGCCGGTTGGCTTGACATCCTCTATGGACAATGTTGCGGTATCGTTTGGCTGAAATCCAACTTGGAATGTGGTATCAATAAAAGACCCATTAAGCATTTTTACGCCGTTAAAAGTAGAGCTTTCAGCAATCCTGTGAAGTTCATCCTGCAAAGCACCAACCTCATTTTGGATGGCTTGACGATCCTGTCCTGTGTAAACACCGTTTGCAGATTGCACAGATAATTCACGCATTCTGTGGAGGATGGCAGTCACTTCTTCGATTGCTCCTTCAGCAGTTTGAGTCAAAGAGATTGCGTCAGCGGCATTTCTAATAGCAGCTTCCAAACCTTTGATTTGCGAAGTCATTCGATTAACGATTGACGCCCCTGCAGCATCATCTACTGCATGATTCAAGCGCAGTCCTGATGAAATGCGTTCGAGTGCTTTGTTCATTCCATCTTCT
Source organism: uncultured SAR116 cluster alpha proteobacterium (assembly GCA_902523435.1). Classification (GTDB taxonomy): domain Bacteria; phylum Pseudomonadota; class Alphaproteobacteria; order Puniceispirillales; family Puniceispirillaceae; genus JADHLI01. The sequence continues at coordinate 45,993 of CABYZM010000007.1, forward strand.
TTATTGCGAAGATGGTAAAGGGTCGTTACCCCGGCCATATTTGTATTAATCTTGCTCATTTCGCTTGCCAATCCAGTTTAGTTGGACACCCTGCGTTGTTGCAAATGCCGTGCCAATCACACGCAGCGTTGCCAGTTAATCTAGTCTTAGTAAAAAATGAAGGGTTGCCTGGGGGCATTACCTTTCCTTTCTCTAGAGACAGTCCTGGGGGTTCAGCCCAGGCAATTTTGAAAAATTGGTTTTGCATTGTGCTTTCTCTCACAATTAATTTGACACGGTGAAAAAGTGCAAATGCTGTGCCAAAGTGAAACATCAGACTCAGAAAACAGTTATAAGGTAATGATTTTGTTGAATTCCCTGAAATTTGTTTGCTATTATGTTTTCCTGTCAATTTTTTGAATTCGAATAATTAAAAAGGGCAGAAACATGCCCTGCCCTTTTGTACAATTTTGTTATTGAAGATTTGTTTAGCGAATATAATCAAAAAGACTTTGTTGACCGATATTCGCAAAAGCTTGTTGCGCCGCATCACGGTTTGTTAACTGCGACTGTAACTCTGTTACAAGTTTTGCCAAATCAGCGTCACCCATAGCAGATATATCTCTTGTCACCGCTAACTTTCTACTTTGGAGCACTTCGATTTGAATCTCAGCCTTCGCCATTTGCGCTCCCAGTCTAGCTTGCTGTAATGCAAGATGATCAATGGAACTTAGAACGTTTTCTATGCCACGTCCAAGCAGTTGATCCTCGTCGGTTAAAACTCTTTCTTTACCAATTTCTGCTCCATTCACATCAAGCGCTATCACTGCCATATTATAAAAACCAGCCTGACTAGCAATGCCTTCACCCTCAATTTCGACGTCTTCTATTACGATCAAGTCTGTGGTTGTTTCTGTTAGAAAAATAGCGCCGGTCTTTTTATCAAATTCTGCAGTAACACCTGTCAGATCTGACTTAGCATTAATTGCATCTGCTAGATTTTTTTCCATCCCTGATGCTAATGTTGTTGCAATAGTTACAGCACCAACTCCACCTTTCAAAGTAAATGACCAGTCTTGATTTTGTCTTGGTAAATCAAGCCTAACTCTCGCACTGCCTTGAGCTGTAGCCATTTCGTTGATTTCTCGAAGAGGGTCTATTGAACCCATCAACCCTTCAACAACTTCAAAAACACTTTTCGGTCCACCGGCTGTCTGCACTCTCCCAAACACACTTTCACCATCAACTGCTGTTGATACGTTAACATTCTCTGATACTTGAACCGTATGAATGCCTCGGTCTCCATTGTAAGAAACCGTGCCATCCAAATTCCTCACAAACGCATCAGCATCTGTCTTAAAACCTGAAAATAGACTTTGGCCATATGCATCTCGGGTATTTGCTAATTCAACCAGAGTTTGGTGAAGGGCTTGCATCTCAGTCAGTATAGCTTTCCTGCTGAACCCATCATAGGCTGGACTGCGTGCCTGTGTTGCTAGTTCTGAAATACGGGTCATCACAGATATTGTCTCTTGCAACGTCTTATCACTTGCACTGAGACGAAGTTGAGCTTTATAGGCATTATCCTCAAAACGATTTAAAAGCTGTTCTTGTTCTCTGGCGGCTGACAATTGCGCTGCAGCAACTGGGTCATCAGATGCTTTCAAGATTGCTTTTCCAGAAGCAATTTTTTCCTGCTTTTTTTGAATGTCTTCTGTCAGTTTTCCAAACTGTCTAATTTGCTGTTCGTTAAATAATTTTGTACTTACCTGCATCAAAACCTCCGTTAGACAACCTCAATCAGAGTTTGAAATAGCTCTCTCGCTGTTGATATTACTCGTGCTGATGCTTGATAGGCCTGCTGAAATTCAATAAGGGCGGCAGCTTCACTGTCAAGATTAACTCCCGAGAATTGCGCCTCAGACTCAATGGCGGCCTCTCTTGTAGCGTCCGCACCATCTAGCGCCTGCTCATTGGACCGAACAGATGCACCAACAGTTGCTACAATTGTGGAAAAAATATCAGAAAACCCTCCGGAACCTTTACCATTCATATCGCCAGATTGTTGTGCGATCATAGCCGCTAAGTTCCTGGAATCACCCGCCCCACTTTCTGTGCGCTCTATGGAAAATTGGTCGTTGAATGCAGACTTGCCTTTAAGCTGGACCTGATAGTTGTCAAATGTGAAAATATTATTTTCATCAACTGTGCGGGTTGCAATTGAATGTCCTGTATTTTTGTCAAGTATTTCGTAACGAAGTGAATCGTCAGAAACCGCTTTGATGGTCAATCCACCTCGGTCTAGTGCTGCGGCAATATAGGCATCAGATTCAGTAGCTATCTGATCATAAACTCCATTAATCAGCCTTGCTCCAGAGCCTGTTGTGAATACTAGAAGATCTTCGACAGCGGTGTCATTGATAAATATTGTTTGGCTAGCTAAGCTGTTTGCAGTAGCAGTAACATCCACGACATCACCCTTTAAGCTCTCCACCAAAATATGTTCATCAGTAAGCTGAAGCTTTAGGTCAGCTGTTTTCATGCCAAGCGCATTTTGTGGTTCAGCAAATGAGACGCTATTTACGTTTGGGTCATATTCAATAATCACACGCCCACTGTCTGAACCTGTAACAGTTGAATTTATCAAAACACCATTTGGTAAAGCTGGAGCAGTTGTAAGAATACCATTTGCATCCATAGTGACTGTGTGAATTGTATTGTTTATAGTTAGATTTAAACTAGGTAAATCAGCAGCAGCCGTAAACTTAGTACTCGCAAAACGCATTTTAGTAGTGTTTAATCCAAATGAAGTAGCATTGTCGCTATTTCCAGAAATTTTTGTGTCCGATGTCACGGTTACGACTTGTCCTGATAGTGTACCACCAGCAATTATTTGCAGTTTCAACTGATTATCAAAATAGGCTGTCAAACGGCCTTCTTCGCCTCCAGACACTTGAAGCTCATCATCGACCATCTTAATTAGGTAGGTGTCACCAGAGAAATCTACATAAACCCCATCACCGTTTTGGGGCATGGATTTTGCCGCTACAGAAGAAGACAAGGTTAGAGTAGAATTTGATGACGCATCAACGAAGTTCACTGAGCCCATCGAGAAACTTTGACCAACCTCTTTTGCCTCAATTCTTAATTTGAATTCCGTAACTGAGTTTACAACCTCTGAAAATGCTGTTGCGGTTACTCCTAGATTAGCTCCATTCACAAGGAAAGCGGCTGCCTCATTTAATTGCTGAGCTGTTGTTACTGCATTTCCTAGACCATCACCATTTGCCATATTCACTGTCAATGTCTGTCCGGCAACCGTAAGATTCATCGTATCCGCACTTGGATCAATAACCGTTGGACCAGAAAAAGTGTATACCAAACTCTGTGGCTTCGCTGCGGCATCACCGCCACTTAAGCTGGCTAATGGCGCCTGTTGACGAAGCTTATCTACCAATTCACGCTGGATGCCGGCCTTTGTCATTACATCAGAACTTCCAGAAGACACCTCAGCTGAAAAAGTGATGTTGTTGTCACTTGTAGGCAAATCTAAACTATAGCGGCCTGCGGCAGCGACAGCGCGCTGACCGTCAAATGACGCTTCATTCCGGTCAGCTTCATCATTCACGATAAATTGAATGGTTTTTTTATCTGAACTGGCATTAGGGGTGATTTCAACTAATCCGTTTCTGGTAGTGTCAGCCACGCTATTTGAAGTAACACCTTCTTCGGTTATAAGACTAAAGCTATTGGCTGAATCCAACTCCACCAAACCGGAAAAACGAGCGTGATCAACAGGTGCGTTAGCACCACCAAGTAATACGGAGGCTGCCGCTCCGTGGCCTTTAGCATCAATAGGCTTTGCATTTAATTGAGGTGAGGTTGAAAGATAATCAGAGATAAAAATATCTTTTCCATCAGCTTTTACCAAAATAATGCGTTTTTTATTGCTTGAGAGTTCAGCAGTTATGCCTGTGCGACTTGACTGGTCATTAATCGCATTCACAAGATTCGTCAGATCATTTTGCACAACGTTTGTTTGAACTTGTATTGGTATGCGGTTATCACCTTCAAGCTTAAAACTCACTGTTCCTGAAGCAGACAAATCCGATAACTCAACCCGCATGTTCGCACTTGCTTTAATCCCTAAATTTTGAAGCCTCTCGTTAAGGTTTTTTGCTACATCGCTCGCTGCATCCCCGGACCGTAGTTCAACAGATGTTGTCATGCCATTGCTCAAAGCAATTCTTATTGTCTGGTCAGCAGCATTGCTGGTTGGCATGCTTCCACGGCCGAATTGAGCTGACGCGCCTACGCCATCAGCGCCAATTGTCAAGGTGTGCATACCTGACGAACGAGCAATGTTTATTGCCATATTCCTATAAGCCGGCTCTTTTTGATTCAAATATTCACCGGTGTATACAGCTTGTCTAGAAAAACCGTTTTCGTTCGTAATAATTTCATTGAGTTGCTCATTCGTTAGGACAGTTCCAGCAATATGGCGGCCTTCCCGTGTGAAAATTTGCAAATCAGACGCTGAAATAGAATCTTTTACAGATGCTCTGAGTGCACCGCTCCCGATAGATAACTGTGGCAAATGAGTGTCAGAATCATCAAAATCCCCTCGAGAACTTGTTAGTGTTAATGCCCCATTTGCCCCACTCGCATAAAGACCATAATCAATAAGAGAATTACTGTTTTCATCTGTTAGCACACCTTTATTAAGCATGTCAGCTACTTCTCTGGTATCTGACCAACGGTTAGTTGACGGTGCTGAAGGGAAAATTGAATTGTAATTTAAATTAAAAGTAAATGGACCAGCAGGAGTTGTATCTTCCAGCTTAAAACTAAGCTGTGTTAAATTCGACAATTCTAAGTCAGAGACCTGAAATTTTGCTGATGCTTGTCTAGCTAGCGAGGTTAAGGCTGCAGGCCCGGAACCAGCAGGTATTTCAGCGACTAAGCCATCACGAATAAATTCTGAGGCTTCAATTGGTGAGGGCGAATTAACAAGAACTTCGTCAAGACGCGGTAATTGTGTTTTGTCGCTTGGCGCAACAATATCGATATCAATATCAGCATCTGACAGGTTATCTGCATTAGCAGTGATCAATATTCCAGATGCCGCCGCCAACTGTTGGGGTTTTTCAAGCAAAAATCGCATGCCCGAAGCAGCGCCAGTGAGCGTTGAAAGATGAAAAACATCCCCTGCTGCTGCCTGACCGTCAATCCGGAGAGTAAAGCCGGGTCCTTTCACCTCTTTTGAACCACGAAGAGGGGTATCCAAAGCAGGACCAGATATTGTCCAAACATCATCTTCTTTTGAGTAAGTTGCTGTTAAATCGGAAAGAGGTAACAACTCAGGGTTTGTAATTAAAAGCTCACCTCTAACTTCACTGCGATTAGTTATACCCAATGACAAAGTCATGTTTTTATCCGAAAACATATTTGTGCCGGCTTCACCCTCAAGAGTGATACCTTTCGAGTGTTGCCGATTCATTTCTTGGCTCATCAAGGCAGCAAGGTGATTCACATCTTTCAGTGCCTCCATAACTGCCTTATTTGCGTCGATTAAACCGCCTGTCATGCCAGCAGTTATCTGGTTGGTAGCAATATCCTCTCCTCCGGTCCTAATCAATGGCTGCATTCCACTGCTAGTCTTTCGCACTCCAGTCATTATAGCCTGCTTACCTTCAACGATAGTTGGTCCGACACCAGATGATCCCAATTTTACATTCACTACGCCACGTCCACTGTAGCTTACCGTCAGATCAGTAAGCTTTGACAAATTGGTAATTGCTTTATCACGCAGATCATAAATTGAATTTGGAGATTGACCAGACTGACCAGCTGCCATGATTCTTCCGTTTATATTTGCTAGCTGATTGCTGATCAAATTAATCGTATCAATGCTGTCATCCATTAGAGATTCGGTATTGGCAAGCAGTTGTTCAAGCTGCGCGGCATAGTTGTTGAAGCCAGCTGCAAGTGACTTACCTTGTTCAATTGCAACTGCACGCGGCGCAATATCACTTGGCAAGGCTGCAACTTCTCTTAAACTATCAAAAAAACTCCCGATTTGTGCACCTAGATTGCCTTTATCAGGCAAAAGCATATTCTCTAGTTCTTTTAACTGTTTGACAAAAACATCAAGTTTTTCAAAACTAGCTGATGCCGAACGGGCTCGGTCTAAAAGATACTGATCGAAAGATCTATTGATATCTGTCACCCGAACGCCTAGTCCGGTCTGAACAGGGAGACTGGTAACACCACCTTGGGAACCAGTCACTTCTTCTAGTTTAGCCTCTCGACGTTTATAGCCCTCAGTATTAATATTGGCAATATTCTGACCAGTCACCGTCAATGATTGACGGTAAGAATTTAAGGCAGATTTTCCAACATCAAATAGGCTGCTCATAAATTACTCCGTATGCCTAATGCCACCAAGTTGCCGAACAAGTGCATTCGCAATACCAAGGTCAATTGAACCCGCAAGCTGTTGTGCGCGCGCCTGATCCAATAGAGAATTATAAGTTTCAGTGCCTTTATTTCCAAATATATCCTCAGCCAGCTTAGTCTTTCGCGACTGTGCCAGAAACTGATTTATAAATATTGCCTCAAACTGTTCAGCGACTTCGTGTAAATCACTTTTTGAATCAGGTAATTTAACGAGATTTTCAGTCATTAACGGACTGACTGTATTTTTTACTTCCATTCTCATTAGCTCTCTTAGTTACTAAATCACAACCAGTTCTGCTCGAAGGGACCCTGCCTCGCGGAGTGCTTCAAGAATTGCTACTAGGTCTGCAGGACTTGTGCCTACTGCATTTATTGCCTCCACTATTTCTGAAAGTTCAACACCTGGGTCGAACATGAACGCACGAGCCTGCTCTTGCTCAACGTCAATTTCGGTATCCGCTACCTGCTCGGCAGCACCAGGAGCAGCAACAACCGCGCCATCCACAGCTCCAATAGCATTCTGCTGCACAATTTGAGGATTTTCGTCAACACGCACAGTCAACGAGCCGTGGGTCACAGCCGCGGGTGTCACCCTTACATCTCCACCAATTACAACAGTACCAGTGCGAGCATTCACAACTACTTTTGCTGACTGTCGCTCAGGCTCGATCTCAATATTTTCTAGCATGGAAATGAAGGATACCTTCTGCGAGGGTTCAACAGGAGCGCGCACCTTCACTGATCTTGCATCCAATGGCACAGCCACACCATTTCCAAAAACATTATTGATTGCTTCAGCCACCTGATTCGTTATTGAAAAATCACCTTGATGCAGGTTAAGAATTAAATTGTCTGTTTCAAGAAAGCCGGTTTCAATAAGTCGTTCAACTGTTCCTCCCCCAGGAATGCGTCCAACAGTTGGAATATTTACGATAAGGGATGAGCCATCAGCACCCTCGACACCAAGACCGCCAACAAGCAAATTTCCCTGCGCAACAGCATAAGCTTCTCCATCTGCGCCCAGAAGAGGGGTCATTAAAAGAGTGCCTCCTCGCAGTGATTTCGATTGCCCCACTGTTGAGACAGTAACATCCAATCGTTGACCAGGTTTGGCAAAGGCGGGTAGTTCTGCTGTAACAATCACAGCGGCAGAATTTTTGCCATTCAAATCTAAGGCTGAACTTGTAGTTACACCAAATTGGCCAATAAGTGATTGCATGGACTGGAGGGTCAATTGTGAACTGCCATCGCCAGTCCCTGGCAGCCCAACCACAAGCCCATAACCAACTAATTGATTAGCCCGCACCCCAGCAATCGAAGTGAGATCCTTAAGCCTATCTGCATGCGCTGTATTTACAGCCATAAGGAATATTGCAGTAACAAATATGGAAATTAATGACAAAATAATCCTCATCGTAATATTTTATTCCTCAATTTATGATTAAAAAGGTGAAACAGCACGCAAAGTTCGGCTGAGCCAACCCGGCTTAGATGAATCAGCAATATTGCCCGCTCCTATGTAACTTATTTGCGCGTCTGCTAGACGATTTGATGGAACGGTATTTCCAGCCGAAATATCCTCTGGCCGCACAATGCCACTTACTCGGATATATTCCTTACCATCATTCAGGGTAAGTTCTTTCTGGCCAAGAATACCCATATGGCCATTTTCGAAAATGCGCACCACTGTAACGGATAGACGACCAGTTAGCGAATTTGACTGGGCCGCATTGCCACTCCCACTAAACGTTTGTGCAGTGCTTGCATTCAGGCTATTTTTTGCCTCACCATTAGCCAATCCACCAGTAAGTATATTTGGAAGGCCTACAGGCAAGCCCAAATCATATGAATCGGCCTTTGAGGATG
>CABYZM010000008.1 GCA_902523435.1 uncultured SAR116 cluster alpha proteobacterium
AAAAATGCTCAGCATTTATCGCTAGTGCGTTATTTTTTCTGTTTTGCGTCCAACTTGCTGAAGAATCGCTGGCAGAGCAATTCACTTTATATATTGAGAGTGATATCGAACGCGATAAATACAATATCCAAAACGTAACTGATTTACATAAGAGCTATGAAACCACTTTAATCGATGAATTAGCTCGAATTGGGTTCAAGGTAAAATCATCCCTCAATAAAGATGACGTAACTGAACACGATATCATTTTAAAAGCTGACTTCATACGATTAGGGGAAAAACTTCTCATCCCCACAGCTGAAATCAAAACAGCAAAGACGGAAACTATTCTTGCCTCATTGAAAACAACCGCGTTTTCTCTCAATGGTGAGATTTTTACAGTAGAAAAACAGCTCGACTCGTCCGCAATTAGCATCGCGCGTATGCTCTATGCGCGTCTATTATCTATGAATTGGGCAGAAATAAATTTTGAAAAAAACACTTGGGAAACTGAAGAGCAAATGATCCGCCTGCTCATAAATGGCATGTCTGGATGCTTCAAGAATTACTTCTTAGACACTCTTGAAACCGAATTTCCAGGTTCAGTTTCTATTGCGGTTTTGAGTGAAACATCAATTGGGACTAGCAAATATAACTTTGTCACTAGTGCAAAAACTAGATTTATAACTAAGTGGGTGCGCGCCCTCCTCTCAGAACAGCTTCTGATTGAAAACGAGCATTTTGGGCTTTCCACTAGAGATCGATTTATTACTCTTCAAATCTTTCCAAAAACAATTCCGAAAGGAACATTCTGCAGATGATTGATATGAGAATAATTTTTATAAAGTATTTTATTTTCAAAAGGCCTGCAATGATATTTGGGCTTGCCTTTATTTGCTATTTCATACTGGCACAAGCGTCCGAAGCCCGCACAAATCTTTTGATTGTTGATGAAAGTCAGCAATATCAGGGTATTGGGAAAGATTTCTCTGAAGCTGCTAAAACTCGACTAAGCAGGATGGGATATACGATCCTGAATAAAACTAAAAAACTACAGGCCTTAGGGATAATTGAGAATTCTGTAACGCGAAACTCGCTACTGCAGAGCAACGCTATAAGGATTGCCGCTGATGAAGTCATAATTTTATTTACAAATGTTATGGTCTCACGAAATAAATTAAGGGTGAGCGCAGAAGCTTACTCTGTTGCAGCACAATCTTTTATCTTATCATGGTCCCTTCCATCAGAAGAATTATACGTTCCTGAAAACTGTGACGAGGCCTGCTTAAGAATAAATAATGACAGGCTTATTTCCAGATTAGGTGAAGAGATTGGAGATTCGATCGGAAATATGCTGGCTCGTGAGAATGGAGTTACTGACGAAAGTGGACAAACTATAGCAGCCATCGAAATTGAACTAATTGACTTTACTGACAATGAAAAACTTCAACTGCTTGATTTGATGACGAATGAATTTCCAAAATTTTACAGGGTCTCAAAAACACGCATTTACGGCCCACGACATACTCTGACTTATCATTCATCAGCAAATTTAATGGATTTGCATAAATGGATATTAGTGAGCCTGAAACAAATAGGCCTTACGCCAAATGTCGATTTTGACCTGATTATTTCAGCCGGTCGCATAGACATTAGAAAAAATAACATCATGCTTGTTCCTAAAAATCAAACTGGAGACACGCTTCGTTTCAATTGATCATCAAAAAACTTATTTTTTAGTTCTAGGCTGGATTTATTGGTCAAGCTTATGAAAAACTTACCTGATGTTTTCATTAATTAAGTAAAACTCAGAACTGCAATGATTTAAAGGAAATCAGCTAATGATAGGCGATACTGAAAACCCACTCACTGAAGTTGCACTTGCATTATCAATGGCTTTCTTTTCTTTGATGGTTTTAATGTTGTTTGCGATCACTAATTCATCTTCCGGATCGGCGCAACAAACTGTTAAAGTTGACGGGCCTTCCTCAAATGAGGTTAAAAAAGAAAGCCCCACCTTCTTAATTTTTTTCAATGGCAAATATTTTGACGAAACCCTGCAGCTCGCAAAGCCAGGAAATCAGGATAAAGAAAAGCCACTTTTTTTAGCAGTAATGCCTGACCTTGATGTTCGTTCCATGATGGATGCAATGCAGAAAGTCAATCACCCTAGCCCTGAGGTTATCACTCTTTCAAAAGACTGGATCAGGGCTTTAAGTCAAAAATAGGGGTAAAAAATGAAAAAGTTAATTCCGATGTTCAAAATGGGCATAATTTCCTCGGTCTTCATACTTGCTCTCAATCAAGTGAGCTTTGCTGAAAACTGGACAAAAAAGAAAATCATTCAAACAATTATTTCTGAAAGTCACAAATCCAAATTTGTTAGTCCAGAAATTGCTCTAGCAGTTGCAGAAGTTGAATCTGGCTTTCGGCCTGATCCAATAAGTCCAAAAGGAGCAATTGGTGTGATGCAAATTATGCCGCTAACGGCTAAATCAGTGTTTAATGTGCCGCGGTACAAATTGTTTGACCCAGAAATAAATATACGGCTCGGGGTTAAATTTTTAGACCAATTAATAGAACAATACCATGGTGAGATACACTATGCTCTCTCACACTACAACGGAGGTTCAAGAGTAGGAAGTTTTCCAAACTCGCGCATCATTCCCGCGACCAGATCATATGTTCAAAAAGTACATATCGCAGCAAAACGGCATCAAAAATCATTGGCAAGTCTGAAAACCCCGATTTTGCAGAAGAAAAATATTTTCCCTCCTAGCCACAACTTTAGTGGTACCAATAAGGGGTTGAAGGCTTCTCTCAAAGAAGCTGAATACTGGTTGGAAAAGGCGAAGTTGTCAAATATATCAGGAGGGAATTATCTTGTAAAAAAAAGGTTTGAATTAACCCATCTTCACAACAAAATGCAAAATAATCGAAGGGTTTTTAGAGATTTTCTCAAGAATGGATGACTGTTATTAGAACTTTGTAACTAAATGGACAATATTTTTCAAAACTGGCCGCAATTTCGCATCCATCCCCCAGCGGATGACTTACTTCAAAAGCTTGTAAATTTGAGGGAAGCAACCAGCAGTAACGAATGCGCGCGACATTCAAAAAAAATTGTGGACAAAACCATTCTTATGATTGGTACGCAAAACTATAGTTTACATGTTTATTCGATGTGTCATTTACTCTCCGCCTTATCAGCTTCGGGAGTAACGTTTGAAAATCTATATCAGTTTACTGGCACAATCTCTAAAAATACAGTCGAGCATTTGTTTAACCAAAATCCTTCAACAAGTAGTATCTTGATCCAAGCCAAATCAATAGAGTTCAAAGATAACCATGGCAAAGTTTGGTTTGCCTACAGCCTATCACAAGCTCCCTTGAGTTTATGCCTTTTTGACTTTCTCATTGAAATCATTGACCCCGTCCAAATGCAGAAACATTATGAATTTTTGGGCAATAAACCTAAACAAAATGATATTAAATCAATATCAAATGAAATATCCAGGGATATGTATGCCTATCTGAAAGATAGGCTTCCAACGTCTTCCGCCCAGGATAGGGCTGACCTGTTTACCAATTATGTGAAAACTTTAAGCCAAGAGAATCAAACTACGAGACACCTATCTGAACTTATAGCAGATGATATGATTTTCGATTTTTGGGATCTTAATAAACATGACGAAAAGTTGCGACTCAAACTTTACAGCTCATGTGTTTTTTCGTGGGCAATGTTTAGAGACGCACTCTCATCTTCACATCAGTTAGCGTTCGAGCCTATTGAAGACTTGAATGGCACGGATGAACCAAAACTCACAGAGGTTGATAGGGTTACTCATAGGAAATGGATTGAGCGTGAACAAGAGCTTGCGGGCCAAACAGAATTTTTTCAACCCTGCTTAACAAGTGATAGCTTTGATTTTGTATGCAACAAAGAAAACGAAAGTCCATTGACACTTCTAGAGGAAGTCAGTGCAAAAAAACTCAAGACCATTAAACTTTTAAACAAAAAAGAGATTGGGAAAATCGAACCCTTATGCCAGCTTGGAAGACAAGCTGAATTTATTTTCAAATCTGAGTTCAGGCTGTCAACATTCTCACCAACTCAATTCCAGCTAGTTGAAAAAAAAAGAAAAAATCATAGCACTCAACCTGTACTTGAAGGCATGATGAAAATTCCAAATGAACAGTACCTTCAACATAGGCGTGAGCTCAAGAGGCTTGCGATTACGTGTGAAGAGCTCGCATTTACTAGTGCCTGCCGTTTAATTGAGACTGGCTATCACTTTGGGCTTACTACCCTACTGGAAGCCTCTCAGGGGGAAAATCGAAATCAATTAGAGCGGTTTTTAAAAGAACAATCTAAGATACTAGAGGGCAAACATGTTTCAACAAAAGAAGCACAAGTTTATGCAGAGAAGATCTTAAAAATTATCCCAAAAGAGCTTCCAGAAATAGCAAAAAAAATGAAAGATAATTTTCAAAAGTACAGGCGTAGCGGGCTCAACCGAAGAAAGTCTCAGGATGAGGACGATTTTTCACTATGGAGTGAAGAGATAATTAGAAGCGTCCCGAAGTTGATAAAGATAAGCAATTTCATAAAAAATGTGTTTGAAAATTCTTTGTTAACTGAGGAGGAAGATCAACTTGCTCAGCTGGCAGCTGAGGATAAGCAAATTTTTTTCAAGTCATTCAATTCACTTTATGGAGAGATAGATGAACACAAACAAAGCTGAGCACGATGCTCAACTTAAAATCACGAGTCATCTATTTGCAGGACTGCAACTGACGCAATCAGTGAATGCAGCTTTGAGCCAAGCGCAAATTGAGGAACGCTTCAACACGATAGCCTTCGCGGATATAATGAGAGCTGTTTTAGACCCGGAGGCAAATCAGGAAACTTTGAAATACATCTCTAAAAATCTGCAAGCAAGGCAACAAATGAACAGAGCCCTTAGAGCTTTGTCTGCTGCCCACAACCCTGCGCAAGCAGCTGCATCAAGTGATCTACTGACATCACGCGAAGCTGAAGATTTTTCAATGAAACTGACCTTTTCTTCTCGAGGTGATGGAGCAGCTTATCTTGAAATAACATTAAATGAAGCTTTTGAGCTCAATCTGGACAGCAACACTCAACATTTGTACTGTCTGTTCAATGAGGGCGTTTACGTTAAAAAGCTTCCAGATTTTGCGTTTCAAAATACAGTACTGTTGTTGGATGCGAATGACAAAATGATTGGCGCCTTCCAAGATCACAAGGCGGAGTTTTTTATTCGTTGAAGAAGCCCAGATATTGGATTGCCACCACTGAGGGCCCAGTTGAAATCACAGCAATTTCAGAGGAAACACCCGGCCTACCCTCGGTTATATGCCTAACTGACACCTTCCAAGCTTTACCAATTAGTAACGCTTACAATGATTTCGTGCGCTCTCCGACAGGTATAATAGAAAAACTAACGGGGAAAAAAACGTTTCGTACAGACATTTCATCAGCCATTACTCAAGGTAGCAGTTGGCATCTAGGTATGTGCATTGCGCATTTAAGTTGGGCAGATAATCAAGACAACAAAACACTGCAATATGTATGGGCCTCAGGCACAATAAACGCATCTTTAAATATTCTTCCTGTTAAACACATAGCTGAGAAATGGGAAGCTTCAAAAGAGCTCTTAGAAGAAGCTAGAGACATGGGCAAAAAAATTGATGTTTTTCTGCACCCTGATAATGCAGACCAAATGCCAGATGTAGATAAAGACATTGTTACAATCCACAGGGTCACAAAAATATCAGAGGTTAAGAGAATCTTGAGGGTGCCCTCGAACGCTCCAAGTACTACCTCTTGGATAAATCAGTTCACAAGCCCCAAGCTATTCGTAGCATTAGCTGTAATTGCAGTGATAGCAACATTTGCTTACGCTTTTCTGCCTTTCAAACTGATCTATTCTTGGCATGAACTTGAAAAGCAAGGTAGGTTCAATTTTTTAAGCAGACAACTAAATGATACCAAGTACGAAGGAACTTTCGTACAGATGCTAACAGCAAATATTTTCTCTCAATACCTCCTGGGAAAGGCACGGCAAAACCAGTCCCATGCTCAGTTTTATATTAGCCAACAGGAAAATTTAAATGATTCAAATTGTCCAGGAGGAAGAGTCTCAGTATCAGCTGGAAGCCTGCTGCCAGAATGGTTTTACAATCCCTGCCAATATAAAATAGAATTGGAAAATGTCTCTAATAAGAACTTGAACATTTCGATGAGTATTGTTTCACAATCTTCTGATGGAAAACTGAAGCAGCATACCAACGATATTTTATTTTTAAGAAAAAATGAGCCGGCTGAGAACCTGCCGTTCAGAATCCAGGCCAACTCGGATGAATATATCTTCTTTATTGCGGTAATTACAGATCGGCCAACTAATCAGCCATACAAATGGTTTCAAAAATTAATCTCTAACCCACTAGAATCAGGCAACCTAAAAAATACTATACTTTCAGCCGGTGTCGGGCTTATCGTTTCTCCTGTTCTAAGGCCTGACGACATAAATACAGACATAGAAACATCAGCCGCAACTACTTCCTCCCAAGGCAATACTTCCTGATGTTGAGACATTATTGAACTTTATATCTGAAACAGCTAACTCTCCTCCAGAAATTTCATAGCGTGCAGAGATCGAATGGAATTCAGATAAGGGTCTACGCGATAATCTCTCAAGGCCGGAGAGCAGTGCGGCGTGGGTTGTTCGCCGATGCACCCGCAAAGATACAGCAGTTTCGTTGAGAGAATGCCTTTCCCGAAGAGCATTTAATCTTTGTGCCTCACGGAAAGCTGCAGGCTGCTTAACTTGGTGAAGCAACGGAGAAAAGCCAGACGGAAGGCGTCCTTTTTTCTTCGCGGGAAAATATAGGTTCCCCTGATTATCAAGTAGAGCTGATTGCATGCCATAGCACGAGCTCAATAGATTATAAAGTTTTTCAGACTGGCCACGATCTTGAGGCCAAAATATTTCAAAGTTTAAAGGCTTTCCTTGCTCAGTTTCACGTAAAATAGCCATGCCCTTACTTATATCTGCTGTAGATATAGTCATTCTCTCCTGCAATTTCCTTGTCTCAAAACTAGGTTTTGACACGGTAGTGAGTTTTGGTTGCTCTAACTCAACTTCCTTGGGCGCTTGCTTGGTTGTGTCAGAATTTAGCTTGGAGCTGGAGAGGATTGAAGATTGACCAACCGTACTAGGCTGAAGAGCAACAAGTGATTTTACTCTGTTCACATTAGCATCATTTTTTCTTTCAGCTTTTAAAGGTGGAGGCAGATCCAACTTCTCTTTTTCTGTATGCTCTTCTTTTGCAAAATTTAAAGGTGGGGGTGCATCCAATTTTTCTAGCTGTGTTTGCTCTCTTTCTGCAAATTTTAAAGGTGGTGGTAGTTCCAACTTCTCTTTTTCTATTTGCTCTCTTTTTATTACTCTCTTTAACGGCTGCGACAATAGCTCCGCTTGCAGTTGAGCTATCTTTTGAGGTGCGGGAGGCATTTCTTTGGAGGATATCTTAACTGGGGTTTTTGGTAGGTTTGATTTTATCTTCTCTTGAGGTGCCAACTCTACTTTTGGCCTTTCAGCTTGAGGAATGGTTCTTTCCTGAAGAACCATTCCCACAAATAACAGGAGTGCAACTGCATTTAAGCAGATTATGAAAGGAGATTTTGTCATAGCCTAAAATCCGCCGCGTTCAACCGAGACAATCTGCATTTTCTGTATGAAATCCGACAGGGCTAATTGGCGCTCGTAAGCACTCATGAAAGTAGTTTCGTCATCAGAACCATCTTGAATATTCTGATCTGCGGTTTTGCCAAAAGCGTCCATATCCACTTTTGTTGTTTGGTCTGATTTAGCGAACTCTGCGAAGGCGCGAGCAAACTCTTTATCACTCTTTGAAACTGTTTGTGGTTTTGCACCATCCATCTTTTTGCTTATATCAGCAGTCTGCGTAATATCGCTTCCAAGATTTTCAGAACTCTCTGAAATCAGTCGCTGCTTTTGCTGTCCCTTTAACTTTTCAGTTTGTTCTGAAATTGATTTTCTTACTGTTTCTTCAATTAACAATTCCAGCTTTTCAGCAGATATTTTGCTTTGCAAAGCCTCTTTATCTTGAACATTTTTTGAAACCAAGGACTCAACTTCACTTACATTTTTTGCGGGTGTCTGAGCAAGCTCAACTTGTTTTTCAGGCAAAAAGTTCGTCAAATCCTTCGTTTCATAACTATTGAGAATTTTTTCTGGCAGAGCATCAAGCCAATTACCAACGGACTGGTTTTTTTGTCCTGTTATTAAATAGCCAAGAGATAATAAGACAACTATGTTAAATACCAAAAATTTCATGTCTTTTTCTCCAATCTAAAATGGTTTTGGTTACAGCAATTGGCACTGCTGGAAGGCGCTGCCATCGAAATAATGAGTATGGTTCGCATTGCAGCTGATATAGGTAAGCCAATTACAGATGACATAAACGCCGTGCTGAATTGTGCAGTTAAGTCTGCAATAACTTGATTGATCGTATCTGGTGATAGATTTGCATCGCTGAGACCACCAATACCTAAACAAATTCCAAGCAATGTATAAGTTAACGCGAGTGTAGCTATACCTGAGCTGGCCTGTAGTCCAAATTGTCGCCAATTTTGCGCTTCGACTTCATTGTAAGATCTAAGTTTTTGAACCTTTAAAAGAGCTAAAACGGCACCGAATAGAAGGGCTGCTAGTAGCACAATAAAGCTTAAACCCAGAACGTTTAATGCCCATTCAGAAATAAATTCAACAGACATTCCTGTAGCATAAACACTATAAGCAAGTACTATAACCAGACCGCCACCAATATAGCTGCATGCCCGAGCAAACATGCCAAAAATATCCGATGAATAGTGCCTTTGGATGTTTATTAGAGACATTATTTTGATACCCTTGTTGACATCAGATCATCGGTGCTCATGCCGACTTGGTCAAACCAATGCCCTTGAATTGAACTTTGGTTTTCAACAGATGCATGCGCTAGAAATGTTAACTCAAAAGATTGGAATGACCGCTTGACTAAATTACTGGTTTTGCTCCTAAGTTTTTTGTCATTAAGAACAATCCGCTCTAGGTCAGCAAGCCTGCGCTTTGCAGCTGAGAGCCTCTGCCATCTTTCTTCTGCAGAGAGTTTTCCATCGATCATTTCCATCACTGTCAAAGCTCTCTCTCGCTCTAAATTTTCTAAAGAACCGGCTATAGACAGTTGTGGTAAAATAGTAGCTGTAATAGCAACAATAAGCAGTGTCTTAATTTTCATTTTTTACTCCTTCAATTAGTTTAAAAATAGTTCGAGCCCGTCAGCTGGCGCCCTGAAATCTCTAAAGCCTGGCACCTTCTCTCCGTCGTAGTTTATCTGGTGCACTTCATCTGCTAGAGCCATAGCATCCAAAGTGAGAATGCGAGCCATATATCCCAGAATTTCACTTTCCATGTCGATGATTGCTAAGTCAGCTTCAGTAGACAAAATCAACTCATTTAGGTGGTCCGCAGTGCTGTTTGCTCCCGCAGAACCAAAGTGACTGTTCATGGGATGGGCTTCAATCACTGAACGTAACTGAGCAATTGCCTGCTTG
The DNA here is from genome assembly GCA_902523435.1 of uncultured SAR116 cluster alpha proteobacterium. Classification (GTDB taxonomy): domain Bacteria; phylum Pseudomonadota; class Alphaproteobacteria; order Puniceispirillales; family Puniceispirillaceae; genus JADHLI01. The sequence continues at coordinate 9,623 of CABYZM010000008.1, forward strand.
TTCTTTTCGTAATGCTTGCTGAACTTGCTCTCTTTTTGCATGCTTGTCTCAAACAAGTCATCTCTCAAAGCACTGTCTATGGAGTTAGCCCGTGAGACGGCCTGCTCCTGAAGTTCACGAAGCTCCGAGGTCTCAGCAAGCCGAGCGCCATCACGCTTCGCTTTACGCATCAATCTTTTCAGATAGTTAAGTTTTGTGCTGAGCTTTGCCCGCTTTAAATCTAGTTGATCACCCATTAATTCAACATAAGATTTCTTCCCTTCGAGTATCTGATGCCGAATTTCAATATTTTCTTCACCACTATATTGTCCCTCAGCTTCCTGAAGAGTTTGGATTTGGCCTACTTGCTGATTCAGTTGTGTGTCAACATTCATTAGATCCTGCGCTAATAGGGATTTACTAAAGTCTTGGTTAATCGCCTGTTCCAAGTGTTGTGGCGGTAACAAAAGTATTTTTTCACTGAGATTTGGTTTCCACTCAGAAATTGAAGTGGCTAGTGAAGGCTGAAGACAAAGACTTAACACGCCTATCGAGGTCAATGTCATTATTGTTAGGTTCAGCTTTTTCATCTTTTTACTCCTTTTGATATATCTCTTCAGTTCACCATCCAGTGCCAAGCTCTGCGTATTTCCTTCTTAAGCTTTGGTCTAGCATTGGTGCTCGCTAGGGCAAATTGATTGATATTTTCGGAGTTATCTAAAATGACACTCATGGATTGCTTGAAAGATGAACCATCAGGATAAACCAGATCTCTTCCGCCAAAGCTTAAGTCAAAAACCTCCGAAGCAACGCGGGCACGGTCAATCGATCCACCTTTGATAAAGTTTTGAGCACTGAGCGCAACCACCTTCATATTTTGTTCCTGGTCTACTAAGGAGATTTCTCCATCAAGTTCGTAATGGCAGGATAATAATTTTTCTGCGCTTGCGAGATGCAAAGAAAAATCTTTGCTTTCCTGAGCTCTTCTATCAAGTTCTAAACCCTCATTCTTACAATCGTTAAAATCTGCGACTAAACGCAATTCATCATATCGGTCAGCACGAAAATCGATGTGTTCAACTGAACGAAAAGTTGGGGTTGTCTGGCAAGCAGTTAACAGCGTGGCAGCCGAAACAAACAAGAGAGACTTGAACGCAGTTTTATATCTAATTTTCATTGAATGCTCCTCAGTTTCTAATTTTGATCTATCAGTGTATATCGCTCTGTTGAACGCACCTTGACAAAGCTATTGCGCTTGAATGGGCGCTTGGATTGAAACGTGATAAATTTGTCGTGAAGACGAACTTTCACATCATAATGGTTGAGAACTTTTTCTTGTCGCTCCCTGAAGATGGTTTTTCTGGTGCATTTGTAAGTTGGAGAGCTTTGTTCGTAGCTGTCAGCTACAAATAATGCCCCAAGCGACGTCCCGAGTGCGCCCATACCATGGGCATCAGACACCGCGTTACCAATCGCGGCACCTATCAAACCCCCAATTATGATGTCACCAACAAGATTTCCAGGATCAGTGGAGTAAGTAAGTGTTTCTTTACATTCATTATGGGATATTGGTTGCGAAATGGTTTTTACAGACCAAACAGGTTCGCTGCTAACTACTTTTGCATAAGCGTCAGTCTCATAAGAATTAGCTTGAAATGAAAACCCTATTAGGCCGATGCCAATCGCCATTAATTTCTGCAATGCCTTCATTTTTTAACTCCAGTTTTTTTACTAACCGGAGAAATGAATTCATTTGGGGCGTTTTTGCAAAAGTGAAACTAAAAAATCAAATTTCATTTTGGAATTCTCAAAAAAACAGCTATTTAACAAACGTGTAGAGGCCACTTCTTTGACCTCCCAATTTTTCAATTATTCCTTTAGAAATTAATGTTTTAATGCTCTTGTAAAGCTGTGCTTTGGAGACGCTTATTCCTCTCTCGGAGCAGTCTTTTGTAAAATCATCAAAAACTAGAGAAAATCCATGCTCATTCTTCTCATATTTTTCCCACATAGTCGTTAGAATCAATCTATCCATTGGAGTAAGAGACTGGAGACCAAGATTTTGAGCGGTTTCTTCGGTCAGTTTCAGAACGCCAACAAATGTTTTTAAATTCACCATGATTAATTATTTTTCTTTAAGGTTTTTAGTAATGCTGGACGAACCAAAAATACAAGAACAACAAAAACGGTGACCGTGCCCACAAGATCCCCTAGGAGAAACATCCACGGCAACACGGCGGGGTCAAAATTATTAATCGCCGATTGGCCCAATGAATTAAGAACCGAGGAAGCAAACGCAAAAGATAAATATAACCAAAGATTGTTTCGATTGCTCTCCCCATCAAACATAGGAGCGGCGAAAATCGATTTGCGAGAGGACAGATTATGGAAAAGCAGAGGAATAACAACACAAGCAGTTCCAATTATTGAGCCAGGAATCATCAATGAGTCCAGACTTAAAGAGCTAGCTGACAATAGATTTATCGCCATCATCCCAGTAATAATCGCTGGCGTCGCACTCAAACCATAAGCTAGGATCAAAGCCACCTTGATCCCGTGGGGTACGTAGATAAAACTCACGATATATGTATTTTGGTCGACCCTCAGATATTCTTCAACTGGGAAAATTACATAGCTCTGTAGAACAAATGCTGCGAAAATTATGAGGAAGTTTTCGATAAACTGTTTCAATCCTAGAGACTTTCTGTGTACTAACTTTATTTTAGAGTTCGTTTAGCTGAAAAGCACACTCATCACATTTCTAAGGCGACAATCCCTTTAATCATACTCAAATTTCGAGAGAACGGATGATATTTTAGAATGATGTTAAAAAATAAATTATTATTGGTTGCTGCTACCGCAGTAGTCATAAATTCTGCAGCTCCTGTGGCACAAGAATTAGAAGAAAGTTTCAATTGTGTTGGCAAAGCATCACTAACAGATGAAATGCCAAAAGACCTTAACAAAGAAATAAAGATGCTATTAACACTTCTTACTCCAATAGAATTCACTGAAACTTTTGAAATTAGAGATGCTCTTATTGAAGGTGCCAAAATACAAATCAGTGATTCAAAGATCACCCTTGCTGAAACTTTTTTCAAAAAAATTGGAAAAATTGACACGAATATTTATCAAATGGAAATTAATCGGTCCACAGGAGCATTTTATTTGGAAGGGAAAATGAGTTTCCAAGGAACAGGAATTTATGTGGCGGCACGCGGAAATTGCACAACATAATCAAGGAATCTATTGCTCTCCATTTTTTTTGGCTAAATTGAAAGTGTTGAAGATGCGCGTCATTCTATCAATTACTGGCTTTTCTACAAGCCTGCCATCTAGCACTGTTACACCGGTCGAAGATTGATGATACGCTTGCAACACTTTTTCAGCCTCACAGAATTGTTCCTCTGTTGGCGTGAAAGCCTCATGGATCAAAGACAATTGTGTAGGGTGAATGGCAGCTTTACCAGTAAACCCAATATGGGCGGCGGCTCTGGCCTCACGAAGCAGCCCATCTGTATCAGCGATATGCAGATATGGCATATCCATGACATCTATGCCAGTTGAAGCTGCAGCGTGAATGACACGCTGACGAGCATACAACAGTGGCTCCCAGTCTGGAGAGCATCGCAGTTGAGATGCCAAATCAACGCCGCCAAACAGTACCATCTCTATGCGCGGCGAAACCCGCAGAATATCAAAACACTCCTCCAGCCCTTGATTGGTCTCAATCAACAAAAATAAGGAGCCGTCAAACCCATGGGCCTGCAGATGATGTTCAACCGACCGCAGCTCATCCGCTGTACTGATTTTTGGCAGCATCAGCCCGACTGAACGGGTCTGCAAAGATAAAAAGGCTGACAAATCACCCTCACCAGCAGCTGTTTCAGGATGGTTGACGCGCACCAATATTTCAGCCTGTGTGCCTATCTTGCCTGTATTGTAAGCAGAAAGACCAGCCAGCAGCTTCAGCATATTTTCCCGTGCCAAATCTTTATGATCAGGCCCAACACCATCTTCCAGCTCTATACAAATCATGTCAGCTGGACCTGCAAGGGCCTTGTCAAACAACTCTGGCCGGTTCGCTGGCACAAATAAAAGGCTTCGCCGCAGACCTATCTTGATCATAAACTATTATCCATTAATTTCTTTATTAGCCACATTTATCATGCGCTGGCCAGCTCAAAGAAGACAAGCTTAACCTCCCTTGTATCTACAGAAGTTAGTTTAGTGTTGAAAATACGACATTGCTGCCTATTTAAAAATAGTCAAATAACCTCATGAGGATAACCATGATAAAAGGACTCCACCACGCCGCCTTTAGGTGCCGCAATTCAGAGCAGACGCGGGCATTTTATGAAGAATTCTTAGGCCTGACGTTAGCAGGTGCACTGGAAATCAAGGAAACAAAAACAGGCCGAGATACCTCTGTCCTGCATAGTTTTTATCAGCTAGATGACGGGTCTTTTATCGCTTTTTTTGAAGCCCCAGATCAGCCCTTCGAGTTTATCAAGCAGCATGATTATGATTTGCATCTGGCACTGGAAGTGACACAGACGCATTTGCATGAAATGTTTGAAAGGGGTAAAACGGAAAATGTGCCAACAAGAGGTATTTCAGATCATGGATTTATTTCATCAATCTACTTTCGTGATCCAAATGGTTATGTAGTAGAGTTAACCGCAAAGAATGATGACCATGATGATCATCTTCAGCCGAATAATCAGATCGCGCGCAATCTCCTGAGTGACTGGACTGAGCGGTTTCATGCTGAAGATAGTCCTAGCTAAATAAAGGCTTAACCTCGGGTGACAGGCAAATCCAAACGACTGGCGGTATTCGCTGTGATAGCTGCGATGCTTTCAGGCGGGGTCTTTCTAATAATGTCAGCGCTGCAAGATAACATTGTGCTGTTTTTCACGCCTTCTGAGCTAACACCTGAGAAAATGACAGCCAGGCAGCTGCGCATCGGCGGGTTAGTTGAGGAAGGATCGGTTCAGATTGATGGCTTACAGGCCCGCTTTTCCATTACAGACAGCGCAGCTGTTGTGAGTGTGCTTTATACTGGCGCGCTACCTGATTTGTTTCGCGAAGGACAGGGAATTATTGCGCAGGGAAAGTTTGAAAACAATATATTCAGAGCGGAGAATGTTCTGGCGAAGCATGATGAAACCTATATGCCTCGTGAGGTTGCTGAGAGCCTGAAAGAACAGGGAGTCTGGAAAGGAGATAGTTCGAAATGATTGCTGAGCTGTCTCACTTCGCTTTGTTTGTTGCCCTAATCGCCAGTTGCTGCCAGGCAATTTTGCCTCTTTATGGCAGTCTTGCAAAAAGGGAACCGCGCGCAGCCTGGCTGATGGCTTCAGCTGATATGTTTACGATTATCGCTGGCTTCACGGTGCTATTTGCCTTTTCTGGACTAGTCTGGTCATTTATCAGTTCTGATTTTTCAGTGGCGCTTGTCACCAACCATTCCCATTCTGCAAAACCGCTGATTTACAAAATTTCAGGCACATGGGGAAACCATGAGGGCTCCTTGTTGTTATGGATTGTGATCCTGGTGCTGTTTAGCATGGGATTAAGCCTCAGCAAACAGCAGATGCATTCTGTATTGAAAGCGCGTGTGTTGGCAGTTCAGGGTATTGTGACAACTGCCTTTCTGGCGTTCAGCCTGTTTACATCCAACCCATTTACGCGGCTTGATCCTGCTCCTTTGGACGGGCGCGGGCTCAACCCCATTCTGCAGGATATCGGATTGGCGATGCATCCACCGATGCTGTACCTGGGCTATGTTGGCCTGTCGATGGCTTTTGCATTTGCTGTGGCTGGATTAATCGATGGACGTGTTGACAAAGACTGGGCACGGGTGATGCGGCCATGGGTAAGTGCCGCCTGGTGCGCGCTGACGCTGGGCATAGCCCTGGGCAGCTGGTGGGCTTATTATGAGCTGGGCTGGGGCGGCTGGTGGTTCTGGGACCCAGTTGAAAATGCCTCGCTGATGCCCTGGCTGGCGGCGACCGCCTTGCTGCACTCCAGCCTGGTGGTTGAAAAAACAGGGCAACTGAAAAGCTGGACCATCTTGCTGGCCATTATCGCGTTTTCGCTATCCCTCGTCGGCACCTTTATTGTGCGATCAGGACTGCTGACATCTGTACATAGCTTTGCCAGTGACCCAGCACGTGGCGTATTCATCTTAGGGATCCTGCTCGTGGCTATCGGTATACCGCTGGCGCTGTTTGCCTGGCGTGGCCCACAGCTAGTAAGTCTCAAACAGACACAGCTAATTAGTCGCGAAGCTGGACTAATCGCCAATAACTTCCTACTGACAGCTGCCACATTAATTGTCCTTATCGGCACCTTTTACCCTCTGGCGCTTGAAGTGGCCACGGGCGCGCGCATTACGGTGGGCCCACCTTATTTTGATGCCACTTTCACCCCTGTGATGTCAGTGTTAGTTGTCTGTATGGCGATCGGCCCATTGTTGGTCTGGCGGTCCGGTATAACGCCCTCTGCCCGCACCACCCTCGCAGCAGCCTGCATCGGCGCCAGCCTAGCCAGCCTTGCTGGGCTGAGCCTTGTGAACGGCCTGTCTGCGGCCGCAATAGCCGGTCTAGGCCTTGCTGGCTGGCTAGGTATTTCTGTTATCAGTGACCTTCTTTTCCGGATAAAGCCGTTCAGACCTGGTGCGCGCCTGCAGCGGCTTAAGCTTATCAGCGGGCCTGTTTGGGGCATGTGGGTCGCACATTTCGGGATGGTGATCTTTCTCATCGGTGCGCTGGGAGAAGGCCTTTTTCAGACAGAGGTAATCACACGTGCCAAGCCCGGCGACACCATTATGCTGGCCGGACAAGAGGCAAAGTTCACAGGTGTCGAAGCCCGCCGGGGGCCAAATTACCAGACCGAAACTGCTGTTATTGACCTGTTTGAGAATGGTCGTCAGATGACAACTTTATATCCCGAGAAGCGTTTCTATCCGGCAGCCCGTCAAACCACAACGGAAGCTGCTATCCGCACAAGGCTTAGCGGTGACCACTATATCGTGCTAGGCGACGGGGATGCTGAAAAAGGGTATACGCTGCGACTTTATCACAAGCCGTTGGTCAGCTTTATCTGGCTGGGCACAATATTCATGGCCCTTGGCGGCGGCATTGCCATTCTGCGCCGCCGCCCCGCGCTCAAGAAAACAGTCGAGCCAGCATAATGCTCAAGATCACCCTACAATGAAATTTAGGCTGTCCTTTATACTCCCCTTACTGGGCTTCGTGATTTTGATAGGCATCTCTTGGATGGCCCTTCTTGCCACGCTGTCTGGAAACCGTGATGTCACCCAGCTTCCCTCTGTTCTGATCGGCAAAGCCCCGCCACGAACAGATTTGCCCCTGTTATCTGACCCTGCCTCCTTTCTAGATTTTTCAGATGTATCGGGTCAGGTGACGGTGGTGAATTTCTTTGCCAGCTGGTGCGCGCCCTGCAGGGCGGAGGCTCCTGCGCTAGAAGCGTTAAGCCAGCAGCTGCCGGTGATCGGAATTGCATATAAGGATAAGCCGGAAGATACCGATGCTTTTCTGAGGCAATATGGAAATCCGTTCAGCCAAATTGCTGTTGATTTTGACGGCCAGGCCGCTTTGCGCTGGGGGCTTTACGGAGTGCCTGAAACTTACATCCTCAACAAGCAGGGCAAGATTATTCTGCGCCATGCCGGACCGATTGACAAAGGGGTAATGGACAGGCTGATCATGCCTGCCATTGAAAACGCCAGATGAGGCAGGTAACAGCAGGACAAATAATACGGACAGTTTTTGTGCTGTTGTTCTTCAGTGCCTTTTTGTTCAGTCTCACTGGCTGGACGGCAGCGGCCCTCACACCAGAAGAGAAACTAGCTGATCCGATATTAGAAGACCGTGCGCGGGCACTGTCAAAACAACTGCGTTGTCTGGTTTGTCAGAACCAGTCGATTGATGATTCTGATGCCGAACTTGCAAAGGATCTGCGCCGTGAGGTTCGCAGCCTGCTGCAGACAGGAGCAAGTGATGCTACGATTCTGGAGCGTATCCAGAACAGCTATGGTGATTATGTGCTGTTACGTCCCCCTGTATCGACACAAACTTTGCTGTTATGGCTAGCCCCCGTGTTGATTCTAACAGGGGGTGGACTGATCATCATCTTTGGAATGCGCCGCCCCCGCCTGCATCAGACTGCAGATCAGGAAACGGGGCACCATAAAAAAAAGCGGGCAGACAGGCAGATAAATCAGGCAGATGACACTGCAAAGTCACAGCCAGCCCTTCCTGTGCGCCATGCAGCCGCCACAGTAATTGCGATCACCGCTGCAGCCGGGCTGTTATATGGGCTTTATGGCCGGCCTGATCTACCTGACCAGCCCTTAGATGAGCGAACAGCTGAATTGGCCCAGAAACAGGCAGAAAAAAAAGCAGAAACAGAAGCGTTGGACGCCGCCTTTGACGCTGCACAAAAGGCGGCTGCCAAACAGCCAGATGATATCGCATCCTGGCTTCAGCTAGCACTTGCGGCAGCCAGAACTGGAAACAGCAAGGTTGAGATTGATGCACTGCAAAACGCGCTATCGCTCTCCGATGACGCAGCAGATATAAAGGCCATGATCGCCGAAGCTTTGAGCCGAGCTGCTGGTGGCCAGGTGACCATCCCTGCCCGCCAGCTGATCAATGAGATTTTGCAGGTGGAGCCGAATGAGCCCCGCGCGCTGTTTTTATGGGGTCTTGCGGCCTATCAAGATGAAGCTTATCAGTTGGCTATTGACCGATGGGCGTATCTGTACCAGCTGTCTGCGGCTAACGCGCCCTGGCGAGAGAGATTGGTAGACAACATCCGGCAAGCCGCAGATGCTGGCGGCCTGCCGGTACCTGACCTTCCAGAGAATGCGCAAGCCAGCACCTCACAAGGTGAGGCTGACTCAAGCCAGATGTCTGCAGCAGAGCAGCAGGAGATGATCGAAGGTATGGTCGCCGGGCTGGCTGCGCGGCTGGAAGACAGTCCTGATGATCGCGACGGCTGGCTCAGGCTGGCCCTATCTTACAAGGTGCTGGGTAGGCCAGATGAGCAAATCAATGCCCTTTTCAGAGCAGCTGAATTGGACAAGTCAGATATTGCTGTTCTGATCAAATTATCTGAAGTAATTCTGCAATCTGGCGAGAGTGAACAACATGCGCGGCGAATAGGCAAACTGTTTGAGCAGAATGAAATCCGCGACAAACCCCGCTTTCAGGCGCATCCACAATGGCTCTTTTTCAGAGGGCATTTCGCTTTAAGCGAAAACAATATCCCTCTTGCGCGTAAAAGCTGGTCTAAATTATTAGCTGGAGTTCCACCGGACAGTGAGCTGGCAAATCTGTTAACTGAAAAGCTGGCAACCCTGCCCTGACCGTGTCCTAACGCTTTGACAGGGCCAATGCAATCAGATGATAAGTGACAAGCGCAGCGGTAAAGTTACTGGCCGGATGCGCCAGGCTGGGGGCCAGTTCAACAATGTCCATACCGACAATTTTGCGACCTGAACAGGCAGAGCAGACCAGATCAAGAGCTTGATAGAACCCCAGGCCTCCGGGGACAGGCGTGCCGGTTGCGGGCAGAACAGCCGGATCTAGACCATCTAGATCAAAACTTACATAAACCAATTCTGGAAAATCATCTGGCAGCGTCACTGAAGAGAGCTGCTGTCTGACAAGTCTGTCCGCATCACAATAACCTACATTATACTGCCTGCGTGCCTCTTCCTCTTCTCGGCATAAGGCCCGAACGCCGAGCTGGAACAAAGGAATATCTGCCGAGCAGCAAAGCTGCATCACACTAGCATGTGAATGCGGGTCTCCCTGATAAGCAGTGCGCAGATCGGCATGGGCATCAATCTGTACAATGCCAAAAGGCTGTTCAAGACCGTCCTGCAGTCCTTTAACCGCACCATAAGTCAGGCTGTGTTCGCCGCCCAGCGTAACCGGAATATGGCCACGCCCAATACAGGCAAACACCTGTTTCTGAACATTGTGCAGGACCTCAGCAATCGGGGCAGAACAGTCAAGTGCCGGATGAGTGTATAGCCCGTGACGGCAAGCCTCATCCTCGCCGATTAAACGTTCTAGCTGATGGCTGGCCGAAATGATTGCTGCCGGGCCAGCAGCTGTGCCACTGCCATATGACACAGTCTTTTCCAGACCGCAGGGGATAATCTCACAAGCTGCGGTTTCCAACCTGTTTTCCTCTGGTGTCAGCTCTTCACCCAAGAACTGGGTGACCCATGTGGCATCTGTCCCCGTCATGATAATCTGCCTTCAAAATCCTCATAGCTAAATTGTTTTTGCAGCTGCAGCATGTCCGTGCGGCTGTCCCATAAGGCAAGGGCAGGCAGCGGCACGCCGTTAAAAGTTGTTGTTTTCACCATGGAATAATGCGCTTGATCCAAGAACGCAAGCCGCTGACCGGGGACAGGCAGATGCTCAAACCAGTAATCACCAATGACATCACCAGCCAGACAGCTTGGCCCGCCCAAACGCACAAGCACGCCGGTTCCTGTATCTGCTTCTGCCAGCAGGGCTGGCCGGTACGGAGCTTCCAGCACATCCGGCATATGACAGGTCGCAGAAATATCCAGAATAGCAATCGGCCCGTCATTTTCCATTATATCCATGACCTCACCAACCAGAATACCTGCTTCATAGGCAATTGCAGTTCCAGGTTCAAGATAGATATCCAGATCATAGCGCTGCTTCAAATCACTTAGACACTTAATCAGCGCCTCGCGGTCATAGTCTGGGGCTGTGATCATATGCCCGCCCCCCAAATTGAGCCAGGACAGCCGGCCGCCAGCCCTGTCCAGAAGCGGTTTGACCACACTGATCACATTTGCCAGTTCAGAAAAACCCTGTTCACATAGACTGTGGATATGTAGGCCGGATATCTGATCAAATTGATAATCTGCAAGCTGACTAACTGGCGTGCCAAGACGCGACCGTGGTGCAGCAGGATCATATTTTTCAACTTCCCCCTGCGGCAGGCAGGGATTCACCCTCAGACCAAGTTCTGCTCCTTTTGCAGTTGCCTGACCTGCAAACCGGCTGATCTGTTGCGGCGTGTTGAAAATAATATGATCGCACAAGCCTGCAAGCTCGTCCATCTCATCAGTTTTATAAGCCGGGGCAAAACAGGATAGCAGCCCGCTGTAATGGGCGCGGGCCAAGCGGGCTTCATACAGGCCAGAGGCACAGGCGCCTGCTAAATACTGGCTGACAAGAGGTGCTGTTGACCAGAGAGAAAACGCTTTCAGAGCTGTCAGAACATGCGCACCCGAGGCCTCGGCCACAGCGTTCAGCAGACGCAAATTATCTTCCAGGCGCGCCAGATCAGTCACAAAACACGGGCTGGGGACAGATAATAAATCAAATCCTGAAAAGCTACCTGGTCCAGCTGTTTTGGTCTGCATCATCATTTTTTGGAATCATGCCGTCTTCAGAAGGGGAGACCCTGATCAAGGATTCTGACCTGCCAGGGCAGACCATGGTCATTCAGCATCGCCATAAACGGGTCAGGGTCAAACTGTTCCATATTAAACACGCCCTTGCCCGACCAGGTGCCTGTCGCCATAAGCGCTGCCCCGATCATCGCCGGCACACCTGTTGTATAACTGACAGCCTGTGATCCTACCTCAGCAAAGCAGGCTTCATGGTCACACACATTATAAACATAGGCAGTTTTCTCCTGGCCATTCTGCTGGCCTGTTATAATGGTCCCGATACAGGTCTTGCCTGTTGTGGTTTTACCCAGACTACCTGGTTCAGGCAGAACAGCTTTCAAAAATTGCAGCGGTACAATTTCACGACCCTCATATAGGATCGGCTCAATTGATGTCAGCCCCACATTTTGTAACACCTCAAGATGCGTTAAATAGGCCTCACCAAAGGTCATCCAGAAACGGGCACGCTGCAGTTCAGGATAATGTTTTGATAATGATTCAAGCTCTTCATGGTACATCAGATACATGTTGCGGGAACCAACTTTCGGAAAATCAAAGCTGTGCCTTGTGGACAGGGCAGGCGTTTCTACCCACCCCCCGTCCTGCCAGTGACGAGCCGGGGCGGTAACTTCGCGGATGTTAATTTCAGGATTAAAATTGGTGGCAAAATGCTGGCCATGATCGCCACCATTACAATCGAGTATGTCGAGGGTATGCATCTGGCTGACCAGATGTTTTTTTGTATAGGCGGTGAAGACGTTGGTTACGCCGGGGTCAAAACCTGAACCCAACAGGGCCATCAGCCCAGCTTTTTCAAACCTGTCCTGATAGGCCCACTGCCAGTGATATTCAAATTTGGCTTCATCAACCGGTTCATAATTCGCTGTATCCAAATAATGCGCGCCGGCTTTTAGGCACGCCTCCATGATGGTTAAATCCTGATAGGGAAGTGCTAGATTCACCACCAGTTCAGCTCCAGTTTTTTCGATCAGGCGAGCGGTAGCATTTGTATCTTCCGCGTCAAGTTCAGCTGTGTGAATCTGGCGTCCCACCCTAGCCATCACAGAGTCTGCAATATCTTGGCATTTCACTTCACGGCGGCTGGCCAGCGTGATGTCGCTGAACACATCTTGCAGCATAGCCATTTTATGTATGGCAACAGATCCGACGCCACCAGCGCCAATAACAAGAATCTTGGTCATGGATATCACACCTCTTTTTTCGCTGGATTTTTTAGATAGCTCAACTTAGTGATCTGAATGTTCGAAATAGGTATAGCCATTCAGACTATCTGTATAAGCTTTTATCATCTGGCGCCTATCTGCTGGACTAACCTTACCCTTTTTCACGGCTGTTTCGACAATCGCTTTAAATGACGATAATAAGCGTTTTGGCTCATATTCAACATAGGACAGCACTTCATAAATTGTATCCCCATCCTGTTCTTTAAGGATTTCAAATCCGCCAGCGTCATCCAGACCGATCGTGACCACATTGGTATCACCAAACAGATTATGTAAATCGCCAAGTGTTTCCTGATATGCGCCAATGAAAAAAACGCCCAGAAAATAGTCCTCATCAGCTTTGAGATCATGAACCGGCAAGGTATCAGAAACACCTTCACCCAGAACAAATTTATCGATCTTGCCATCTGAGTCACAGGTAATATCACTTAGAATCGCAACACGCTGCGGGGGTTCATGCAGACGCTGCAGTGGGGCAAGCGGATGAATCTGGTCAATCGCCCATACATCAGGCAGAGACTGGAACAGGCTGAAATTACAATGATAGATATCGGCAACCTGAACAAGGGCCTGTTTCATATCCTCTGTCATTGCTTCTGGATCGCGAAGCACCTGCTTGATTTTCATGATCAGATACAGATAAGCCCGTTCAGAACGCGCTGTGACCGCAAGCGAAACCTGATTACGCCTGAATAAGGCGCGGATTTCATCACGATAATATTTCAGATCATTCCAGCATTCCTGCACACGCTCGCGCGTCAAATAAGTCTGGATTTCAAGCATTTTTAGAAGATAAGGATGATCATCATCTTGAGCAATAACCTCAATCTCACTGTCAAAATGTGTTGCTTCTAAAACATTAAAAATCAGCAGCGATGATTGCGCCACACACGCCCGGCCACTTTCTGTGATGATAACAGGATGCTCAACTTCATTCGAATCCATCATATCTTTGACAGTTTCAATGATATTCAGGCAATATTCACGAAGCGTATAGTTTATTGAATTGGCTGACGCTGTTTTCTCACCTGTGTAATCAATGCCAAGCCCGCCACCCAGATCAAGATAGCGTAATGGAACACCCTCACGCCGCAATTCTGCAAAGAACTGGCAGGCTTCCTGAACTGATTTTCTGATTTCTATAATGTTGGGGACCTGACTGCCCAGATGAGAATGCTGCAAGCACAGACAATCAAGATACCCTTCCGCCCTCAGCGTCTCAATCACATCCATAATCTGCGCAATGGTCAGACCAAAAGTTGATCTGTCACCGCTTGATTCTGCCCAGTTTCCGCTAACTGTGTTGGTCAGTTTAATGCGCACGCCCAGCTGGGGTCGCACATCTATGTTTTTCACAACATCCAGGACCAGTTCTAGTTCACGAGGGCTTTCCAGAACAATGAAGATATTAAAGCCAAGTTTAAGAGAGGAGGCCGCCAGATCCAGAAATTCACTGTCTTTTATCCCATTACAAATTATTGCTGCCTCTGCTGGCAGGTTTAAAGACAACGCAATTAGCAATTCAGCTTTGGACCCAACTTCAAAACCGAAATTATAGGGATGGCCATAATCAGCAATACGCTCAATTACCTCAGCCTGCTGATTAACCTTGACCGGAAAAACTCCCTGATACCGGCCTTTATAGTCCATTTCAGAAATCGCATCAGCAAAGCTGAGGTTAATTTCTTCAATGCGGCGCTTAAGGAAATCTGTGACTCTGATCAGAACAGGTGTGGCAATGCCGCGCTGGCTAAGATTCTGCACAAGGCTGAGCAAATCTGTGGGTTCAGCCTCTGGTCGTTCAGGATGACACAGCCCGATATGGCCATTGTCTAAAATCCGTAAAAGCCCCTCACCCCAGTCATGGATACCGTAGATATCTGCACTCATACTCTGACCCCTTTTCAGCTATATCTGTCTGATCTGGCAAGGTCATTGACAGCGTGCCGTGTCAGGCTGAGATACATAACGAAAAATTGCAAAAAAGCCAATAAAATGCGCAAGCATAACCATTGATCCGTTCACCCCTGCCACAGATTTGACGGCGCTGTATTATTGACTGCAGAGTAGTCAGGCGATCTGAAACGAAAACCACAAACAGGTAGACAGGAAAATAACATGCCATCTTTCACCAATCAGGGCATTAATCTGTATTACCGCGATAGAGGCGCAGGTGAAGCTGTAATCTTCTTACATGAATTCGGCGGTGATGCGCGATCTTGGGATTATCAGATTAACCACCTAAGCCACCATGGCAGCCTTTTCAGAACACTTGCATTGAACGCACGTGGCTATCCGCCATCTGACGTGCCGGAAACAGCAGGTGCCTATGGCTGGAAGAAAAACCGTGATGATGTGATTGCCCTACTTGACAATCTTCAGATCGAAAAGGCGCATATGGTAGGTCTCAGCATGGGAGGCTACATTGCGCTGATGCTGGGGCTGGCTGCGCCTGAACGCTGTTTGTCTGTTGTCTGCGCCAGTGCCGGATCAGGAGCGCACCCGCCGACGAGAGAGGCTTTTATTCAGGATTCTTTCACCAGTGCTGAACGAATTTTAAAGGATAGACAAATTCCTGCAGAGGGTATGGCCTCTGCCCCGAACCGTATTCAGTTGAAGCATAAAAATGAGGCTGCATGGCTTAAATTTCGAAAGCATCTGAGTGACCGGCCTTATTTTGGCGCCGCCTATACGCTTTCAGAAGTGCAGGCCAAACGCCCGAGTCTACACGACTTTGCAGACCAGCTGACCCGCCTGACCCTGCCTGTGCTGCTTTTATGCGGTGACGAGGACGAACCTTGTCTGGACGTAAATTTGTGGTTGAAAAGGACCCTACCTCTGGCAGGTCTAAAAATTTATCCGCAATCAGGTCATTTGCTTAATCTGGAAATGCCAGATCAGTTCAGTCAGGATATTCTGTCTTTTTTTAAGGCTGTTGCAGATGGACATTGGCGCCGGCGGCCTGAACAGGCCTTTGCCTCCGTGTTTGAGTCTGGCAAATAGACCCTTATTCAAGGAACTGTATTAAGAATGATTTTTGGCCCAGCACGACCTTCATCAATATCTATAAATGCCTGTGGACCATCCGCCATCGCCCGCACCTCTGTCCAACCCGCCCCTGTTATGGTTTTGTTGACAAGCAGGTCAACTGCCAGTGCAAAGTCACTGTCCCGGTAACAATAGCTGCCCTGAAAAGTGATTTCCTGCAGAGTTATGCGTCGAGTATCCAGCCCATCAAGATTATCCTGCAGACCGATATGAACAATCAATCCGCCAGGTCTCACCAAAGCAGATGATGCACTCCGTGTGGCCGCAGAACCAACTGCATCAATAATCAAATCACAATTCTGTGCGGCTTCTGGCACACCCTCTAACGGATTATAGGTTGTCGCTTGCGTAATTTGTTCCAGAATCTTACGCCTAACCGGGTTGGTTTCCGCAATTAAAATTTTTCTACAGTCATAATATTGTGCGGAAAGAGCGCAGAGCAAACCAATCGCGCCGCCACCCAAAATAACCAAACGCGAGTCTGGTAGCGGGACAGACAGCGCCGCCTTGCCAAGATGAACCGTGTGCAAGGCGCAAGCCAGCGGTTCAGCTAATGCCACATCGCTAAGCGAAACATCCTCAGGCAGAACCGTCAGATTTGCGTTGTCAATAGCAACTTCTTCAGCAAACGCCCCGGGAACCCGCATACCAATTAGCTCACGCGAAGCACAAAGATGTTCATCTCCTGTTTGACACGACGGACAAGTCCTGCATCGCATCAGCGGGTTGATAGCGACTAAATGGCCTTCATAGGGGCCATCTTTGGCCCGACCAACAGCTTCGTGTCCCAGCACAAGCGGAGGGATCCGTCTTTCATCATGTCCATGCCAAGCATGCATGTCAGATCCGCAAATTCCACAAAAAGATAGAGCAACTCTGGTCTGTCCATCCTGCACAACAGGGCTATCCACATCTGTGTATTCTGCGCTGTTATCGCCTGTGTATACAACTGCTTTCATTTTGTGCCCTCATTTAAATATTGCACAACTGTCTAGGGCATACCTTAGAAATTTTCGTTTGGAAAATATTTCCGTAACCGCACATCAGACGAGCGGGCATGGGCTTCCATCCCTTCAAGACGCGATATCCGTGCAGAGGCCGGGGCTACTTCACGGTTGGCTTCCCGCGTCATACGCTGAGTGGTCACAATTTTCATATATTTATGAACAGACAGGCCCCCTGTGTAGTGAGCGGCACCCTTAGTCGGCAAAATATGATTCGTACCAGAACATTTATCACCATAGGCTACCGTTGTTTCCTCACCCACAAATAACGAGCCATAATTTTTCAGCCTACCTGTGAACCAGCTGTCTGAACCAGTGTGTACCTGAAGATGCTCAGCTGCATACTCATCAGACACCCCTGCCATTTCTTCATCTGTGTCACACAAGATGATCTCTCCATAATCGCGCCAGGCGGAGGTGGCCGCATTACGAGCTGTTTCTGGTAAAGCCTCTATTAGGCTAGGCATTAGGTCAGTCACTTTATCTGCAAGTTCACGTGAGGTGGTAAACAACCAAGCAGGAGAATCTGGGCCATGTTCAGCCTGACTCACAAGATCCTCTGCTACTATCTGCGCATCTGCTGTTTCATCAGCAATAATCGCAATTTCAGTAGGACCAGCAAACATGTCAATTCCAACCCGCCCATAAAGCATACGCTTAGCTTCGGCCACAAATCGGTTGCCAGGGCCAACTAGGATCCGAGCCTTATTACCTGTGAACAGGCCAAAGGCCATACTAGCAATAGCTTGAACTCCTCCTAGAGAAAGAATTGTGTCCGCCCCACTTAAGTGCATGGCATATAAAATTGCTGGATGTGGACCGTCATTACCATTTGGTGCAGAACAGGCAATCACATTTTCGACACCAGCCACTTTTGCTGTGGCGACAGACATAATAGCAGAAGCTACATGTGCATAACGCCCGCCCGGCACATAACAGCCAGCGGTTTCTATTGGGATCAATTTCTGTCCTGCCCATAGGCCGGGGGACAATTCAGTTTCAAATTCTGTTATGGAAACTTTCTGGGCCTGTGCAAATTTTGTAACTCGATCATACGAGAACTGGATATCAGCTTTGAGCTGCTCAGACACCTTTTCTGCAGCAGCAGCAATTTGCTCTTTTGAGACAATCACGTCACCAGTAAAGTTATCCAACTTTTCAGCATAAGCGCGGACCGCATCTTCACCCTCATCCTCAATACGGGACAGCATTTCGCTCACAATCGCCTGAGTCTCATCAGTGCCAGTTTGCGGTGTCTTATCCGCTTTTTTCAGATAGGTAACAGTCATAGTTTTTTAGCCCCCACATATACATTCAGCCAATTTTAAAAGTCTTAAATTTTCACGGTAATCCTACATAATTTATGCAAAAAAGCTACTAATGACACTCAGATCAACAAGACCATCATGAAGCATCATTACTGTTAAATAGACTAGCAACACCAACCCCAGCCAGGATAGCCACCTGTATTTTAGCATGATTCGCATAATCATTGAGGCAAAAAAGGCCATGAAAGCAATCGCTAGCGCCAGACCAAAAACAAGCAAGGTTGTGTTGTCCCGCGCGATCGCCGCCACCGCTACAATATTGTCGATCGACATCGAAACATCTGCCATAAGAATGGTCAACAATGCGCGGCTAAATTTACTGTCATCGACCCCCTCAGAAGGTTCTGTCTTCTCTGTTCCCTGTTCTGCTTCTTCAGTTACATTCAGTACAGACGGACCATTAAATTCCTTTAGGTCATTATAAAACCGCCAACATACCCAGGCCAGAAGCACAGAACCTACAATTAAAATGCCCTTAATCGCCAGAAGATATGTTGCGGTGATAGCAAACAAAATTCGCAGGCCAGCTGCCAAAGCCATGCCAATGAAAATTGCACGTTTGCGCAATTTGGCAGATAGGCCAGCCGCAGCCATGCCAATCACAAGCGCGTTATCTCCCGATAAAACAATATCAGCAAAAATGATCTGGATGACGTCAAAAACGACTTCTAGTGTCATAGTAACCCGAAATGCCGCTTGGCGTTATTTTCCTCAAAAAGTTGGGCTTTCTCACAGAATTGAAGACACGCTAACAGAATTTTTAACGTTAGCAAGTTAAAGCTGAACGAAATACAAGTTTCTTTTGCGCGGCTGATTTTACTAAGCTAGCTGATTTTGTTGAGCAAGGCGCATCTGGACAGCCGAATTGTCCTTATCGATGGCCACATCAGACCAACAGATTGTATGGCCAGCACGAATATCAGAGGTTAGTTTGACCTGATGAGCAAGACCAATCGGCAGCGCATTTTCTGCAACAGACTTAGCTGCCGGATAAAGCTTGCCCCACACAGTATAGCCGCCTTCACCATCCAGCACCTCGCCAGCACGAATATCACGTTTGGCTATGGCCACCACATCACCTGTGAATTGCTGTGTTGTGCCTGTGGGCTGGCCGCACAGGGCAGCGGTTAGAACTGATATGTTCAGCTCAAGTCCAATCAGGTGAAACGGCTTATACATGGCTGAATATTGACCAGAGCTGTCTGTATTCATCCCATATTGCTGAAAACAGGCGGCAGCATAATCATTCGGCGCTTTAACCACCACATAAACTCCCCAGCGCAAATCCTTGAAAACCGGCCGGCCATCACGTTCTAATGACGAGACAACTTCAACCTGACCAGGTTCATCTAACACACCGCCAGCATCTACTGGTCGCAGAATATGTGCTAGGTCATCCATGCCCGCTGCTGGAAACCGCAATCCATCTCCTGGACAGGACAGACCTGTGGCATTGGCAATTGCTGCCATTTCAAGCGCAGATTTGGTGCCATCGAGAAAGCTGTTGAACATCTGACTATTCATCCCAGCGTCAGCCGCCTGCTGAGCGGTTAGCCCATAAAAATCCCACACTGTATCCGGGGTAGCATAATGATAGGCGGGCAGATATTTTGTACCTTTCCCAGCTGCAACCACTTCAAAACCGCAGGAACGTGCCCAATCCACAAGCTCTACTGTTAAGGCTGGCTGGTCACCATAAGCCATTGAATACACTGTACCAGCAGAGCGCGCACGACGGGCCAGTTCGGCCCCCGCTAAAACATCAGCTTCCACATTTACCATCACAATATGTAGACCATGACTGATCGCCATCTGCGCATGATAAATCCCAGCAACAGGGTTGCCGGTAGCTTCAACCACTACATCGACTGTCCCACTCCGCATCATCGTTTCAGCATCATCAGTAAAATGAACTGCATCAACCTGCTCAGTTGCCCATCCTGTCGCGCGGCAGGCCGCCTTAGCGTTATCGGGGTGAAGATCGGTAATATAACTGACCACCAACCCGGGCGTTGTGGGCACTTGCGATAAAAACATTGAGCCAAATTTTCCTGCCCCGATCAGGCCAACACGAACCGGCTTTTCAGCCTCTGCCCGGCGAAGAAGTTCAGGATACAGATACATCAATTCATATCCGGACCGTTCTTATTCAGCAGCCTGACGCGCGGCAACCAATTCATCAAGGCAATTATCTGGCAGCGACATGATCGGCGTAAAATCACGGTGCGCAATCCATTCCTTACGGTTAAAGGCACGAATATGATTATCGACGTGACATAAAGAGAGATAGACAATGGTTCGGTCAAAAGGCGAAATATTCGCTGGACTGGCATGCACCAGCAGCGAAGAAAACATCAGCATACTACCTGCCGGACCTGTAGGAGCAACACAACCGCCCCGCTCAGCTAGCTCGCTGACTTTATCGCGATCCAGTGTCCATAACGGATAACTAGTGGTGCTCAGATCGTGGCCGGCATCGATTACCCCAATTTTATGGCTGCCAGGAATGAATAACAAGGGTCCATTAGCCGCGGTAACATCATCTAGAAACACAGCAATATTCATTGCCCGAGGCTCTGGCATCTCATCATCACGCTTCCAGGTGCCATAATCCTGATGCCATTGCCAGACATCACCGTCAAAAGCGGCTTTGGCATTGACCTTGAACTGATGCATGTAAACATCGCCTTCTAAAAGATCAGATACTGGCTCTATCAAGCGTGGATGCGCGCCAAGTCGCCGAAACCCCTCATTATAGGTGTGCGCGGCAAAAGCTGTCCGAGCGACACCTGATGTTTCCCGCCATACCTCTTCACGCTGAAGGGCATAGACATTATCCGCTTCCGCTTTCAGTAAATTGGCTTCTTCAGGGGTAAACAGGCCTGGAAAAAACAGATAACCTTCTCGGTCAAATTCAGCACGCTGGTCTGCGTTCAATCTCATAACAACCTCCTGTGTAATAACCCTCCGCTAAGGATATAGTTTTCCTTATCATCACTTGTCTCTAGCCATCAACCATTTGGACGAATTAGTCGTTTCAGTGTTGGAATTAATACTGGAAGCGACAGAATGATGAACATGATCCTTATTGTATGATGCACAGCAACAAAGGCAACGTCAAAACCAAATAGCAGAGCCAGCAACGTAACCTCATAAAGCCCGCCTGGCACAAAAGCCAACCATAATTTGAGGAGGTCAAGACCAAACAGAGCGTTCAAAAACAAAGCAGAAATAGCATAAACCACTAACATAATCACTGCGCTGACTACCGCATCAGCAATATAGCTATATAGCTCGCGGAACTGGACTTGAGCCAAGCGCGCGCCTATAGCCCCACCAATCGCAACCTGTGCAAGAATTACAAACTCAGAAATGCGGGGTATATCAAGCGCACCAGTTACATGTAGCACAATACTAAGACATAAAGGACCGAGCAGATGTGGCATAGGCATGTGCAAAAGCCGTGCGATCAGATAGCCAACCAAAGCAGTCATCAAAAACATAGACAGAACCCACAACGGAAGTGAGAGAAAGGTCGGCATCTGATGCAAAACAAAATTCGACTGCGCAACAGCTAAATGACCCTGAGAAGCAGCCAAAAGCAGCGGTGTTGAGCAAAAAACTAACACAACACGCACTAGATGAAACAAGGCCACAACATAGTCTTTTTCTGTATGTTCACGAGCAATCATTAGAATTTCAGCCTGTCCCCCAGGAACTGAACTCAAAAACGCCTCAGTTATTGGATAGTGTCTAATGCGGACCAGCCAAAACATACCTACTATCGTGGCAATAGCTGTTGTAACCAACATCACCCCAAGGGTTGCCGCCCAACCGTTAATGTGGGCGATTAGCTCAGGATTGAAGCTGGTCCCTATTAGAACAGAGAGCCCCATTACAACTGGCACATGAAACCAGCGAGCAATCCCTAGATATGGCTGTACTGCAGGTAGAGAGCCGCCAACCATCCATACACCAAATAAACTGCCCATCAAATAAGGTGCTGGAACCCCAACAGATTCGCATATAAAACCTGCTGTCAACGCAACAGCAGAAGTCACAACGATTTTAAGACAGTCTTTGGCAACGCCCATGCCACATCTCTCTGATAATTGGTTATTTTGACCTGCTAAATATCAACCGCGTTGGCATCTGCTAGAATGGCCACAATCTCTTCTTTATCAAGTCCATAGATCTGCGCTGCTTTTTCAGCTGTAATGTAACCACCGATTAAATCATGTCTTACCGCATCCATATCACGCGCTCTAGGATTGCCATAGCCACCACCACCAGGAAAAGCCATCTTTACCGTCCGACCCGGGGGGATAAACTGTTTACCCTTTCCTCGCATAGCGGTGCCGTTATCCTGTTGGATTGTTGTTGGCGCACCCGCCGAACCACCACGCCGTCCGCGGGCCGGATGCTGGACACGGTCAAACATGGCCTGAAGGTCAAATTCATGCCCAGCCTGCACCCCAACTTCCATAAATTGGCCAAGACCCCCTCGATACTGACCTGGACCGCCGCTATCGGGACGCAGCTCTTTGCGCCAGATTATTACTGGACCAACCTGCTCAGTCGCTTCAACCGGCATGGTCATCACACCAGAGGGAAAGGCTGTAGCGTTCATCCCGTCAAGGTTGGGCCGTGCGCCTGACCCGCCAGAATTGAACATCAGAACCTCTGCACGTATTGCATCAGAAGGCGCGGCTTTGTCTGAGCGAGGGCGCAGGCTCACCTGAAAATTGCATAAACACCCTGCCCCTTCAGCTGGCAAAAGATCCGGCAACAGCTTGTCTAGTGCATCATAAACCGTATCCGGCACAAAATGGCCGATCACGTGACGCAGCGCAACAGGAGCAGGATGAAGCGCATGCACAATGGAGTTTTCAGGTGCGGTAATTTCAAACGGTGCAAGCGAGGCTGCATTATTCGGAATATCTGGCGCAATCGCGCATTTGAGCGCGTAGCACGCATAGGCTTTGGTATAAACCAAAGGTACGTTTATACCCTTTTTATCAAGCCTAGATGTGCCTTCCCAGTCACACAAGATGCGATCCGTTTCAATGGAAACAGTCACATTCAAATCAACTGGTGTAGAAAACCCATCTATGCGCATATGACCCGATGCCTGTCCCGGCTCTAATGCATTAATTCGTTCAAGAGTAGCTCGGCGTGACCGCTGCAGAATAAAATCAGATATTGATGAAAGATTATCCAATTCAAACTCAGTCATCATATCCATCAGACGACGATGGCCAATCTCATTACAATTAGACAGCGCATAAATATCGCCAATCAGCTGGTCAGGTTCACGCACATTCGCCCTGATGATAGTTTGCAGGGTCCCATCAAAACAGCCCTTGTTTGCAAGCTTCATGATGGGGATGTAAAGGCCTTCCTCATAAATTGAATTTGCATCAGCCCCAAAACCACGCCCACCAATATCGACAATGTGCGCGGTACAGGCAAAGAAACCAACCAATTGCCCCTCCCGGAAAGAGGGTGTCACGAGAGTGATATCATGCAGATGACCGGTGCCTAACCACGGATCGTTCGTGATGTAGACGTCACCTTCTGCCATGTTGCTGCGGCCAATAACCCTGATGAAATGACCAACAGCATCAGCCATTGCATTCACATGGCCTGGGGTGCCTGTGACCGCCTGTGCCAGCATCTCGCCTGTTTCATTATACACCCCAGCAGATAGATCTCCTGCCTCTCGCACGGAAGTTGAAAAAGCCGTTCTGACCAGGGCCTGTGCCTGTTCCTCAACCACTGAAATCAGCCTATTCCACATCACCTGAAGGGCAACTGGTGATATCTTTTTTCTGGCATTTTTCATCTTTTGGGGTCTGCTCATGTTTGACCTCCATCCAGTTTGGCGAATACAACGATAGTCCCATCACCGCAAGCTACTGCATTGCGGCTCGAAGGGACAATAATTGTGGTCTCATCCTCCGTGAGCATTGCAGGGCCGATAATCTGTGTTGCGTCTTTCACTGCGTCTCTTTGCGCAACTGTGGCATTCACAAAAGTGGACTTCGCAGGATCAAAAAGGGGACGGGTATTTGTTGTCTCTAGGGTTCTCTGATGACCTTGTTTCTGGACAGGGCGAACTTCTGGCGGTTCAGTATAAGCATTGACTGACCACACTGTGATTTCAATTTCCATACCCGCAACTGTTCTAGCAAAAAGCTGTTCATATTCCCGCTCAAAACAAGCTTTGTAGTCAGCCGTATCAGGCTTTGTGATGTGCTGGACGGTCAGCGGCACAGGAATTTCCCAGCCTTGTCCTGCATAGCGCATGTAAACTTTATATTCTGTTTTGATATTAGCATCTTGATCGCAACTGCGCACAAAGGCTGAGGCTTCCTTTTCCATATCGGCAAATAATTGCTTTACTCTCACTGGATCAAATGAAGACAGTTGCATAAACACTGAATTATTAGCTTCAAAACTGAATGGGGCCCGCAAAAAACCAATGGCGGACCCCACACCTGCGCCTTGCGGAATAAGACAGCGGCGTATACCTAGCTTCTCACACAAACGTGCTGCATGAAGTGGGGCTGCCCCACCAAAGGCGATCATCGTATATTCTGATAAATCCTCACCATTTTCAACAGCATGCACGCGCGCAGCATTAGCCATATTTTCATCGACCATCTCTGCCACACCCCAAGCGGCTTCCACCGCTTCCATATCCAGTTTCGAACCAATATGAATATCAAGGGCCTGTGTGGCGCGCTCAGTGTAAAGAGGGATACTACCAGCAGCAAATCCGGCCGGATCAAGCTTACCCAAAATCAAATCGGAATCTGTTACTGTAGGAGCTGTCCCCCCTCGTCCATAGCAGGCTGGCCCGGGCTGCGAGCCTGCACTTTCAGGCCCTACCCTAATCTGTTCTAATGAATCAACATGAGCCAGCGACCCGCCGCCTGCGCCAATTTCAACCATATCGATCACCGGAATTGAAATCGGCATGCCAGAGCCTTTCTTAAATCTGTAGGTACGGGCAACTTCAAATGTCCGGGCAGTCTTCGGGGTGTGATCCTTGACCAGACAAATCTTGGCTGTTGTACCCCCCATGTCAAAGGACAGCGCCCTATCGAGTCCATGGCTAACGGCAATATGTGCAGCAAATACAGCGCCGCCAGCAGGGCCTGATTCAACAAGACGCACCGGAAATTCAGCTGCATTTTCTAAGCTAATAATTCCACCGCCTGAATGCATAAGAAAGACAGGGCAGTAAGCCCCTTCTTTTGCCAACCGCCCTTTGAGCCGGCTTAAATAGCTTTTCATCAGGGGCTTAATGTACGCATTCGCAATCGTTGTATTGAACCGTTCATATTCACGCATCTGCGGAGAGACCTCACTGGAGAGAGAAATCATCACATCAGGCAGACGATCGGCAAGTGCCCTGCCTATCATTTTCTCATGGCTATCATTTGCATAGGAATGCAACAGGCCAACAGCAATACTGTCATAGCCGAATTGGACCAACCTCTCCGCTAACGCATCAATTTCAGCCTTTTGTAGAGGAATTAGAATTTTGCCATTTGCGTCCATCCGCTCATGTACCACATAACGATGATCACGGGTCAGTAAAGGGGCAGGCAAGGTAAGATTCAAATCATATTGTTCAAACCGGCTCTCTGTGCGCATTTCAATCACATCACGAAAGCCTTGGGTAGTGATCAGGGCTGTTTTTGCTCCACGGCGTTCGATAAGCGCGTTGGTAGCCAATGTTGTGCCATGAATAATCTGGCTGATTTTATCAGGCTGGATAGTGACTTGTTTACAGACAGTCTGCAGACCAGTAATGATGGCGTCTTCTGGTGTATTATAAGTTGTTAGGACCTTGGTCGAAGCCTGCACACCTTTACTGCTTTCCAATACCAAGTCGGTAAATGTCCCACCAATATCAACACCCAGCCGCCAGATTTCAGCCATTTCATGTTATCCTTTTACCACAGTGACATATGAATGCCTGAGGGCGTGTCTCTGTATCATTACTTCATTAACATTTTACTATCTGCCAAGACCTCCTGAACATTCAAGGTTTCTTTTACATCCCGTCTTATACCAATCCATCGCAAATGCAGGGAATTCCGCATAATTTCTTCATCTAGAGCTTTAAATTCATCTGTAACGGGAGCCCACCGCATGAAGGCATCCGCACTCGATACAAAAGCGAGAGCCGATGTGGCGGCCTCTTCCCAGGCCATCACTGCTGCGCGTTGACGTGTACGAACAATAACAGCATCAAAAGCAGTGGAATCAATATCCTCATCGTGATGATGCAACAGCGCAGCTTCTGCGAGGTAGATAGCGAGCTTTTCGGCCTGCAATGCAGACAGACGCGCGCCAATAAACATGCGGGCGGCAAAAAATAAGGCCAGATCAGCTACACAGGCAGCAAAGAAATGTGAGCGGGCTGTCCGCAAAGAGACAAGATAAGTGTCATCTTCAAATAAT
Source organism: uncultured SAR116 cluster alpha proteobacterium (assembly GCA_902523435.1). Taxonomy (GTDB): domain Bacteria; phylum Pseudomonadota; class Alphaproteobacteria; order Puniceispirillales; family Puniceispirillaceae; genus JADHLI01. The sequence continues at coordinate 36,186 of CABYZM010000008.1, forward strand.
TTCGGCCAGCTTGTGCCTGCCCGTGTTTTTATATAGCCAAACAACGTAACCTGGCTAACATAAGCGGCTTGCCGAGCGGTAAAGTCAGTCAGTCCAGTTAGCGAATTTAAAACTGGGCGAGGTGCAAATCCCAACTTATTTCTCAGCGCAGAAAAGAGACCTTTTATCACCTATTACCCCAAATTTCTGTGTTTTTTTGACTAATGTGCTTTTTCAGCATATTATAACGCAACGTCTTTAGGGGGGAAATTGTAAAGACGAAATTTTGCAGGTTCTTGAGCAGAATCTGCATCTTTCTCATGTACAACAAACTCCCTAAATATTAATAGCAACAAGCTTTTGAGGGGGAATTATGTCTTCAAAACAAAATGAGCATTGGACAAAAACCAAATCGCTTACGACGACCACGCTCGTCATCTGGGCGATTATATCTTTTGTCATCCATTGGTTCGGGGAAGGCTTAAATTCAGATGCCTTTCCAGGAGCCTATTTCATGGCGGGCATGGGCTCACAAGTAGCCTTTGCTGTGCTGGTGTTCTGGTTTGCCAGTCGCCAAAACCAAATTGACGAAGAATTTGGCTTCGGCGAAAAGTAAGGGGGCGTAAATGATTAAACTAGATGGTGGATTCATCCAAAATCTGGGGCGGGTGTATGGTTTATATACACTCGGCTTTCTAGGTTTTGTAATTCTGATGGCCATTTTTGAGGCAGCTGGGGTGTCAAACACCGTTATCGGCTGGCTTTTTGTGGCTTTCACCGTAGGTATTTATGCCATGATTGGGGTCTTATCCCGGACCATGGAATCCAACCAATATTATGTAGCTGGCCGAGAGGTTCCTGCTGTTTATAATGGCATGGCAACAGCCGCTGACTGGATGTCAGGTGCGTCATTTATTGCGATGGCCGGGGGTATTTACCTCAAAGGTTACCCATACATGGCGTTCCTGGTTGGTTGGACAGGTGGTTACGTGCTGGTGGCGTCACTGATTGCGCCATATTTGCGGAAATTCGGTTGTTATACTGTGCCTGACTTCATTGGTACCCGTTACGGTGGCAACCTTGCCCGTTTCTGTGCTGTGGTTATCCTTGTGGTGGCCTCATTCACATATGTGACAGCTCAGATTAACGGCACAGGTACTGTTGCAGCACGTGCTCTGCAAATTCCGTTTGAACTTGGTGTTTGGATCGGTCTTGCAGGTATTCTGTTCTGTTCAATGCTTGGCGGTATGCGAGCGGTTACCTGGACTCAGGTAGCCCAGTATATCGTGCTTATCATTGCCTATCTGATCCCTGTGTTCTGGATGTCAAACAAGCTTGGCTATGGACTTATCCCGCATTTCGCTCAGTTTGGCGCGGTTGAACGCGTTCAAGAACTGGAAGCCTTGCTGGGTGTGGGATCTATGATGCCAACTGCTGAAGCTCAAGCTGAAGCTGGCAAACTGGCTGCACTGAAAGTTGGCATTAATGATGCTAGCGATTCTTTGATGGCAAAGTGGAAGTTCTTCACACTTGTTCTGTGTATGATGGCTGGTACAGCGTCTCTACCACACGTTCTGATGCGTTACTTCACAACCTCTTCTGTGAAAGCTGCTCGTCAGTCTGTTGGCTATTCACTGCTGTTTATTTGCTTGTTGTATCTGACAGCCCCTGCTCTTGCTACATTTACCAAACTGTCTCTGCTTGACCCAAATGTTGCGACAAGCATCATTGGTAAATCTGTTGCTGAAGTCTCCAATCTGGAGTGGATTCAGCAGTGGAGCAATGTTGGCTTCTTGAAGGTTGTTGATGGCAACGGTGACGGCATTGTACAAATCAATGAATTCTTCATGCGCGGCGATATCGTTGTGCTGGCAACACCGGAAATGGCCGGTCTGCCCTATGTGATTTCAGGTTTGGTGGCCGCTGGTGGTCTGGCAGCCGCGATGTCAACTGCTGATGGTTTGCTCCTGGCTATCGCAAACGCATTGTCACATGATCTGTATTACAAGATCATCGACCCTAAAGCAGATACAAAGACTCGTCTCGTAGTTGCCCGCATTATGCTGGTGGTTATAGGCGCAGCCGGTGCATTTGTAGCCTCGATGAAACTGACAGGAATTCTTGGTGCAGTCGCCTGGGCCTTCTGTTTTGCCAATTCAGGTCTGTTCTTCCCGCTTGTCCTTGGTGTCTGGTGGAAACGTGCAAACCGTGCTGGTGCTATTGCTGGCATGATCGGTGGCTTTGCTGCCGGCGCTTGGTATCTGTATATGGTTCAGTTCGGTGGAATGACGCCATGGGCTGGCATTGACGGTCTGCGTTTTGGTATGATCGGCATGCCCGTGAGCTTAGTTCTTATGGTTGTTGTCAGCCTGATGACTGAAGAGCCAGATGCAGAGACGCAAAAGATGGTCGAAGAAATCCGCGTACCTAGTGGAAAGACTATCGTGCAACAGTGATCTCTTTGCAAAAAATTTGGGCCTTTTGTCTTTGACAGTTGACCCGATGAAAAATCTTATACGGAGCGGGCAATCCCGCTCCGTTTTCTAAACCAAACAAGTCGCTGTTTAAAATTGATTAACATATAATCCACTTAGTTTAAAAAGAACCAAGATGAGCGCACAATTTCCTTTGTTCATTATCATTGTTGACTACCTTTTGGGTATGATCATGTGGACCCTGATAGGCCGATTTGGGATGTCCATCTTCATGCATGAGACATCTGATTTCTTCTTTATGAAAGTGTTTGTGAAATTCACCAATCCAGTAATTTTCCTGTTTAGGCCCATCACACCTGGCTTTCTGTTGGATAAGCTGCACCCGCTTTATGTGGCGTGGTTCTTCTATATGATCAGGTTCTATGTTGTCCCGTTAGTGCTGGGCTACAGCGTTATGGGCGTGCTATCTTTCCCGCTGGAATCAGAAATTGCCCTTGCAATTTACGATATTGGAACTTTCCTTCTGACTAAGAAGGAATAGGCCGGCTGATCTAGCGAAATAGGGACAGCTGCCTGTCTTGAGCTTTAGTATGCTTCCTGACCGGTCTATTTCGGCTACCTAGACGAGCATAGACCTGACGGGCGATATCCGCAAAACCATCTACATTCCGGGCGTCTCTCATCCGGGCGCGAGCCTGTTTCATTGCTGTTTCGTTAATGACAAGAGGAAAGGGATAATGCTTTCCCAATGGATTTGCCGCATGATGGTTTAGCTCAGATGATATTTTCCACGGTTCATGCAGCCATTGCAGGTTGACATCTGCCAGCTCTGGCACCCATTTTCGGATAAATTTGCCTTCAGGGTCCTGATCATAGGATTGTTTGACAGGGTTGTAGATTCGCAAGGTGTTAATTCCTGTCACCCCTGACTGCATTTGCAGCTGGCTGTAATGTATGCCTGGCTCATAATCTGTGAATTGGCGAGCCAGATGCGGGCCAAACTGACGCCAGTCCAGCCACAGATGGTATGCAGCAAAGCTGACTAACATAGCTCGCATCCGAAAATTCAGCCAGCCCGTCTGATTAAGTGAGCGCATACAGGCATCAACAAATGGATAGCCCGTTTGCCCCTGACACCAGGCCTGTAAAAATTCAGAATTATGAAACGGTTCTCGCAAACCTTCAAAGCCACGGTGCATGCACACCCTATCCAAATCAGGCTGGTCTTCCAGCTTCTGCATGAAATGACAACGCCAGACCAGCCGAGATGAGAAACTGGATAGGCTGCGCTTAAACATCTGATCTTGTGAGCCGAGCTGGGCACGCCTTTCGGCGACTGCCTTTTCAACTTCACGGACAGACAGTGTCCCAAAGCTGATATGAGGGGACAGGCGCGAACAGACTTTGCTGGCAGATTGTGGCGCAGACATACCGTGCTGGTAAGTGCGAGCCCTGCTAGTCAGAAAACTGCGCAGAAGATCTGTAGCTGCCTGCCGGCCACCTGGCTGAACATCACCGGTAAGGGCTGCGCCAAACAAAGGGTCTGATTTTGGAGGGATTTGACCTGGGTCAAGCCCCTGAACGGGCGTAAGACTAGTTGGCGGAGATAACACATCGTCAGCCATCCGACGAGCCCGCACCGCAGACCACTTATCTCTGCTAGACAGGCCTCTGACTATACCGTTAAACGGATAGTCACATAAGGGGATATGTCTGGAACGGCACCAGTCAGCAACCTGCCTATCCCGAGCATAAGTCCAGCTGTTTCCTGTTTCCTGATGAGCGTGAATCGCTAAAATTTCATATCTTTCCGCTAAATTAGACAGCACATCTGTCACAGACCCCGTTCTGATACATAAGGGCTGACCACAACGGGCGGTATGATCCCGCAGCTCGTGCAGACAATCTCGGATAAAAGCCCATTGCCGGCGGGACGCAAAAGGCTGAGCCCAGTAATCAGTTTCAACCACATAGAGTGGCAGAACCGGCAGACCTGTTCTGGCTGCGGCCAGCAATGGCTTATGATCAGACAGCCGCAAATCCCGCTTGAACCACACCAAATGCGCGGAGCTTTGTTTTTTGGTGACCATCATTCCCATAGCAAGGCTATCCTATCACTCATTCCCTCTGTTGAAATAAACTATTCAGCAGCAAAGTCACCTGCCTTTTCTCTGCTAAATTTATTTGACCCAAGGAAAAGAAACAGAAACACTAAAGTCCTGCAGCATGCTGATGGTCTGTCACGCGGCTTTTATGACCTCTCAAACTTATGGGAATACAAACACATCAATAGACGCCAATCGCCATTATCAGAGCAGGTCAGCCAGCCAACAGGTTCAGATAACTTTAAAGGACTGTTTTTCATGACCGTCGGCATGTTTCTGTTTTCAGCTGTAGATGCGCTAGCAAAATTTCTAACAGACAGTTTGCACCCTTTTCAGATTGTCTGGATAAGACAGCTTGGGCTGGTCTTTGGCACCTGTCTTTTGCTGGGGATGTATGGCCTTCGTATCTTCATTACAACTCATCCTGTTCTGCAACTGGGACGGGGAATTCTGGCAGCAGGGTCTGCCACATTATTCATTATCGCGATCAGTCAGGTACCTTTGGCTGATGCCATTACCGTGACCTTTATTGCCCCCCTTGTTGTTACCATAATGAGCGCAGTTTTACTGGCAGAAAAAGTAGGGCTGCATAGATGGAGCGCAATCATTGCCGGTTTTGCAGGTACAGTTATTGTTATACGCCCAGGCTTTGAAAACTTTCACCCTGCCTTGCTACTAGTGTTTTTGGCCGCTATCTTATTTGCCGGCAGGCAAATTATTTCGCGCCTGTTAAGCAACAGCGACAACGTTTATACAACAGTTGCCTATACAGCCCTTGTAAGCTCGGCAATGCTGTCTGTGCCCGCATATTTTGTATGGATAACCCCGCAGACCAATCAGCAGCTTATCCTGCTGACTTTAATGGCCCTGCTGGCCGGGCTGGCCGAATTCATGGTTATCAAAGCCCTACAAATTGCACATGCCAGCCTGGTTGCACCGGTGCAGTATACAATTCTGATCTGGGGCACAATTTATGGCTTGATTCTGTTTGCGGATATCCCAGACATATTTACTTTCATCGGCGCGGCTATCATTATTGCTTCAGGCCTTTATACCGTTCACAGAGAACGTCTGCGCCAGGCTGATGAGCCTGCAGACGAAAAACAGAAGGGCAATGAAAGTTATTAATATGAAAAAACTAAAGCTAACAGCTGCACAAATGGTCAGTGATGCCCGCGCACGCATTAATGAAATTGAGACAGCAGACCTGATCGCAAAGCTGGATGACCCGAACCTTGTTATCATAGATATCCGAGATATCCGCGAGCGGCAAAAAACTGGCTTTATTCCAGGCAGCTATCATGCGCCACGCGGTATGATTGAATTCTGGGTTGACCCGGAAAGCCCCTATTTTAAGCCTATCTTTGGAGAAAACGGCAAACATTATGTCTTTCACTGCGCCTCTGGCTGGCGGTCAGCATTGAGTGTCGCAACACTGCAGGATATGGGCTTTGAAGCCTCACATTTGAAACATGGCTTTTCTGACTGGGTGAAACAATGTGGCCCGACAGAGCAGCCGGAATAAGCCCTTACCAGCAACTCCCCTTTCATCCCCTTAATTTAAGGATATCACTAAACATGCATAAAATTGATCATTTTGCGATTGGCGCCATCAGCCTTGATGCTGGGGTTGATGCCCTTGAACCCACATTAGGCGTTCGAGTGCCAGATGGCAGCAAACATACGCTAATGAGTACGCACAATTGTGTGATGCAGTCAGGCAATGAGAGCTTTTTTGAGCTAATTGCAATTGACCCTAACGCGCCTGATCCCGGCCGCCCACGTTGGTTCACACTGGATTTTACCACAACACAGAAACGACTGGCTGAGCGGCCGCGTGCCTTGTGCTGGGTTGTCAGTACAGACAGGCTGGACGAGCTTGTTGCAAACAGTCCAGTCGAACTCGGCGAGATTGTCACCTTTGTGCGCGGCGAACGGTCCTGGCGCCTAACTGTGCCAAAAGACGGCCATCTTCCTGAAGGGGGCCTTTTGCCAGCCTTTATTGAATGGTCACCTGGGCCACATCCCAGTACTGCCCATAAAGATATGGGAATTACTCTAAAACAAGTTCAGCTAAACCACCCTGACCCCGACAGCCTGACAGCTATGCTTACGGCCCTTAAGGTTGACCATCTTGCTTGTGTGGGACAAGGAGAGTCTGGCCTGCGTTTTGTTCTTAAGACCCCAAAAGGCGAGGTCGTTCTAGACTAACAGGCGGAAGGTAAACCAGATGAACGTACAGAACCCTTATCCTTATCAGGTGTTCAGATGCGATGAGACAAATGCTGCTTTTCTAAAGCGGGCAGATCTGCCTGCAGACCCACAGCAGTTTAGCACCGCACTTGCCGAAACCGTCTCAAACATCAGCGAAACTAAAAACACCCCACATTCGATTGTACTGGTCAGCCTGTCTGAGGAAGAGGGTGTTGACCTTGATTATGAGGTTATTTACCCGGCAGTAACAACAGAAGGGGCTGCAGAGGCGTGTCTGTCCGTTCTGGCGGGGGCAGGCACTTTTGCATTAGAGACAGGGTTGGTCAAAAAGGTTGGTGAGGAAGCTGAGATCTGCGTGAAGATCATCAATACAAATCATAAATGTGATCTGCTTTTCGCGCTAAAAGACGGGCGTCCAGATTATGAGGATGAAGAGACTGCCTCCACAGGTCAGGGGGCGGCAGCCGCAGTCTTTTGTCTGCTTCACGGCCTATCAGGCGCCATATGTGGCGGCATTATCCCCAGCGGACATATGCAGGATGAATTTGAGAGCATTCAGGCCACATGTGTGGACAATGGGCTGCCAGTAGTCTGTTTACGGGCAGATGATTTTGGCCTGAATGAACAAAAAACTGCTCAGCAGCTAAACCAAAATAAGGAATTCTGTCAGCAGTTAGAAGCGATCCGTATAAAAGCAGGCATGGCTATGGGGCTAGCAGATGTTACAGACAAGTCCGTACCGCATCTGTGTTTAGTCAGCAGCGGCCCAGAAGAGGCCAGTTTGTGTGTTCGCAGCTTTATCCGTTCAGTCTGGCAACCCTCAACTGACCATCTGGCCGCTCTGTCTGTTTCGGCTGCCGCGCTCTATACGAAAGGTGTTCTTCATCATTTGACCCCTCTTCGCGAAGGGCTGGCCAGACAAATTCAGATTATATCAGAGTCTGGCCAGATAAATGTCCTCCTAGAGCTGAACCCTAAACAGCCAGGTATTGATATTCTGCGGGCTGGCTTTATACAAACTATAAAGCCTGTCTAGCTAAAAGTGAACAATAACGACTCTTAATGAGAGAGCTGTTTTTGCGAAAGACCAAGTATCTGACGGGCTTGTTGCGGCGTCGCAACAGGACGTTCATAGCATGCACATAGCTCTGTCACCCGCTTCACAAGTGCTGCATTTGACGGAGCGAGCGTATGTCTATCAAGCCTGATATTATCTTCTAATCCAGTGCGAGCATGCCCACCTGCGGCTATACACCACTCATTAACCTCCAGCTGATGTCGACCAATGCCAGCTGCGCACCATTCACTATCCGGCAGCAGGCGCTCCATCGTTTTTATATAATAATCAAATACATTCCGATCAGCTGGCATAGCATTTTTTACCCCCATGACAAACTGCACATATAAGGGGCTATTTAGCCGTCCATCTGCGCGCATGGCTGCAGCCTGATGAATATGGGAGAGGTCAAAAGCCTCTACCTCTGGCTTAATCTCGTACCGCTTCATTTCAGCTGCCAGAAAATCCACAAGGTCTGGTGGATTTTCATAAACGCGATTAGGGAAGTTATTCGACCCAACAGTCAACGAAGCCATATCTGGGCTCAGCGGTAACATACCACCACGCTCTCGTCCTGCACCAGACCTACCTCCTGTTGAAAACTGAATAATCATGCCTGGACAATGCTTTTCTAGGCCTTGTTTTAGTAATGCAAATTTATTTGGATCGCTCGATGGGCTCTCGTCATCATTTCGCACATGCGCATGACAAATTGTGGCCCCAGCTTCAAAGGCTTCTTGTGTGCTTTCAATCTGTTCAGCCACAGAAATGGGTACAGCCGGGTTCATCTCTTTGCGAGGCAATGAGCCCGTAATTGCTACACAGATTATGCATGGTTTTTGCATTTCTTGGCTCCTCATTTAATTTGAAAATTAACCTAAATCATGAGCAGATTACTCATATTGAGCAATTTTTTAAAAAATTTAATTTGTTAAAATTTCTTTGCGTTGTAGCTTTTGGTCGGTTTTTAATAAAGGAAATTAAAACAGATGTTTAGCTTAGATTATTTAGTTCATGCTGGTGCGTTGTTATTTCTCATGGGTTTTATAGTTCGAGATCAGCTTTTACTTCGTGGTTTTATCGTAATAGGCACTATATTTTACGTCATTTATTATCTGCTCCTGCCAGAGCCCTTATGGTCTGCCCTTTCGTGGAATAGCCTTTTCATAATCATCAATTGTGTAATGATGTTTTTAATTTATTCGGATCGAGCCAAATTCTCAATGACCAAAGAAGAAGAACAACTTTACGGGTCATTCTATACCCTTTCTCCTGGCGAATTCAGAAAGCTTATGAAGATAGCAACTTGGTTCGATGCAGAAAAAGAGGAAACAATTACTACTTGTGGAAAAGTGCCCGATAAAATGTTTTTCATCCTTGAAGGCACTGCATCAATAAACAGGGGGGAAAAGCATTTAAAGTGGGCCCAGGGGTTTTCATTGGCGAATTAGCATTTTTAACGAAGAACCCTGCGACTGCTAATGTGTGCTTAAACAAGCAAGCAAAGGGTGTAAGCTGGAATTCTTCGGATTTAACAAGGTTATTGGCAACACGACCACAAATGAAAGTCGCCTTTGACTCTTTGCTTAATAATGATTTAGCCTCTAAACTGAGTAACGACTCAAATAACTCAGGAGGTCGAAATGAAGCGTCTAGGAGCCGTCTTGCTAGCTGATGTAGCTGGTTACTCGAAAATGATGAGTTATGATGAACCTGGAACCCTACAAAAAATCAAACAATTTTCTGAGCAAATACTTCGCCCTTTGCTTGAAAAATATAAAGGGAAGCTAATTAAGGGCTTGGGTGATGGCTGGCTCCTTGAATTTAATAGCGCCTCCGAGTGTGTAGAATTTGGACAACATGTCCAAAGAGCTTTGAACGAAAACAAATTTTTTAATCTTCGCATTGGAATTCATGTTGGAGATGTTGAACATACGGAAAATGATATATTTGGTGATGCAGTAAATATTGCGGCACGCTTGGAATCAGTGGCCGAAATCGGACAACTGGCTATCTCGTCATCTACTTATATTTGTCTTGACCAAAGCATCGCAAAATCTTTTAAAAATTGTGGTTCACATCAACTTAAAAATATATCAACCCCTATCGAAATTTGGAGTACTGGCGGCATTAACCTGAGCTCAAAAGGATTAAACGCGAGCGCCAGAGACAGTTCCAAAAAATATGTTTGCGTTGTGCCGTTTGACAACCCTGGCGGCGATGCAGGCCACTACGCGAAAGAACTTACAGCTCGGCTTGAGGTTGATCTGAATGCTAAAGATTGGATAAATAGTATTGTTCAATCAACGCCCATACCTGAAGATTTTGTTGTTACAGGGCGAATTGACGTGAGCGGCTCTAACGCGGTGACCGACCTTCAACTTAATGCGCCGGGGGGCAAAAATCTTTGGTCTTACAGAATGGCTGCTAATATGAGCAATATATCAGCGCTAGCAACATCTATGTCTGCTCAAATGTCAAATCAAATTCTGATGGAAATTATGAAAGTAAGGGGAAAGTATTAAACATAACTTTCAGCAAAATTATTTACGTTGGATTTAATCAACTAGCATTTATAGTAAATCACTGGACCTTCACCGGAACGCTACCTAATTCGTCGATGTTGAATTTTATGAGGTAAAGTCTTTTGAAATCACGGTTAAAAAATATCTTTGCCTGACCAGCTTCTTTTTCGCCGTATCTCCAAATAGCACATTTGTAAAAAAAACCATCTTTTCCACAAGTTTGCTTACTTGAATCATCAGGTTTCCCCAATATTTCCAATACATCTTGAGATACCAACCCAACTTGCAGTTTTCGTAATTGCATATCATTAAAACGCAATTCAACTATATCTTCTTCGATAGCCGTCTCATCTGCATTTGTTGGCTCTGATGAGAACTTGCCAATATTAATCTCTGCAAATTCTGTTGCACATGCAGAAAGCATAAAGAAAGTTGATAAGATTAAAATAAATTTCATTATGCTAAAACTCTGTTTCAAAGAACTTTGTGCTAAACGGCAATTCTATAGCCCTCGCAAAAGTTGGTTCATTAGCAGGGCTCTTTTCGGAGTGATATTATACCAATATGTCTTAAACTTATGGCCTCTCGAATTCACATTTAATATCATTTCATCTGCAGCTTTTTTAAATAAGCTTTCTCTCTTCATTCCTTTAGATACTGCCGCTTCTTTGACGTAACCAATAAATCGAGGCCAATTTTTTGATTTATTTGGACTTATTGCTAAAACATTCTCTACGCCAAGTTGAAAAGCCATTGAGATTAAAGCTAGTTTTCTACCACCTTCGATTGTTTCCCAACCCTTGATCTCTCTCTCCATTTTTTTGATCAGTTTATCAACCTTTATTTTCAATACCGCGTTGGCTTCCTCTTCTTTGACATTCTCAACATTCTCTATCAATGCGAGCTCTTCAGGAGTTAAATGTGCTATAGCAAAACCATATCCAACGGATCGACCATTTCCATCTTGATAAGGAATGGATTCCATGCCTTCCAAGTCGACCAAAATTTCAAAGGCCTTCAATGGAACATCCATTTTTGGCGGGGCGAGCTCTACCTGTTTTGTACTCAATGCATCTGCTATTACAACTGGCTTTTCATCAACCTTTGTACAGGCGCTGAATAACAACACTAATAAAAATAAATAACGCATAAACTACCACCAACTTTGATTTGCTAATGAGAAATGATACCTAACTTTCGATAGAATGTAATGACCACAAACTCATATTGGGTTAGTCAAAATGAAATTGATAAACCAGTTATCGAGTTTGACTCTCTTCGCAGGCTATATCAACAAAAATATCCCCGCTAAATAAAAAGAAAAAACATATATTTATGTTGCCAACACGCCGCAAAATTAGCGGGCGCCATCACCAAATTTTCAAACTTGTTTCTAGGAGAAAGTTTGATTAACCCGCCTTAAGCTTTCTTGGCTTTATCCCAAATTCCACATAATTTTTGATAGTTTTCTGCCATTTCATCAATGGCTTCAGCATCCGTTTTCGCGCCAAGAAACCATTGTTGCGCAACATCCGCAAAAATGGTTCTACCTACAGCAAAACCTTTTACTAAGGGATAAGTTGCGGCTATGGAAAAACTTTGCGCCAGCTTTTCCTCAGACTCACCTAAGCCTAGAATAACAATCCCGCGCGTATGGGCATCATTTCGTTCAATCGTATCAATCACATTCCGCCAGGCAGCAGCCGTTAACAATGGCTCCAACTTCCACCAGTCTGGAAAAATACTTTCATCATAAAAACGCTGGATGACCAAAGCAGTTGTCATATCGTCAATCTCCCCTGCTTTCGAGGGGATGACTTCAAGCAAAAACTCAAGCTGGTTACGCCGGCACGCCTCAAACAGCCTTTTAACAGTCTGAATTTGTTGTTTCCAAAGCCCATGGTCATCATTTGGATGGCAAAAACACAAAGCTTTTACTACCTGGTCACGTGGCCACTCGGAAAGCCTACCAAAATCCGCTCCTAAATCAGGCTCTATTTCCAGCGGCCGCGAACCTGGCCATTCTGCGGGTCGGCCAACCCACAAGCCTGTGTCTGCTGCTGTAAAAAGGGCCTCCTGACCCAAACGGCCATCGCATAAAATCCCAAACCCCTTCTTATCACCAGCAATTTGCAGGGCTGCTTGCAAACATAAACATTTAAACTCGCCGATCTTTTCAGCTGTTGCCCCTTGCATCTCTTCCATTTGGCTTCTGTGATCAAAAGCAAAAACCTTTAATTCAGCCCAGTCAATATGGCGGTTAGTAGCCCAATGCACCTGCTCCAGAAGTACATCATTGCGCAAATCTGGACGTTTGATCTGATAATTGAAGAAAAACTGGAGCTCCTCCCACGACGGGTACGCAGGTGTACACCCATGACGACTGACAGCAAACGCCCCGCACGCGTTGGCATATTTCAGCGCGGTTGGCCAGTTCTCTCCGTCCAGCCAGCCCTTCAACAGGCCAGACATAAACCCGTCACCTGCGCCCAGCACATTAAACACCTCAATTGCAAAACCCGGACCGGTCTGGCCTTCATCAAAACTGTCACCGATTTCGTCTTCGAAAACCACTGCCCCCGCTGCGCCACGCTTGCATACCAAAGTAGCGGCTGTGACCGCACGCACCGCCTTCAACGCAGATATTGTATCTGTGCTGCCACCGGCAATATGAAATTCTTCTTCTGTGCCTACAATCAATTGAAACAAGTGCAGCGTCGATTGCAGCTTTTCAGTTACCTTTTGTGATTCAACAAAACGGCTTTCACCATCTCCATGGCCTGCCACCCCCCCACAGATTAGGTCGGTAATCAATATCCAACGCAGTTTTCAGTCCGGCTTCTCTCGCGATAGTTAAGGCTTTCAAAGTTGCCGCTTCAACTTGCGGGTGGCTGAGGTGAGTGCCTGTCGCCACAACTGCACGAGCTTGCTGGATAAAATCAGGGTCAATATCCTCAACATTGAGCCCCATATCCGCACAATTTTCTCGATAGAAAATAAGTGGAAACTGTTCCTTGTCACGAATACCCAACAAGACCAGTGCAGTCAGCCTGTCCGGGTCTGTTTTTACGCCTCTGATATTTACACCTTCGCGGACCAACTCTTCACGAATGAACCGGCCCATATGTTCATCGCCAACCGCAGTAATCACGGCTGACTTCAATCCTAGCCGCGCTGTCCCGCAGGCAATATTTGTAGGACTACCTCCAATGTATTTATCAAAGCTTCGCATATCTTCGAGGCGACCACCAATCTGTCCACCATATAAGTCAACCGATGACCGACCTATAGTAATCAGATCAAGCGGTTTAGACATCTGCCAGCCTCACAGGTTTGGAAGAATCAAAAGAACGTTGGGCCGCCTCAGCCATAGCCAGAGCCTGAACTCCATCTTGTAAGGAAACAGGCATATCATCTCCTTCCTGAACAGCTGCGACGAATGCCGCCCATTCCGCTTTGTAAGCCGACATATAGCGCTCTATGAAAAAGTAAGTTGGCTTGGCACTGATAACTCCCTGACTAGTTGACTTAACAACGCTATTTTCCAGCATATTTTGGGCTTGCAGCAAACCGTCCGCCCCCAATAATTCCAAGCGCTGATCATAGCCATAGGCCGCGCGGCGACTATTTTTAATCACAGCTAGTTTCCCATCTGCATATGACAGAGTCACAACAGCTGTATCAATGTCACCTGCCCTGCCGATCTCAGGATCAACTAGACAGGCCCCAGAGGCAGTGATGGAAACGGGAGTCTCACCCATGATGAAGTTGGTCATATCAAAATCATGGATCATCATATCGCGGAACATCCCGCCAGAAACCTTGATATACTCGACCGGCGGTGGCGCTGGATCAAAAGACGTAACAGACAGCAATTCTGCCTTACCAATCTGCCCAGCAGCGAGACTGTCCCGAATAGCAGCAAAACTTGGATCAAATCTGCGATTAAAACCAATCATCACAGGCCTACCTGTTGCTGACACCGCCTTGAGACATGCTCTGGCTCTTTCCAAGCTTAAATCAACAGGCTTTTCACACATAACAGCTTTGCCCGCCTGTGTTGCTGCTTCGATCAAATCAGAATGTGTATCAGTTGAAGTGGCAATTAAAACCGCATCAATGGCATCGTCAGCGATGATTTCATCTGAACTCCTCACCTGCGCATGATATTTTGCCGCCAATTCTTCTGCCGCTGGTCCATAAACATCTGAGATCGCCGCTAACCTGGTACCCTCATGCGCAGCAACCACTTCCGCATGAACCTGTCCGATGCGCCCAGCGCCTAACAATCCAACTTTTAACATATATGAACACCTTCCTTTTCCTAGAGGGTAAAAGCTGTGTGGAAGGATTCAAGAGCTTTGTCAACATTGCAATTAATACAGTGCCCCCTATTCATAAGGCCTTTCATAATCACTTTTCCGAAAAACCTTGCCTGCCTAGTGAGTGACAGGAAATTCAAATTTCATACGATAGCTTACCGCACTAATTTTTTGGGTGCGCTCTATCTAATCACCATTGCACCATAATGAATTCAAGTGGAATTAAAGAGTATCTTAGAAATGGGTTAAAATGGAGTGCGAGACACACTCCCTAGTAGACAAGTTATTTCACGATAAAGTGGCAAAACGAACTCAGAAAAAAGGCTGGCATCCGCTGCATCAATTGATGCATTTACGTGAACGCAAAAGTGTAAAGTATGAAATTTTATCAAGAAGAGCTGCCTTTCATGTATTGTCTGGAGACATCGAGCCACTTTCGAAAACAATGCAAAAGGAACGGGTCCGCTTGATCTAGCATTGCCTGAAGGTGCGCTTCTGGAATAACAATTACAGCCGTTTTGACTATTGCTTTTGCAGTGAAATATCTTTCGTTATTTGCAAATAATATTTTCCAAACGCCTAATACCTCACCCTCACCTAAAATTGCAGTGCGTATTTTTGTGTCACCTTCATTTCTTATTAACTCGAGCTCACCAGTTTCGATAATATAGCCATCACCGTTAGTATCCCCTCACGAAAGAGAACGTCTCCAGCTTTGAGAAATCTCCTAGAGAAATTAGCTGACAACTTATCAAAGTCATAATCCATTAAATTTTCGCCGTTGGATGTCTGAAATCTTTAAATAGCCAATAAATAAAAACAAATGCAATCAGTCTGAAGAAAAAGTGTCTCTTATTGAGGTCAAGGCTCGCTGAATAGAAGTATCAAAGTTACATTCAGCGATGAACAACATATCTTTTCCTATATACTTATAATTCTGAGTATAAAAATAATCTTGATATTTCCTGTCTATAGAAAGACGTACTTTATTTCCTTTTTTAACAAAAATCTTACTTTTAGAATTTTGGAAATAAAATTTCTCTGGCTGTCCCAATACTTCAATTGCAAAAAATCTCTCATGCAACAAACAACGATTAACCAACTTAGCTTCAAAGTATGGCTTTTTAGAAAAGAAAAAGTTTTGTCTAAAGTTTTGTAGCGACGCCCAATGAATTATGAAGACAGCAAAAAGGGTTATTGCCCCAATTACTAAAAGGGTCTTAATTAAACGAAAATTCTTTTCACTTATCCCATTATTTTACCTCTGGAGTGATCATAATCTTCAAATTTGCCAACTTTAAGGCAACGGCTGAAAGCCAATGGTCGAGGGCTGTGTTGCTAACTTTTAAGAAAGAACTGTGTATGTAACCAACTTCGCTAATACACAAGCATATTTCTAATCGACGACCTTTTGAATGAGCTTCACAATCTGATCCTGTTCAAAATTGACCAACTCGCCTGCAATTTTTTGGTGAAATTCTGACTCTTTATTAATTAGTAATCCATAAACTTCAGATTGCTGAAGCAATCCAGGTAATTCCATTGCCCTGACCTGTCTTCTTATTGTCTCAAAAGGAAGCCCCGTCATGCTACTTATCAGGCTTATGGAAAGCTTTTTGGAATCTAAGTATCTTTCAAGTGTTTCCTTGCCAGTTTTTGCAATCTCTGTTCTAACAGTTTCAAAAGGCTCGTCTATCCCTTTTTCGGCCAAAATGAGTAGTTCGTGCCAGTAAATTACTTCCGCAATTAATGCTCTAATCGGTGTTCCAGCAAGTTTTGCCATTCGCCTATGTCTGGTAATATTGAATTCCAAGTAATGGATCCAAGTATCCAGAAAATTTTTCTGCAAGAGCTCTTCGTAACTTAAATTCTGTTCTGTCATAACCAATCTTCATTATACAAAATCTTTGAAAGAAATAACGACATACCAGCCTAATATCAATTATTGATTTAAGTACATTCAATATCAGAAGAATTAAAGTTTGACCAAAATCAAAAGAATATCAAATAATTACGTATAAATTCCCAATAAAACAAAAACACTTGGTAATATCTTGGCCTCAGAAATAAAGCTAAAATAAAAAACCCAAAAAAGAATTTAACATTGAGTGACTTCTCATCATAGATATATCGATGTTTTTGGCAATGTGGGTATGATCTGAACCAACGACCCTCAGTTTACCAGCCTGATATTTATCCTGGTGTCTCTGTGATTTTTTTTAGTCACGTCGCGGTGTGCTACCACCTAAAGTTGATCGTTGCGGTTAAATTCGTAATGAACTGCTGCTAAAAATAAATTCCTTTAGCGGCTATGGATCAAAAAAATAGGTAATCACATTGTATTTGTGACTACAACGAATATGGACAAACAAATTTGCACAACAAATATCAAAACAGAAAGCAGATGAAGTATTTTGAACGGCTTTTCCATCTGTTCGTCTCCCGATAAAACCGCATCACGCGCTTTGTTAATTTTAGGCGTTAGAATAAGATAGTTTATTGCAAACCCCGCTGTAATCACGCACGAAATCAAAATTAAATCTAGTTCTTTGTCAAACAACGAAAGCATAACCATTGCTAATGATATAAAAAGACCAGCCAAGAATAGTCGTGGAAACACCGCTCGCAAGAACCTAGCCGCTGCATCTTGTGATAGAGCTTTGAAAACTACTGGAGAAACGACAACTACAAAAAACAGCATGAAGCCGATGAGTGCTGCATTTAACACAATCAGATAATAATTAAAAATACTGGTAAAAATGATAGGCTCCTTCTTGTTATAAAATTAAAACTGTAATGTGAGAGAAATGTTTGCTGCGAATATCACGTGATATAATTGAATAAATAGACCGATTTTTGATCTAAATAAGACTACGAGAGACAAAAACATTACTGAGAATTAGGGGTATGCAGTGCCAGAAGGCCACACTATTCATCGAGCTGCTCGCGATCATCAACAGATCTTTGCAAATCAAATACTCAAGATCTCCTCTCCACAGGGTCGCTTTGCAGACGGCGCGAACATTATAAACGAAAACCTTTGTATAAATGTTGAAGCATTTGGCAAGCATCTTCTCTATCACTTTAATAACA